>JANQLA010000475.1 GCA_028280855.1 Melioribacteraceae bacterium
AAAATGTTGAGAACGGCAGAACGTACTACTACGCTATTGTTTCTTACGACAAGGGCTATGATATTGATTTCTTCGCCAGGGGTTTAACTACCCAGGAAAATCTTGCGCCGGCGCCACCTAGCGAAAGCAGCAAAATAATTCAAACAAATCTTGTAGGTGATGTTGTATCGCTTGGAAAAAACTGTGCTGTAGTAGTGCCTAACGCTCCTTCAGCGGGATACGTCGATCCCCATCTTGAAGGCGGTGTAATTCATACCAGTGGTGTTGCAACAGGAACTATTGAAGTTGATGCTGTAGTGGCTGATGAAATTAAGGATAATCATGTTTACCAGGTTTTGTTTACCGACACAACATTAAGCAGAGCTACTAACAGCATAATAATCAAAGATGCTACTGAAAACAGAGTTGTGTACGAAAGCGATGAATACGATCCTACTTACCTGCAAAGCATCATAATCGAAGGTTTAAAATTCCGCCTTGATAATGACTCAGTGGCTGTTGTTGATCAAGGCTGGGTTACAGGCGGCGGAGGTTTATCCGCTTCAATAAGATTACTGGAGTCGCCTAAAAAAGTTAGACTTGGCGAAGACTTTGAAATCAGGATTGGAGAACCAGAAGTCGACACTTCCTTTGCACCGCTTGCATTCCAAAAGAGCCCCGTTAATTTTGAAGTTTGGAGTACAACTACTCAGCAGAAGTTTGAATTTCTATTCGACGAAACAATTCACAAAGACAGCCTTTTAAACACAGGCGATGAAATTGTTATTGCACTTGATGCCACCGGCTTTCAATATAAAACCGCTATGAGAATTATTTTTGATAACGGCGGTGATACAACAAAAATCACCCCGGCTATTGGTGATGTGTTCCAATTTAAGGTGAGCAAAGCTTTTAATTCCGATGACGTTTATGAGTTTGTAACGGTTGGCGCTAAAGTCGATAAAGAAAAAGCTAAAAACAATCTGGATGATATTTATGTAGTGCCCGACCCTTATGTATCAAACGCTTCCTGGGAAAGACCGCTATTCTACTCAGCAGGAAGGGGCGAAAGGAGAATTGATTTTGTTAACCTTCCTTCTAAATGTACGATACGTATTTATACTATGAGCGGTGTGCTGGTGAAAACTATCGATAGAAACGCCGCTGAAGATAATGGAGCAGAACCTTGGGACTTAACAACCGAGGACGGCTTAACCGTAGCATTCGGAATGTACATCTTTCATGTAGATGCATTTGAGCTTGGTGAAAAAATTGGAAAGTTCGCCTTAATAAAATAACGACTTAGAACTCGGGAGTTTTTAATGTTAAAATATCTACTGCGATTTACTGCAATTATAATTTTGCTGAGTACCGGACTTGTTTTTTCTCAAGCAGGCGAGGAAGATTTTGCTAACCTTAACTACTCAAGCGATGTTACTAAAACCGGTACTTCAGCCGCAAGCTTTTTAGAAATAGGCGCCGGCGCTAAAGCTAAAGGAATTGGAGGAGCATTTACTTCCTTAGCTTCTGATGTTACTGCGTTATACTGGAACCCGGGCGGATTAATTAACACAGAAACCGTTTCGTTCTCAGTGAATCATTCTGAGTGGCTTGCCGATACAAAGGTACAATTCTTTGGTTTGGTATTTCCTTTCTCCGATAGAATTGCATTTGGCTTAAGTTTTAATACGCTTAACTACGGTGATAAACGCCCTGTAAGAACAATTGCCCAACCCGAAGGAACCGGTGAATTTTATGATGCGCTTGACATGGCCGTTGGAGCAACATTCTCAATGCGTGTAACTGATAGATTTTCGTTCGGTATCACAGGTAAATATATTTCGCAAAAAATATGGCACGAAACAGCAAGTGCAATGGCCTTAGATGTTGGCGTACTTTACAAAACACAATTAGAAGGATTCAATATAGGCTCCAGTATTTCAAACTTTGGCTCAGATATGAAAATGGACGGACGCGATTTAGTTAGAGCTTATGATGCTGATGACAAAAATTATTCCAATGATAAATTAAACGTATTGTTGAAGACTGATGAATTTCCGCTTCCTTTAATATTCCGCTTTGGGCTTTCATATCAATTTGAATTTATTGAAGAGAATGGACTCACAATTGCTGCTGACTTAGTACACCCCAGTAATAATAATATTTATGTTAATACCGGTATTGAATACAATTTCCAAAATCTTCTAAAGCTAAGGGCCGGATACGAAACACTATTTAACGATAATAGCGAGCAGGGATTAACTTTGGGTATCGGTATAGACAATCCGTTTTCAGATTTACTGAATTTTTCACTTAATTATGCATATGTCGATTGGGGACGACTGGGGTACATCCAGCAATTCTCAGTTGATTTGGGTTTTTAACAGGAATACTAAGGATAGAAAATGAAACACGAGTTGCGCAGAGAATTAAAACACTTATATGATATTTTGGTTATTGGCGGAGGTATTAACGGGGCCGGTATTGCTTTAGATGCCGCAATGAGAGGGCACTCGGTTTTATTAGTTGAGAAAAATGATTTTGGCGGAAGCACTACAAGTAATTCAACAAAGTTGATACATGGCGGATTGAGATATTTAGAATACATGGAATTTCCGTTAGTGCGTGAGTCTCTTAGAGAAAGAGAAAACATTCTACAAAATGCACCTCACTTAATTAAGCCGATTAGAATAAATTTCCCTTTTTACGGGCATAGCAAAAGAGGACCACTTTTATTGAAACTTGGGATGATCTTGTATGATATTTTATCATTTGATAAAAGTATGCCCAACCATTCTTTCATGTTTAATTTTAAGAAGA
>JANQLA010000506.1 GCA_028280855.1 Melioribacteraceae bacterium
CAAACGACTTCAAAAGTTTGGCTGCAACTTTATCGCCAACTCCTTTAATATCCGTAAGTTCGGTAGTAAACGTTCTTTTGCTTCTTCGTTGCCTATGAAAAGTTATCGCGAAACGATGTGCTTCATCACGCAAGTGCTGTAATATTTTTAGGCTGGAGGAAGTTTTGGGGATCGTCTGTGCCTCGGAGTCGCCAGGGAAAAAAATTTCCTCTAATCTTTTCGCGAGCCCAATAATATTATATGATTTGTATCCAAGAGAATCAATTATTTCCACGGTGCTTGAAAGTTGTCCCTTGCCCCCGTCAACCATAATCAAATCAGGCAAAGGTTCATTTTCCTCTTTAAGTCGCGAGTAACGCCTGGTTACCACTTCGCGCATACTTGCGAAATCATCCGGTCCGTCAACCGAATTTATAATAAATTTCCTATATAAACTTTTTTTCGGCTTCCCGTCAACAAATACAACCATACTGGCAACAGTATCCGTACCCTGCAGGTTCGATATATCGAAGCATTCAATTTTGCGCGGCACTGTGTTAAGCCTTAAGTCGCGTTTTAGCGCCGATAATACATAAGGCACATTGCCCTCTTTTTTCATCCGCTGTAGTTGAATTTCTTTTAAAAGCAATGTTGCATTTTGTTTACACATGTTAAGCAGCGACATTGTATCGCTTTTCCTGCGGGGAACAACGAATTTAACTTTGTGAGATGCGCGTGAATTTAGAAAGTCAATCATTGCAGACGAATCGCCGGGAGCTGTTTCAAGCACAACCTCCTTTGGAACCTCTACATATTCATTATAATAAAAACGAATTATTGCCGAATAAATGTTTTTTAATTCTTCATCAGCCGAATTCAATTGAAACTGGCGTTTGCCAACCAGTCGTCCGTCCCTTATATTCAAAATGGTTGTTGCAACATCTTTTCCTTCTACGGCCGCGCTTATTACATCCTTGTCTTCAAAATCCGTACTAACAATTTTTTGCCTGTTTGAATAAATTTTTAAGCGTTCAATTTTATCACGTATATCGGCGGCTTTTTCGAACTGAAACCCGTCGGAAAGTTTATGCATTTCAACCGTCATTTCTTTAAGAAGATCATCGGTTTTACCACGGAGAAGTTTGATAACGTTTTTTACCATCTTTCCATAGTCTTCTTGGCTTATTAGTCCTTCACAGGGTCCATCGCATTTCTTAATATGATAGTCAAGACATACTTTTACTTTTTTCTTCTCGATAACTTCGTCGTCAATAAAATATTTGCATGAGCGAATTTTGAATATCTGGTTAATCATTCGTAATGAAGTTCGCATGTTCTTCACATCTGTATAAGGTCCAAAGTATTTTGATCCGTCGTGGATTATTTCGCGTGTAGCAAATACCTGTGGATACGGCTCGTTTGTAACACGGATGTAAGGAAATGATTTATCATCTTTTAGGTTAATGTTATAACGCGGCTTATGTTTTTTAATAAGATTATTTTCAAGGACCAGTGCTTCAACTTCACTGTCGGTTATTATAAGCTGAAAATCGTGTACTTTCTTCACTAAGGCCAGTGTTTTAGGTGAATCGACTGACGTATGGAAATAACTTCGCACCCTGTTGCGCAGGTTCTTTGCTTTACCGATATAAATTACTTTACCGGACTTATCTTTAAGCTGATAAACTCCCGGTAATGCAGGCAAGCTTTCCAATTTTTCTTCTAATGTTAACGTATCAATCGTTTCATCCATAGTGGGCAAATATATTTAAGATTCTTTAAAACTAAAAAGGGGTTGATAACTTTCAACCCCTTAAAAAACGAATTAGTTACTTAAACTACTCTTCCCATACGTAATTCTTAGGTATCACAACAATTCCCGTTTCAGAAACTTTGAATCGTTTTTTATCTTCTTCCGTGTCAAAGCCTATTTCAACACCTTCCGGGATTGTAACATTTTTATCAATTATTGCACGGCGAATTCGCGAATGTCTTCCAATTTTCACCCTGTCAAATAAGATAGAATCCGTAACGTATGAATAACTATTAACCCTAACGTGTCTTCCAAGAATCGATCTTTCAACCAATCCGCCCGAAATAATTGATCCATCCGTAACAAGTGTGTTAAAAGCTCGTCCTACGCGCTCCCCCTCGTGCGAAATTGTTTTAAAAGGAGGCGATTGCTCGTGTGTTCCCCGGATCGGCCAATTCTCATCGTAAAGATTAAATTCGGGACTAACGGAGATTAAGTCCATACTCGCAGCGTAATAACTATCAATAGTACCTACGTCAACCCAGTGAGGCTTGTCTTTTTTGTTTTCATCAACAAAGCGGAAGGAGTAAATATTATGACCTTCCTTTATCATTTTAGGAATAACATGCTTACCAAAGTCTAAATTCGAAACACCATCGGTTTCCATTCCTTTTAGCACGTCGCGTATTACGTTTGCGTTGAAGATGTATATTCCCATGTTTACAAACGATTCATCAGGGCGGTCTGGTATTTCCGGCGGATTCTTGGGCTTCTCGATAAATGAAAGAACCCTGTAGTCTTTGTCTATTTCAATGCAGCCGAATCGTGACGCTTGCGACTTATCCAGATAGAATGAAGCGATAGATAAATCCGCGTTCTTTTCTATGTGATACTGCAGCATCTTCATATAATCCATCTTATAAATATGATCACCGGATAGCACAAGTAGGTGTTCGATATTATGATCATCCAAAAGGTTAAGATTCTGGTAGATTGCATTTGCAGTGCCAGTATACCAGTTGTTGCTTATCTTCTGCTGCGGCGGAATTGAATAAATAAACTCGCCCAACTCGGGGTTAAAAATATTCCACGTTTCGTAAAGATGTCTGTTGAGGGAATCGGATTTGTACTGGGTTAGTACGTAAGTTTTGCGCAATCCCGAATTAAGGCAATTTGATAAAGCGAAGTCTATTATCCTGTACTTACCACCGAATGGTACGGATGGTTTGGTACGCGGTTCGGTTAACGGTTTCAGCCTTTCGCCAAGGCCGCCCGCAAGAATCATTGTTAAAGTGCCGCGGTGTAATGAAGAACCTGAATATGCCATGTTATTCTCTGTTTTATTTTTTGAAAATTATTTGAACATTTT
>JANQLA010000510.1 GCA_028280855.1 Melioribacteraceae bacterium
GATGTAGCTACAGTAACTAACGGCGAGGATGCCGTTGCAAAAGTTCGTGATGAATCATTTGATTTAATTTTCCTTGATGAAATGATGGCCGGTATGGGCGGCCTTGAAACACTTGCCCGTATTAAAGAAATTAATCCTAACATCCCGGTTGTTATGGTTACGAAAAGTGAAGAAGAAAGTTTAATGAACGATGCTATCGGCGGTAAAATTAGCGACTACCTTATTAAGCCCGTAATCCCTTCGCAGTTGCTTATGGTTTGTAAGAAGCTTCTCGATAAAAAGCAAATATCCGGTGAATACGTTGCAAAGGACTACCTGCAGGATTTTAACAGCATTTCAATGAGGCTAATGGATAATCTTGATTATGAAGATTGGATTGATATTTATCTTAAGCTAACCAACTGGGAGCTTGAGCTTGACGATCATAAAGAGGTCGATTTACGGCAATCTTTACTTGAGCAGAAAAAGGAATGTAATAAAGAATTTTCAAAATTTGTTGAAAAAAATTATAAGAGATGGATAGACAAAGAAGATGAATACCAAACGCCGGTTCTGACAACAGACATCATTGAGAAATATGTTTTTCCTCATTTGGAAAATTCGAATGGGCCTGTATTTTTGTTCGTCCTCGATTGTTTGAGACTTGATCAGTGGTCTGTTCTCGAAAAACATTTGCTCGAGATGTTCGATATTCAAAAAGATTATTATTATTCAATACTACCTACTGCAACGCCTTATGCGCGTAATTCACTTTTTAGCGGAATGTTTCCGGGCGAAATAGAGAGAACGTATCCCGAGCTTTGGAAGAACATGAAGGACGACGAACGTAGCATGAATAAGTATGAAAAAGATTTGCTGCAAAGATTAGTCGATAGAAAACGAATAAGTCTGCGTAATGATTTAAAGTACATGAAGATCATTGATCCCGAAGTCGGAAAAGCATTCGAGCAGAATATTTCTTCGCATTCTAAGACAAACTTTATGGCGGTGGTCGTAAATTTTCTTGATATGATTGCACACGGTCGATCGGATTCGGATATCCTAAAAGAAATTGCCCCTGATGAAGCTGCATATCGTTCGTTAACAAACAGTTGGTTTATGCATTCGTCGTTGTTAAATACTTTTCAAAGAATTGCGAAGATGGAAAATTCAAAAGTTATTCTAACAACCGATCACGGCAGCATAAGAACAATGCGCGGATCAAAGGTTTTAGGCGATCGTGAAGCCTCCACGAATCTAAGGTTTAAATTTGGCCGTAACCTTAAAGCAGATGATAAGAATGCTTTCTTTATGAAGAATCCTTCCGAATATAAACTGCCGAACAGGGGAGTTACAATAAGCTATATTATTGCGAAAGAGGATTATTACTTTGTGTACCCGACGGATTATCACAAATATTTGAGCTACTACAAAGATTCTTTTCAACACGGTGGTATTTCTATGGAGGAAATGATTTTACCGGTTGTTACCATGGATAGCAAAGCGTAGTGAAATTTTTGAAAGAATATATTTCTTTATCCGAGAGAGAGACCGATGAAATAGCCGGTGAGCTTAAAGATTTGTTTTCCCCGGGAGCAGTGGTTGAACTGGTTGGTAATCTTGGCTCAGGCAAAACATATTTTGTGAAATCGTTTTGTAAGCATTTGGGTATAGCTAATGCAGGCAGTCCGAGTTTCGCAATTGTAAATGAATATGAAGGCAATATAAAAGTAATACACTTCGATTTTTACCGCATAAAAAAAATTGAAGAGTTATACGATATCGGTTTTCATGAGTATTTAAATAATGAGCAGGCGATAATTTTTGTCGAGTGGGGAGAATTGTTTGAATCGATTTTACCGTTGCGCCGATACCAAGTCAATATAATCATTAAAACGGATAACAAACGCATAATAAAGCTATATAAATATGAATGAAATGCTACCCATACTGACGCTTGAAACCTCGGGCGATTTGTGCAGCGTTTGCATTTATTCGGCAGATGATAATTTTTCCGAAGCAAATGTTCAGCGTAAACAGATACATTCGGAATTAATCTTATCACTGGTTGATCAATGTATTGCCAATATGAATTTGCAAAAGCATGAGCTAAAATCGATTGCAGTATCAATGGGCCCGGGATCATTTACCGGCTTAAGAATCGGTATGTCTGTTGCCAAAGGCATAGCTTTTGGGCTGGGACTACCTTTGGTTCCCATTCCTACATTCGAAGTCTCAGCTCACGCCTTATTTATGAATGATCCACGTTTATTAAAAGTTGCAATCGTAAATAAGGTGAACAAGGATGAGGTATACTTACAAAACTTCTCAAGAACCAGCGGAAGGATTGTAACAAGTAAAATCGAAGTGGTAAGTGTATCTAAAATTGATAAAATAGATAAATCTTTTTCTTTGTTTGGTAATTATAGTCATTTAAGAATCACTCGTTATGGGTCTCCGAAAGGCCTTACATTAGCAAAATGGGCTTATATTTTTGGGCAAGATTTATTAACTTATCAGTATGATTATCTGGAGCCAAATTATATTAAAAATTTCATAGCAAAGGTGAAAAAATGAAAAAGTATCTTACAGCGATTGTATGTTTTCTATTTGCTTTAATTATACATGCACAAGTAGTAGGACCAAAAATAAGCGCAGTTGAGGAAGTATTCGATTTTGGTACAATTGCGCCGGGATCAAAAGTAAGTCACGAATTTGTTATTATGAATACCGGAGATGCAGTGTTGGAGATTCAGAAAGTACGTGCCTCTTGTGGCTGCACAGCGGCAAAGCCGGACAAGGATAAGCTCGAACCCGGCGATACAACTAGAATTGAAGTTACTTTCGATACTGGAAAGCGTAAAGGAAATCAGAAGAAATATGTTTATGTTTTCTCAAATGATAAAGAAACTCCTCAGCTTCGTCTTACATTTAAAGCTCAAATCGCAAAAGTAGGGGACGAAGTTTCTACGAGTTACAACGGGCCCAAACTTATCCTGAATAAAAATCAGCATGATTTCGGGAAAGTAAAACAAGGCGAGATTGTTTCATTAAATGTATATTTTAAGAATGCCGGGCAGAGGCTGCTAAAGATCAATAATGTTAAAAGCTCTTGCGGATGCACAGCAACAGTGCTTGATCAAAAAGAATTGGCGCCAGGTGAAGACAGCATGGTAAACATAAAGCTCGATACTTCCGACAGGATTGGAAAGTTTACCAGGACTGTTACGTTACAGACAAATGATAAACTTAACCCAAATCAAACAATAACACTATTTGTAAACATTGAAGAACGGAATACTTAATGGTTTGGTTCAAGAAATCGAAGCAGAAATTTTCGCCGGACAGTCAAAAACGCGAATTCCCTGATGGCCAGTGGGTAAAGTGCAAAGAGTGCAGCGAAATAATTCATAACAAACAATTGGAATTAAACCTTT
>JANQLA010000523.1 GCA_028280855.1 Melioribacteraceae bacterium
GGGCATGAATGTTGTCGGACTAGGTATTCTTGGTCTCTCTGTACTTTTCCTTGTGTATTCAAATTTGGACTGGGATATATATAAGGTGATAAATGTAATTTCCGGATTTTCTCTGGGAGCTTCATCTATTGCTTTGTTTGCAAGAGTGGGAGGCGGAATATATACCAAAGCTGCCGATGTTGGTGCCGACCTAGCAGGTAAAGTTTACGAAGGCATTCCTGAAGATGATCCGCGCAACCCCGCTACTATTGCCGATAACGTTGGCGATAATGTTGGCGACGTTGCAGGTATGGGTGCAGACTTGTTTGAATCATACGTTGGAGCGATAATTGGGACCATGGTGCTTGGGGCGGTTTTCACAACTTCGCTTGGAGAAGGAAACTCTTTAGCTGCTGTTTTACTACCGCTATTTTTGGCAGGAACAGGTATAGTCCTCTCAATAATTGGTACGTTTTTCGTTAATGTTAAAGAAGGCGGAAATCCGCAGAAAGCATTAAATATGGGTGAATTTGGTACTGCGCTCCTAATGCTTATTGCTTCTTATTTTATTATTACAAACTTATTACCCGAAACATGGACACACGGCGGATTCGAATATTCCAGTCTCGGGGTATTTTTTGCAACGATTATAGGATTAGCTGCCGGTGTTATCATCGGATTAGTTACTGAATTCTATACAGGTACCGAATATCGTCCGGTAAAAAATATTGCTAATCAATCGGTTACCGGTTCAGCAACAAATATTATTTCGGGCTTAGGCGTTGGAATGATGTCGACTGGTATTCCGATAATTATAATTGCTGCGAGCATTATCGGTGCATATGAATTTGCTAACCTATACGGCATTGCAATAGCTGCTCTCGGAATGCTTTCAACAACCGGTATTCAGCTTGCAGTTGATGCTTACGGACCTATATCCGATAACGCAGGCGGAATTGCAGAGATGGCGGAGCTGCCGAAAGAGGTTAGAGAAAGAACCGACAAGCTTGATGCTGTTGGAAACACTACCGCAGCAATCGGTAAAGGATTTGCTATCGGCTCTGCAGCACTCACTGCTCTTGCATTATTTTCTGCCTATATGACCCAGGCAGACATAAGTACAATTGACCTGGCAAAACCAGTAATAATGGGCGGACTGTTCATTGGCGCTATGCTTCCGTTTCTTTTTTCGGCTATGTCAATGGGTGCCGTTGGAAGAGCAGCAAAACAAATGATTATAGAAGTAGGAAGACAGTTCCGCGAAATTAAAGGACTACGTGAAGGAACGGCTGAAGCTGAATATTCGAAATGTGTTGAAATTTCAACTAAAGCGGCAATTCGCGAAATGATTATGCCGGGTTTAATGGCGGTTTCCGTTCCTGTTGTTGTCGGCTTTTTTAGCAAAGAAATGCTGGCAGGTACATTGGCAGGCGTTACGGCCAGCGGAGTGCTGATGGCTATATTCCAATCCAATGCCGGCGGCGCATGGGACAATGCGAAAAAATTGATTGAAAGCGGAATTGAAATTGACGGATTTAAATACGGGAAAGGTTCCGACGCTCACAAAGCATCAGTAGTTGGCGATACTGTGGGCGACCCATTTAAAGATACATCGGGACCATCGATAAATATTCTGATTAAGCTTATGAGCGTGGTATCGTTGGTTATTGCGCCCTTAATCAAATAATTATATATTTACAACTTATTTTTAAAACCCTGCTTTCTACCGAAGGTAGAAGGCCAATTGTCCATAGGGAGGAACAATGAAAACAAATCACTACGAAAGCGTTGTGATTATCAACGCTGCCCTCGAAGACGAACAAATTGACGCGGCTGTTAAGCGTGCAGAGGAGTTCATTACTGCAAACGGCGGTTCAATAACCGACCTGGAAAAATGGGGAAGAAAACGTCTTGCTTACCCTATTCAAAAATCCAAATCAGGTTATTATGTAATTTTCCGATACACTTCGCCTCGTGAACTTGTTGCAAAACTTGAAAGAACCTTTCGACTTGACGAGAACATCTTTAGGTATTTGACTGTGGTTCTGGATAAGAAAGCATTGAAACATATTGAAAAGCAGAAAGCGAAAAAAGACGCCAATGCAGAAGAAGCGGTTAAAGAAGAACAATCAAATAATACAACTAAAGAAAGCGCTGAATAGCACGGAGGATATGAGATGGCTGACTTGAAAATGCCGGAATTAAACAGTGTAATTGTAGCCGGTAATTTGACGAAAGACCCTGTTTTTAGAGAAACTTCGAACAATACGCCTGTAGTTAACTTTCATATTGCCGCAAACAGGCGCTACAAAGACAGCAGCAACCAATGGCAGGAAGATGTTTGTTATGTTGGTGTAGTTGCATGGAATAAGCTAGCAGATAGTTGTAGGGACAGACTAAAAAAAGGAAGCGCCGTGTTGATAGACGGTGAGCTTCAGAGTCGTACTTTCAAAACAGAAGATGGAAAGAACAGAACCATCGTTGAAATAAAAGCAAAGAGGATTCAATTTCTGAATAAAATAAGCAAAGGTGAAAACGACCAACCCGGAGACTATGAAGAAAATGTAGACCCTGGTGTTGGTGTTGATGCTGGTTCGACGGAAGATGCTGCCCCCAGTTATGAAGACAATTCATTCGACAAATTCCTTACCGACGAAGAATCCGATTTGATAAAAGATAATGATGATAAAAAATAGGAGATGTCGAAAATGAGAACTAAAAAAGTTAGAAGAGTCATAGAAGAGTTTATTGATTACAAAGATTCTAAAAGGCTACAAAAATTTGTAACCGACCAGGGAAAAATAATTCCGAGAAGAATCACGGGTCTTAGTGCAAAGCAGCATAGAGAGTTGGTACGCGCGATCAAAAGAGCGCGCCAAATTGCTATTATGCCTTATATTTCAGAAGCCGTTAAGTAAGAAGGAGTGTAACGATGAAAGTTATTTTAAGAAAAAACTTTGAACAAATCGGTTCTATTGGTGATGTAGTTGAAGTTAAAGACGGCTATGCCCGCAATTTTTTGATACCACGCAAGATTGCATATCCTGCTGTTGCCGGAAATATTAAAGCCTTGGAAGAAGAGAAAAAGCAAGTAGCTAAAAAGCAAGCTAAGGAGTTCGAGGAAGCACAGGCGCTTGCGGCTGAACTTGAAAAAGTAAGTATAACTATACCGGTTAAAGTTGGTGAAGAGGATAAAATATTCGGCTCGGTTACGTCGCAAATGATTGGAGATGCTTTAAAAGAAAAAGGCTATGACCTTGACCGAAGAAAAATTGAAATTGACGAGCCGATTAAAGCTCTGGGTATTTACAGTATAAACGTGAAGTTGCATACCGATGTTAACGCTGTTGTAAAAACATGGGTTGTGAGAGAATAGTTATTGACAAAATTTAACCGGTTTACCGCCGGTTTTTATTAAAATTTTATAACTAATTAGACTAGAAAAAATAATGAAAGAATTCAGATTTAGAATCATACTCATAATAGCTTTTGTTGCACTGAGTATTTATTTACTGTATCCTACTTATGCCGATTATCAAAACACCAAGGCAATTAATAGTGAACTCGTTCGACTTGCCGACAGTATCAAAATTGCTCAGCCAAGCATTTCAGAGATCGATCTGGAAGATATGATAGAATTTAAGGAAGATAGTATTCGCATTGCAGATCCTTCGATTAGAGACGCCCGTGAAAAAAGAGTGAAGCTTGGGCTGGATTTGCAAGGCGGTATGTACCTGGTTATGGAAGTTAACACTGCTAAACTGTTGGAGAACCTGGTTAAAAACGCCGATGAAGATTTTGACAGAATGTTGGAAGAAGCAGCGCTTGAAGCAAGTGCATCGGATGAAAATCTTGTATCGATTCTTGCTGCAAAAATTCAGAATTCCGGGAAACGACTAAGCCGTTACTTTGGGTCAATTAGAGAAGACGACAGCGAGATTATCTCGCGACTTGAAGAGCAGGAATCCGATGCTGTTACAAGAGCTATCGAAATTATTAACAACAGGGTTAACCAGTACGGCGTATCCGAACCGAACATACAAAAGCAAGGCGCCAGACGAATTGTAGTCGAGTTACCGGGTATTGCAAAAGAACAAGAAGCAAAACGATTGCTTCAGGGAAGCGCCCTTCTCGAATTTAAATTTGCCCGCGAGGCCGACTTTGTTATTCCAATAATGAATAGAATTGATGAAGTGCTGGCAGGTAGAGTTGATACTACTGTTGCGGATACTTCGGTTGCAGAAGACACTACGAATGTTGCAGATTTAACGGAAGAAGAATTCGCAAGAGAACATCCGTTTTATTCCGTAGCTCTAATGACGGGACAAAGCCCCTTTCCGCTTGTGAGAGAGATTGACCGAGATAAAGTCAATTCATATTTAAGCAGACGCGAAGTTGTAAACCTAATTCCTGACAACGTGGAATTTTTGTATAGTGCAAAACCCGCTGTAACACAGGATGGGGTAGACTATTATACTCTTTATATGGTTAATAAAGAAGCAGAACTAACCGGCGGTGTTATTACTGAAGCAAACGCTAATATTGATCCACAGACTACGGCTCCTGTTGTTTATATGACGATGAACAGCGAAGGCGCCAGGGAGTGGGCAAGAATTACCGGTGCAAATATTGGTAAACGATGTGCAATAGTGCTTGACGGAGCGGTTTATTCTGCACCCTCGATTAGGAACAAGATCAGCGGAGGCCGTTCAGTTATAGAAGGCATGGAAGATTTGAATGAAGCAAAACTTTTACAAATTGTTCTTCAGGCCGGTGCACTGCCTGCCCCAGTTGAAATAATTGAAGAAAGAACCGTTGGCCCTTCACTTGGACAAGACTCTATAAGCCAAGGTTTTAACTCGACTGCTATTGGCTTCCTATTGGTCGCAGTCTTTATGATAGTATATTATAAAAAGGCCGGAACCTTTGCAGACCTGGCCCTCTTTTTCACAATTGTTTTTATAATGGGTATTCTTGCGGGATTCCAGGCTACTCTTACTCTTCCCGGTATTGCTGGACTTATACTTACTATAGGTATGGCAGTTGATGCCAACGTGCTTATTTTTGAAAGAATCAGAGAAGAACTATCTACGGGTAAGACCGTTAAAGCATCTATCGAAAGCGGTTATGCAAATTCTTACTCGGCAATTTTCGACTCGAATATTACCACGTTTTTTACAGGAATAATATTGTACCAATTCGGCAGCGGACCTATTCAGGGGTTTGCACTTACATTAATGATAGGAATCGTTTGCAGCTTGTTCAGCGCTTTAATTGTGACTAGGCTTGTATTTGATTTAATGGCCGCCAAAGGCTATAAAATAAATCTTGGTTAATTTTTGATTCATAGGAGATTTTTTATAAATGCGTTTATTTGATAACTTAAACATCGACTTCCTTAGTAAACGTCGTACAGCATATTTTGTATCTGCCGCTTTACTGTTAGTCGGTATTACAAGCATTTTATTTAGAGGATTAGAACTTGGTATTGACTTCAAAGGCGGATCGGAAATTGCACTTAGTTTTGAACAGCCTATTTCAATCAGCGATATCCGCACCGACTTAAACACAATTGGATTAGGTAACATCGAAGTAAAAACATTCGGCGGTGATAACGGTTTATTGGTGAGAACGGAATTACAAACGATTCCCGCTGATGTGTTCCCTACAGTAACGGAATCAATTAACAATAGTATCGAAAAGATAATGCCGGGAGTCAACAGAACTCTTGTAGAATCTACTGGTGAATCGATCACATACCAACTTGACAGCGCAGCAGTTGCCGAAGAATTATCGGCCAGGTTGTTTGAAGCCGGTTTTCAGACCATAACGGTTGGCGAAGATCAAATGCTGGTTCGGGTTGGTGTGGCGGACTGGATTGAAGAAGTTCTGCGGGTAAAAATGCCTGATAACCCTTTCCAAATTTTAAAGGAAGATAAAGTAGGCCCAAAAATCGGCGATGAATTGAAACAGGATTCTATAATCGCTGTTATTTTTGCTCTTATCGTAATTCTGATTTACCTTGGATTCAGGTTTAAATTTGTTTTCGCTTTGGGTGCAGTTGCAGCATTGTTTCACGATGTAATTATTACGCTTGGTGTTTTCTCTATTTTATACGGGGTAGTACCCGGCTTAAATCTTGAAATATCGATAATTGTTGTAGCGGCATTTTTAACTTTGGTTGGTTACTCAATTAATGACACAGTTGTTGTTTTCGACAGGGTTAGAGAAAATCTTAAAATACATAAAACCGCTCCGTTGGAAGAAAATATTAATAAGGCGATTAACAAGACAATGCGAAGAACAATCGTTACAAGCGCAACAACTTTATTCGTAGTTACCGTGCTAATGTTCTTTGGCGGTGAAGTTTTAAGAGGCTTCGCATTTACACTTGTTTTCGGAATATTGATTGGTACATATTCTTCTATATTTGTAGCAAGTTCATTTGTTGTTGAATACGCTAATCGAAGAGCTAAAAAGATCGAGTTTTAATTTCAGTGTATAAAAAGCCGATTAAGTTAATCGGCTTTTTAAATAAATTTCCAATAGACATTCACCATTCTAAAGATCTTCATACTCTACG
>JANQLA010000530.1 GCA_028280855.1 Melioribacteraceae bacterium
CATCAATTAGATTATTCTTAACTAACTCTTCATATAAATAAATTAGCTGCCCTTCGGTACCTTTCCACCAAATTAAATCATCCGGTTCAAATCCTTTAATTGCGTCTACAGTTGTTGTCAATCGTTTCTTAAGTTGGTCTTTTAATTTTGGTCCCGGCTTACCAACATCTCTATCCAACAAGCAATTTTCTAAATAACTTATTAGCTCGTTAATAAAAGCTTCCCTTTCGTCAAGGTTTTCTATTTTTTCAACATATGTTAAGACGCTTGAATTATCAAATTCCAAAAGCTTTTCAGCAGATATTTTTTGTAATACTGTTTTCTCTTCTTTCTTCTTCTCTTTCATTACACTAATTGTTATTTTAATTTAATACTTTTCAAAATTTACGAATAAATGAAGATTTAATCACTTTTGAATAGAAAGACAGCATTAAAAATTTATGAGTTGGTTAGAAAATAAACTTTAATACAGTAGTAATTTATTCTTGGGTTCATGGGCAAAATAAAACACCTTAAAGTTATTGAAGAGTATGTTTCAACCCTGTCAGATAAAGATTTCACATCATTCTGTGATCGATTGCTTTATAGACTTTTCCCGGAAGCTGTTCAAAGTTCCTCAATCTTAGATAATGGTTACAATAATATCAATAATAATGTTTTTATTGTTGTGCCAGATGAGTTTGATGAATCTATAACAATTGAATCAATGCTTCCTGATGACCTTCAACAATTAGCTCCGGCATCAGTTACATTTCTTTCCAAAGATTCATTTAATATTACTCCCGATCAAAAGAAAAAATTTAGAGAAACAACCGGTAATATTCGCATTGAAACTTGGGGACTTGAAACGCTAAAATTAAAGCTAAGTTCTTTCAATGAAGAAGTGCAATACTTTATCATTGATAATGATTCTCTGTTCACCCAGTATATTACTTCTGAATCAGATCTGCTTGAGGAAATGGATATTATTCACAACATCTTTAATTTTATTAAAGATAATGCACAACCTATTAAATCAATTCCCGATCAAAAATCTGAAAAATACAATGGCATAGTCAAAAAAATTAAATTGAACTTTTCTAAATGTCAGTCCCGTGTTTTTGATATGTATCAGCTTACCTATTATCATAAATCTTTAGTGGAAAAATATTTCCATGATACTACTGTTCACGATAAAACAGAAGTTATAATTCTTCGAGAATACTTCCGTTCCAAATATTGCGAAGTTACTAATTATCCAAAGAGTACTTATCCTGTGAATGAATTTAAATTTCTGGAAATACTAGCGGATTCTTGTCTTGAAGATAAATTCAAACAAAACAAAAAATATAATTTATGGTCAAAAGCTGTAGTAATGTATTTTTTTGAATATTGTGATTTTGGCGCAAGAAGCAAGAAAGATATTTTTGTTCCTAAAGATCCCGATTTATTTGAAAACTATAATGCGGATCTAAACTAATGTTGCTACCTACCAAATATGAAAATCTTAATTACAACGCATTAATTCTTGGTGCCCATACTATCCGTTACATTAAAAAAGGTGTTAATAATATTGAGGATTTATTTCAAAAACTAAAAGAGAATCATAATATAGATTTAGATTTATTCTTTGACGTAATTACCTTTTTGTGGTTAGCAGATATTATCATTTACAAAAATTATTCTATTACTCTTAATAAAAAATAAAATGTATTTAAAGAAATTTTACACACGACCCGATAAATATTTTTCCGATATAACATTCAAAGATGGAATAAATTATGTATACGGTTATCGTGATAAACCCCAAGGGAAAGGCAAGGATTCATTAAACAATCTTGGTAAATCTTCATTCCTTGATTTAATTGATTTTACTCTTGGCTCTGATTTTACTATAGAAAATAATGCAAGATTGTATACAGCTTATGAAAAAGGTTTTTTAGAGAATCTAACAGTTTATTTAGAATTTGAATCGGGAGATGATTATTATGTTATTCGCCGTTCGTTTGATAACTCAAGTATTGTTGAATTAAAAACTAATAACGATAAATACAAAGAATATCCAATAGAAGATTTTCGTGCTAAACTTTGTAATACAATTTTTGCTCGTGATGATTATTCCGGTTTTTACTCACCTAAATGGCTTAGACGCTTATTAGCATTTTACATAACTATTTTAAAGATCAATAAAAAGGAATACCCCGATCCATTCGCATATCTCGAATTCTCAAATGAACTTGCACTTCTTCAATATCATCTTTTTTTACTAAATATTGACAACCGTCTTATATACAATTTAAAGGCAAAAGTTGACGAAATAGACAAAAAGAAGAAACTGGTAAATACGGCAGTAAAAAATTTTATATCCGTTCATCAGTTAAAAACAGTTTCTGATGTAGAAGACAAGATTAAACAAATTAAAACCGAAGTTGAAGAGATACGGGAAAGAATAAAAGCGTATAAATTAGCTTCATCTCAAAAACTGAATGCTGACAAGGCAAATGAGCTAACTAAGGTTATTAATAAACTCTCATTTGAAAACTTTTCCAATCAAAAAAAAATTGATACATATAAAGAAAGTCTTTCAAATAATCTCTCAATCCGTCTAAGCACAGTCGAGAAAATCTACAATGATTTTCAAGAATTGCTGGGGACAAAAATTAGAAAAGAACTTGAAGATGTTGTTAAGTTCCGTAAGAATTTGGTTGCATCAAGAAAAGATTTTATACTTGAGGAAATTGAAAAGCTTAATAAGGAAATCGAAAACAATAAACTCAAAATCGATGATCTGGATAATCAACGTGCCGAAATATTTAGGATATTATCAACAGCAAGTGCTATAAAAAATATTGCTGATACTAATACTCTTATTGTCAGTAAAGAAAAAGAAGTTAGTAACTTAGAAGGTCAAATAAAAACATATACTGTTTACTCAAAGCAAGTATCGGACCTTCAACAAGAGGTTAGCAAAATTGAATCTAATATTATCGAACTAAGAGAAAATATCCGCGATATTGAGTTGGAATTTTATAAAGTATTTAGTTCTATTTATCAAGAACTTTATCCTGCAAAAACCGACACAAGATTATTCTCTTTTTCAATTGATTCAAGACCAAAGATAAAATCTAAACTTAAAATTGATATTCTGCATAACAGCGAGAGATTTGGGAAAGGTAAAAATCGGGGAAGAACGCTTATCTATAATCTTTCGGTTTTATTTTATTCCATAATGAAAAACTACAATTCTCCTAGATTTTTGATACATGACGGAATATTTGACGGTGTAGATAAAGTTCATTTTGTTGATGTTATAAAATTCCTGAACAAGCAGTTAGAAAGAGGTCATAAATTCCAGTATATTGTAACTCTTATTGAGGAAGGCGTATTAACAGATAAATTAGACCCGGAAAAAGTAGCTACGCACGAGAAAATAATAAAAGAAGCGATATTGTTATTAACGCCGGATAAACCGTTATTTAAAGAACATTTTTAACAAAATCATTTATCAATGCAAACAGATTTAACTTTTTTTACAAATTAGCCTATTATTTTATGAATAACTTCATTACCAACAGCCAGAAAAAACAATTAAAAACAAGACTCCTCGAACTTCTTTCAAAAAGTAATGAACTTAAATTTCTCATCGGATTTTTTTATTTCTCCGGCTTAAAAGAATTATATGAGGGTCTGAAATCTAATGACAAAGTAAATCTTAAAATTCTTGTTGGTCTTAATGTTGATAAAAATATTCGCGGACTTTTTGAATATGGTGATAAGGATAGAAAAATTTCAGATGACGAAAGAATCCATAACTTTTATGAGTCAATTAAAAAATCAATTAACACTGATAATTTCGACCATAAAGATTTTTATGAGCAATGTAAATTTTTCTTGCAGCTTATTACAGATGACAGAATCATTTTAAGAAAATCTTATGAACCCAACCACGCAAAGCTGTATATCTTTAGTCTTGAAGAAGGACAAATCGGACGGAGCAAATTATTTATAACCGGAAGCAGCAACCTTACGTCAGCCGGCTTAAGTTCTCAGCAAGAGTTTAATGTTGAAATTAGCGATTATGGCTTTGATGATGCAGAAAAATATTTTGATGAATTATGGGATAAAGCTGTTAAAATTACAGAGGATGATGTTCTAAAGAAAAGATTAGTAGAAGTTTTAGAACAAGAGACACTAATTAAAGAGATCACACCGTTTGAAGCTTATTTGATTGTTTTAAAAACTTACATCGATATATTTAAAGGCAAAGGGATCGGTCAAAGACTTGTTGAAGTTTTAAAAGAAAATAATTTTAAGGAATACCGCTATCAATTAGATGCTGTTCAGCAAGCGCTTTCTGTTATTGAAAATAATAATGGTGTCATTATTGCTGATGTTGTTGGTCTTGGTAAAACAATCATTGCTTGCGCCACTGCATTTGAATTAAAAAAACGCGGAATTGTAGTTGCACCACCCGGAATCCTTGGGGATAAATCAAAATCCTCCGGGTGGAAAAAATATCTCGAACAATTTCATCTTTCAAGCTTAGGTTGGGAAGCTGTTTCCGGCGGAGATCTTGAAAATGTTTCAGAGTTTGTTGCAAGTGCAAATGACATTGAAGTTGTTATTATAGATGAAGCGCATAGATTCAGAAATCAAGACACCAAAGATTATGAATACTTAAAGAATATTTGTCGTGGCAAAATTGTAATGCTTCTTACTGCAACTCCTTTTAATAATCGCCCTGCAGATATTTTTTCTTTGCTCAAACTGTTTATGGTTCCTAAAAAATCTGCCATAACACTTGATGATGATCTTGAATTCAAATTCAAGATATTTAAATCAACTTTTGATAAGCTTTCTTACATTAAAAAATATCACAATTCATCTGACCCCAAGAAGCGTTCACGCGCAGAAACTTATTACAAAGCTTTATTTGGTAAAAGCATTATAAATCTTAACGATGTTAATAATTTGTCTCATATACTTGCTAAAGAAATAAGAGATGTAATTGAGCCGGTAACTATTCGCCGTAACCGGTTGGATATCCAAAATAATCCTTTCTATAAAGAAGAAGTAAAGGATTTATCAACCGTTGAAAATCCGCAAGAATGGTTTTTTGAACTGAGCAAAGATCAATCTGATTTTTATGATAAAATCATTAACGAATATTTCGCTTTACCTGATGACGGCGGTTTATTAAAGGGCGCAATTTATAAGCCTTTTGAATATGAAAAGGAAAAATTAGATGAACTAGGCGAAGAGGAAAACTTCCAGTATATCCAGCAGTTTAACTTATACGATTTTATGAGACGTTTGCTTGTTAAAAGATTTGAAAGCTCATTCGGCGCTTTTGAGCAAAGTCTTAAAAATTTTATAAGAATAAATAAGGCTGTACAAGAATTTATTGAAAAGACAAATAAATATATCCTCGACAGATCATTACTTGAAAAAATTTATGATAAAGATTCCGATGAAATTGAAGAATACTTACAATCATATTCCGAGAAAATCAGAAATAATGAGTACCCTAAAAATCATAAAATATACGAACTGAAAATCTTTCATAAAAAAGATGAGTTTATTAGCGATATTAAATCAGACTTAGTTCTATTCAATCGAATTCTAAAAGAACTGAATGAATTAAATCTTGTAGAGAAAGATCCTAAAACTGCTTGTTTAATAAACGGGATAAAAAAAATAGTTAATCAAAAGTCATCTTCTTCTGAGCCCAAAAGGAAAGTTTTAGTCTTTTCAGAATATGCTGACACGGTAAAGTATTTGTCTGATTTAATGGTGAAAGAATTTGACAATAGAGTTTTAATAGTATTCGGCGATCTCACAGTTAAAAAAATAAAAGATATAAATAAAAATTTTGATGCTTCTTCATTGGAGCAAGCTGATGATTATGATATTCTACTTACAACTGACAAAATTTCTGAAGGGTTTAATCTAAACCGTGCCGGGATGGTAATCAATTACGATATTCCCTGGAATCCTGTCCGTGTTATTCAAAGAGTTGGTAGAATAAACCGAATCAGCAAAAAAGTTTTTGATAAACTTTACATTGTAAATTTCTTCCCCACTGAGCAAGGCTCTGATCTTGTCCGTTCAAGAGAAATAGCTTCCCAAAAAATGTTCTTGATTCATAATGCGCTTGGAGAAGACGCTAAGATTTTTGATATAGATGAAGAACCTACTCCCTCCGGTCTGTACAATAAAGTGCAGCAGAACCCCGATTTTATGGAAGCTGAAAGTTTTTATACCAAAGCATTGAAAGATTTTGAGTCTATTAAGGAAAAGTACCCGGAATTAATTGCATCACTCACCAATTTTCCGCCTCGAATTAAAGTCGCTAAAAAATATATCCAAAATGAATTGCTTGCCGTTATAAAAAAGCAAAGATTATTTGTTCATCATAGGTTATATGACACGGAAGATGGTTCAGATAATCATTTCATAAAAAGCCTTGAAGAAGTTTATGAAAAGATAAAAGCTGAAAAAGATGAACCGGCTTTATCATTAAGTGATAGGTTTTGGGATGATTACGAGATAGTAAAAAATTATAAAGAAATGGGAAAAGCTTCTCGTAAAGGTGGAACCGAAAACAGCCTTCAACAAAAATCAATTAATAATCTAAAATATTTATTGAGAATAAGTAACAATGAAACTCTGACGGATTATAAAACCTTTATTAGAATGCTGCTGGAAGATATACTTGATTATGGGACATTATCCGATTACACTCTTAGAAGGATTTCAAATTTAAATATCGACAAACATCCTCAAAAAACTATAAAAGAATTATCTGCATTAAATAGAGAACTTGGAGGTAATTATCTGTATGATGAAAAGCAGAGATTAAAAGATTTATCGAAGGAAATAATTATTGCAATTGAAAACCAGAAACCAAATTAGTTAAGCCGCTAATTCGCGCATTCGCGGCAAAAAAATTAAAAGATCATTTATGGAAACTAAAAATTTACTCTCAGCACTAATTGAAGATTTTTCCACCGAAAATCTTACCTATCTATTCCGCCGGAAAACAACCGCATACCGTCAAATAGACGAAGAAGCAAACCAACTTAGCAATGATTTTTTCTCAGATGCTCTGCTTCTTGGCGAAATTAAACTTGAAAACGAAGATGAATTAATAATCTACACCTTCAAAACAATAAAAGCCCTTACAGAACGATCCGGCAAAAAAGCACAGTATGATTTAGCAAAAAAAATATTAAAACAAGAACAGCGTTACACAGCGGGATTCTTTATCTTTTATGATGACAACAACAATTTCCGTCTTTCTCTAGTCTATGATATACCACAGCCAAACGGGAAAAGAGAATGGAGCAACTTTAAAAGATTTACTTATTACGTCGGCAAAGATCAGACAAATAAAACTTTTCTCTATCGTTTAGATGCTGCCGATTTCTCTTCGCTCGAAAAAATTAAAGAAGCTTTCTCTGTTGAAAAAGTTACTAAAGAATTCTACACAGAAATTGCAAATTGGTATTTCTGGGCGCTTAAAAATGTAAAGTTCCCCAAAGATGCCGAGGTGGAAAAGAACGGAAAGAATATAGCTTTAATCCGTTTTATTACACGAATTATTTTCATCTGGTTTATGAAACAGAAAAAACTGGTATCTAATGCTCTGTTTGATAAAGATGAAATTAAAGACATATTAAAATCTCTTGCCGGTAATGAAAGCACATATTATAAAGCAATTCTTCAAAACCTTTTCTTTGCAACATTAAACACGCCGATAAAAGAAAGAAAATTTAGAAAGGATCATTCATTTCATGGGAAGAATAAAGATTACATGGTGCATAATTATTATCGTTTCCATAGTTTGTTTAACAATCCCGATGATATGCTTGAAATATTTGAGAATATTCCTTTCTTAAACGGCGGACTTTTTGAATGCCTCGACAAAAGCAAAAATGATCCTTCAAATGATACCGGGGAAGAAATTAGAATTGACGGTTTCTCAGATAAAGAAAACAACCAAACCAATTTTCCAAATATACTTTTCTTTTCTGATGAAAAAGAAGTTGACTTAAACAAAGATTACGGCACAGCAAAGAAAAAATATAAAGCAAGAGGATTAATTAACATACTCCAGTCATACAACTTTACAATTGATGAAAACACACCGACAGATGAAGAAATCGCGCTTGATCCGGAATTATTAGGAAGAGTATTTGAAAATCTTTTGGCAAGCTACAATCCCGAAACTGCGTCAACTGCGCGTAAATCTACCGGAAGCTATTACACTCCCCGTGAAATTGTTAATTATATGGTTGACGAGTCTTTAATTGCTTATCTCAAAAACAAATTTATAGAAGGAGCTAAAAGCTACATTGAGATCGGCAAAGATCAATCCGATATGTTCGGTAATTCTGCACGCAAAGGACAGCTTAAAATTGAAGAGGAACTTAAACCAAGCCGCTGGATTAATAACGAAGATAAACTTGAAGATGAATTAAGAAAACTCGTTTCTTATTCGGAAGATTCTATTTCTTTCACCGACAAAGAAACCGACATTCTAATAAACGCTATTAACAATTGTAAAATACTCGATCCTGCAGTTGGCTCCGGCGCATTTCCAATGGGAGTTCTGCATAAGCTCGTTTTAATTTTGTCCAAACTCGATCCTCATAATACAAAATGGAAACAGCAGCAAATTTATGCAATAGAAAGCAATGTAACCGACCCGAAACTTAAACGCCAGCTAACGGATAAAATTGAAGAAAACTTTAATTGCAACGAACTTGATTACGGAAGAAAACTTTATCTAATACAAAATTGTCTTTACGGAGTTGATATACAGCCAATAGCAATCCAGATTTCAAAACTCCGTTTCTTCATTTCCCTTTTAGTCGATGAAACCTCACCCTCCCATTTACCAGAGGGGAAGGACGGGGAGGGGTTCGATAACTACGGCATAGAACCGCTGCCAAACTTGGAAACAAAACTCGTTGCAGCAAATACGCTGATAGGATTGCCGGAAAGCCTTACTCTTAAACCCCGCGCGATTGAAAAATTAGAAGATGAACTTTTTGCGTTAAGAAAAAGATACTTTATCACCAGCTCCGAAACTGAAAAGAAAACTCTTGAGAAAAATGACAGAGAAATAAGAGAGCAGTTAAAGAAACTATTAGATGAAAATGGTTTCCCTTCCGAATTTGCCGAGCAAATATCCAAATGGGACCCGTATAATACAAATATTGCCTCCGGCTGGTTTAACCCGGAATGGATGTTTGGTCCCGATGTGAAAAATGGTTTTAATATCGTTATTGCTAATCCACCATATATAGCTGGCAAAAGTGGTTTATTATCAAATGGAGATAAAAAATATTTTAATTTAATGTATGAAACTGCTGAGTATCAACTTGATACTTATATTCTTTTTACTGAAAAAGGTGTCAAACTACTTCAACAAAATGGAATTATTTCTTTCATAATGCCTAATACTTGGCTTGCAAACATTCGACTGACAAAGATTAGAAAATTCTTATTAGAGAGAACAACAATAAGTGAAATTCTCCTTATGCCTGATGATGTTTTTCTAACCGCTGTTGTTGATACAACAGTTATTTTTTGTTGTAAAAATCAAAAGAAAAATAATGCAGTTAAAGTTAGCTCTTTTAAGAACTGGCATCATAATGTAATACATAGTGTAATACAAGATGAATTTACTAAAAATGAAAAATTAATTTTTGACATAGGGATTAACAACAGTTCTCATTCTTTATTAAATAAAATCAAAAAAGATACTAAAAGGGTGCGTGAATTATGTGATGTAAATAGGGGCGTTCACGCGTATAGAAAGGATGGTTATGGTAAAACCAAATTTGGAAAAGGATTTCAAACAGAAAAAGATTATTCAGAACGAAGTTACCATTCAGACAAAAAATTAGATGAGACATATTTTAAAGAGGTTCGAGGGAAAAATGTATTCCCTTATTATTTCCAACTTTCTTCTAAATACGTAAGCTGGGGTGATTGGCTTGCTGAACCCAGAGAATGGAAATATTTTCAAGGAGAAAGGATTTATTTAAGAAAAATTATTGGCAAAACCTTATATGCTGCATATGTAAATGGGCAAAATGTTGCAGACCAATCCGTTTATATTGCAAAATTAAAAAAAGGTATTCCAATTGATACAAAGTTCCTTCTATCTTTATTTAATTCAGAACTTATGGCTTGGTATTTCAGAATAACAGCAAATGAGTTTGATGATTTATTTCCACAAATTAAAGTTACCGAATTCAAAGAATTACCAATAAAAGTTAGTTTTTCAATTAATCAAAAGCCGTTTATAAACCTTGCCGACCAAATCCTATCCGCCAAAAAACAAAATCCCCAAGCGGACACAAAGCACTTAGAAGACCGGATAGACATAATGGTTTACAAACTCTACAACCTCACCTACGAAGAAATAAAAATAATAAACCCGGAAATTGAAAAAATAATAAGCAAAGAAGATTATGAGAAGTTTGAAATCAAATAATCGTTTGATTAAACTTACTTAAAAATAGACACAAATAGTTACAATCTGATGCCAAGAAAAAAAATAGTATATATTTTAGGTGCCGGATTTTCAAAACCTGCCGGTGTACCTGAACAGAAAAAATTACTCCCGGAAATATTAAACTTTGCCCCTAATAATCAACTGAAAAATTTCCTGCTATCTCTTTATGGTCATACTATAAATGTTTCCTTAGAGGATATCTTTACTGCGCTTGATAAGTCAATTAGCGAAAACTCTATATACCATAGGTTTGGTATTAAAGATAATCTTAAACTAAGAGAAGATTTTATAAATGCTATAATAAAGAGTATAACAGATAAAAGAAAAATAAAAACTATTGATTACATAAATGATTTTGCAGAAAAACTTATTTCATTAAGAACTTCGAGTAAGTCAACAGATCCTTTTGCTGTCATTTCAACTAATTGGGATTCATTATTAGATAATTCATTTGAATCAACTGCAATTAATAAATTCACTGAACCTGGCAAAAAAAGAAATATTTTTTTAGACTATTGTACCTATACGCAATATTTTGATAAAAGTAATATTGCTTCTAATCTAATTAAAGCAAAAGGTTTCACAAATATAAAACTTCTTAAACCTCATGGTTCTGTTAATTGGTGTATTTGTCCTTCTTGTAATAGTCTTTTTATTAAATTTGCTGCAACACCAAAAACAATCAATACTAATTTTTGTAAAATTTGTAAAAATAATTTGAACTTTGAACATCCTTTAAGACCATTATTAATATCTCCAACATTTTTAAAAGATTTTAATAATGTTCATTTGAAATTTATTTGGTGGAATGCCGGATTTGAATTAATTGAAGCAACGCATATTGTGTTCATTGGTTACTCTTTACCATTATCGGATTTTGAATTACGTTACTTATTTGCCCGCTCCATAAAGAAAGCAAAAATTAAAGTTATTCTATTTTCTGAAAACCCTAATTCCCCTGACAACGCTGCTGACGCAACCAAACAAAGATACATTGAGTTCTTTGGGAAAGCACTAAAACCTAAAGACATAAGCTTTGAAGGAGTTGAGAATTACATACAAAAATTAAGAAATGATAAAAAATTTTATTGGTAATATTACTTAATGCAGAATCTAATTTATATAAGATAAAGCAAGATGAAACATTTTTCTTTTTTATTAGGAGCTGGGTTTTCAAAACCTGCCGGTTATCCGCTTGCGGCAGAAATTAATAATAAGTTTAGAAGCCTTACCCACAAAGATTTTATGATTTCTTCAAGTCAATCAGCTCATCTAATTCAGAGAGGGCAAGATCAAAATTGGCTCATTGAAAAATACCAGTATATGTTTGTCGAAGAATTCATAAAATTCTATAATGAAAAAATAATTCCAAATTCAGAATTTCATTATGAAGATTTCTTTGATTATTACAATGATTTAAATAGAAGAGAGGAACTTTCTTCTGATGAAAAAATTTTTTTTGATGAGTTTAAAAATAAATATGATTATCCTTTAGATCATCACTCACTATTATTTGATTTTAACAGAACCTATAACCAACTTGTTGCACATTTTATTACGGTAGAATGGCCACTATCAGCATCTATTTTGAAACCGTATTCCAAACAAGAACACGCTGAATTTTTGTATCTGCTTGAGTATTTAGCAGAAAATTACAAAGTTCATATTCACTCTCTAAACCATGATCTTTTAATTGAAAAATATTTTCATACACAAACTCTAGGTAATAAGATTTCCGATGGATTTGATGATTCGTATTCACCTTATTTTGCTAATATTACTTTAACTGCAAATAAAAAAGGTAATATTAACCCATACACACACGATATTCGTTTAAGAAGATTTAAGAATAAATTTGATTCAACGTTCAATCTTTACAAGTTGCACGGTAGTGTTGATAATTATGTTTTTAATCTCAACAATAAGAAGTATGATATGATAAAATGGGCTTACGGAATAAATGAAGGTTCTGTATATAAAGAAATTACTACATATTTGGGTGAAATTAAAAAAGAAAATTTTTATATGGATGTTATACCCGAATTTCTTTCGGGGACAACAGAAAAGCTAAGGCATTATGAGAGAACTGTTTATTACAGTCAGATATTCCAACGTCTTTTTCAAAACTTAATTAATTCAAAACACCTTATAGTAATTGGTTATGGCTTCAAGGACTCAAAAATTAATGAGTATCTAAAAACTTATTTCTTGAATGATTCTCAGAAAATAATGATAGTTATTGATGTATCTAAACCGCAATCAGATATTATCGACATGAATAATGTAAAATTCATCTCAAAGAGTGTGTTGGATTTGGATATTGAAGAAGTAAAAACCACTTTAGATATATAACAACTTTCACTATAAATGCCCGATCCGCCAGTAAAAAAATACTATACTTTTTCAGATGAAACGAATATTGAAGTTACTTCAGAATTCTGTACTACACAGATC
The DNA here is from genome assembly GCA_028280855.1 of Melioribacteraceae bacterium. Classification (GTDB taxonomy): domain Bacteria; phylum Bacteroidota; class Ignavibacteria; order Ignavibacteriales; family Melioribacteraceae; genus PGYT01. Next base: position 12,965 of record JANQLA010000530.1, read on the forward strand.
AATACAATAATAAAATCATATTCTAGAGAGATACTCCTAAGAGCGATAAGCCAAATCTCTCAAGATTTAGGCACCAGTAATGATCCGGCAAGAATAAAAGAACTTCAAAAAAAACATCTCAATATTCCTATCGCAAGGAATGTTTATTTAATTCATCGTCAAGCAGTTATTGTCTTGCTTCAGTTTATTTTCTCCTGCTCAGAAAATGAATTTAGTGCTGAGGATAGAATGAGCCCCCGGGACATTTTTTTATTATTTGCAATAACTAATAATTTCATAGAAATTAATGAATATGTTGAGATAAATAAATCAAAAGAGAAAACAATATTTTTTTCTAGTATCAAATCTGTTCATCTTATGATGAACGAAGACGATCTTCAAGCCTCTTTTTTTTATTTTGATAAGTACGCACAAGCGATTGAAGAATTGAATACTACATCTTTTAATGAAACTATTAAAGAATATTTAGGAGAGGATATTGCTTCTATTAGAGAGATATTTAGGAAAATAAAGGATCAAAACTATCCAGAAATATTTTCCTTCCTTGAAAAATTTGCCGTAATAGAATATGACAAAATAGATACTTATTGGAAAAATCGCTCTCCCAAATTTACCATTCCGTTTGAGTACAATCTATTTAATCAGTATCCTCTTATAAAAAAAGGAGAAGATTTTTTAGTTACGGATATATTTAATCTTTTTAATTCGTTATTCAGCATTGTTTATGAAGTTTTAGTTGAAGATGACCGTGATAGCTTTAAAGGTGTTTTTGGTAAAGATATCGCTGAACCGGTGGTTACTAAATTTTGTGAAGAAGTCTTTAAGGATGATCAAATCAATTTTATCAAAGTTGGTTCTAAGTCAAAGGAGTATGCAGATATTGGGATTTTATATAAAGATAGTATCTTCTTATTTGAGGTCAAGACATCTGTTTTTTCACGCAAGATGCTGTATTCTACGAACTATGATCAATTTATAAAAGCTTTTAATAATAAATTTGTTTTGTATGAAGGCATCTCTCAACAAGTTAATCGATTAATAGATGTCGAAAATAACTTTGACGATTTTTGCAAATTATCTGGAATTGATCAGTCAAAAGAATACAAAATATATCCCATTTTGCTCGTGTTCGATGAAGCATTACAAGCATTCTGTGTTAATTGGTATCTTTCAACAAGATTTGAAAATCTAATACGTGTTAGAAATTTTAAACCCACAAAGTTTCTTTTATCTAATAACCATTCAACTATAACCTTTAACGAACTATATAGATTGAATCAACTGGATAAAAGCTCAACTGAAAAATTAGAACTAATTAAACAATATTCTGATTCTGATATCAAACACCCCATGTCCTTAACATTATTTAATCAACAACTAAGACAATGATTCCAACCTACATTTTCTTTTATAAATTTGTAAAGCAACTGTACATTAGTTGAACTCAATAAATCCCGACATAATCAGCCAGTTTACATAACGAACATTATACAACAAGCTTTGGTCAGTCCCAACGAACATTTGTAGTTCTATCGTTATCGTATAATGTGGCATTATGTAAACTCGGCACCTGACATTATCAGTAAAACGTTACACTTCACTGCAGCGGGGATAAAAGCATCTGCCCGCTTCCGTTCCGCTTAATTTTTCTTAGGGGCTTCGGGTCGCAAGCTCCGCTCATTCCGCAAAAGTTTTAAAAAGCAAAACATTTGCTCCATTTCGCCTGCCTCGCCCCCTTTTAAGATAAACAGAAAAAAATCTTTAGACGGTTATAATTCATATTGATGAAAACAAAAGCAAACAATGCACAATAATTGATTGTTGTACTTTGAGCATATCACTAATATCTTTCATTCAAAAAGATTAATCAAAATGCCGCTTCAAAATCACAAATACCACTATATAAAAGCTCTCATCTTACTATTGCTATCATTTATAATTCTGCCTTCTGATTCCTTTTCCCAAGTTCCTTTTTTTGTTCAGCATGGTTTTCAATTAAAAGCAAAAGTAGCCCGCGTAATTGATGGTGACACCTTTGTACTATCAGATTCTCAGCGTGTTAGATTGATTGGTATAGATACCCCGGAATTATCTTCTAAAGACAGTTTCAATGTTTATTATGCTTTTCAAGCAAAAAACCTTTTAGATTCTCTAATAAACGATAAAGTTATAAAACTAACGTTTGAGGGTAATACTAGGGATATTTTTGGTCGTTTGCTTGCTTACTCTTGGTTAACGGATTCATCCGGTCAAGATTCACTCTTTATTCAAGCAGAGCTTCTTAAAAAAGGCTTAGCACGAATACGCTATTATCCAAAAGGTAAGAGGTATTATGACATTTTCTACAACCTTCGCAGAACCGCAATGAAAAATAACCTTGGTATTTGGTCTCAGTAAAGTTTTATGAATCAGCATGAATTAAATATCGATAAACTAACTACTGATTCAAAGTTTCAAGAATATTTATCTCTTGGTCTAATAGATAATATTGCTCTGCGTAATCTTAAGATCAAATCAGATTATTCTAATCTTCGTAAAACTCATCCAATGTTTGAATCAATTCATATTCTTTCATTAAAATATTTTCTCTCTTTTGATTCGATAAATTCTATTCTTTTCCGCCCCCGCAGAAAAAAACTATTATCACTAAATAGTATATAAATAGTATCTAAGCAGTCTTGAGAAAGAATTAAGATCATTATATACTGTACTCAGTTCTACAGTTACTGTCGGTTCGCTTTTACTTACTTTTTGTTTGTGTTAAAACAATATTGGAGAAATAACAATGGCACGTATAACTGGTAGCGTTTTGGGTAACTTAAGTGGTAAACTCGGTAATCTTTCCGCCCGCACAGTTGAAGGTCAAACTATCCTTGCGGCTCGTCCTTCAAGTTTTGAAGTAAGCCAATCACCCGCATCAATAGCGGCTCGTGCTAAATTTGCGGTAAATGGCAATTTCGCTAAATATGTACTGGATATTGAAGTATTAGAATCAATTTGGCAAAAATCCAAGTTGCCGGGAATGTCTGTTTACAATACTTTATTCAAGAAAAATTATCCTTTTTCAGATTCAGATAAACCTACTGCCGATAACATAATTACACCCGGTGGTTTTGGTTTACCTGTAACATCAGCAACCTTAGCTGCTGATAATCTTTCCTTAGAATTAGGTGCATTAAATACAGTAGGAATATTCACAGCAGACGAAGTTGATTTATCGATTGCATCTTTAGTCGTATACGATAACCCCACTGATCCCAATGATCTTCCTTATCAAATAATAAAACTCAATATGGAAGAAGCCGGATTTGATTTTACAGCAGCTTACACCGGCTCAATCAACTTAGATGTAGTTCAAAAGTCTATTGCAAGTAAATATCAAAATAGCATTCTTTATTTAGCTGTTGCTTCCAAATCGGCTGATGCTAAAGTAGTTCAATACTCAGCTACTTATTCTCAACAGTCATAACAGTTAAACTCTTCCATTGGCTTCCTGTATAAAGCGGGGAGCCTAATATTTTTCAGTTATGCCGAAACCTTTGCCCTACTTCGTTCATTCCTCGCACTACATTTCGTAAATAAGCAAGCAGCAAAATATTTACTTCATTTCGTTTGTTCCATTCACTCAGCAAGGCTCTCAATTAAACGTATCATCCAGCATCGTTTAGTGTAGCTATTGGTTTGAACTACACCAATAACTACGTTCAGTAAATCGTACCATTATACATCCTATCCTAATTCTTCGCCCTATTTCGTTTTCTTCTCTCACTGCATTTCGTAAATAAGCAAGCTGTAATATATTTACTTCATTTCGTTCGTTTCGCTTACTTAGCAAGGCTCTTAATAAATCTTAACATTTAGCGTCGGAATTATGTAGCTATTGCCACAAAAAGGACTTGTGTCAACAACTACAACCAAAAAATGGAAGATAAAATACCTTACATAATAGTACAGCACCTAACAAGTTAAATGTAAGAAAATAATTTGCCCCTAAAAAAATAAGCTTAGTGTTAAACTACCATAATCATTTATCGAGGCAAGGGTATATAAACTCCCCCGCAATTATTATAATTTTTTGGTGCGGGGTCGCCCTTGCCTGCATAAACATTTTAGCGTACACCCTCAATAAAACCTATCATAGTTTTGCCGAATGATGTTTACGGGGCAAATTATGTTTTTTGCAGATGAATCCATTTTAATTAAAGTAGAATTTTATTAGGTTTATTCTCAATAGAAAAAAAGTTCAAAGCCGAATGGAAGCAAAGTTAAATAGTGTAGCTACATCAAAAGGTTTCAATAATGGAACGGCATCCATGAACTTTCCTTTGGGTGTGCTTGCAGTTATAGGTCTTGTAAGGACTCACTCCATACAAAAGTCCATACATACTCCATACACAAAAAGGGTAAAATCATCGGGACTGTCACAAAGCCTTAAAACAAAAAAGCCCGAAAACAGAGTATTTTCGAGCTTTTTAAGAGCTGGTGAACGGACTCGAACCGCCGACCGGCTGATTACAAATCAGCTGCACTACCAACTGAGCTACACCAGCATAATG
>JANQLA010000556.1 GCA_028280855.1 Melioribacteraceae bacterium
TTTTGATAGTAATGCTGATTTGCCCGAACCTCCTTCGCCGTGTATGCAGATGGCTTTGCCGTTATTCGTCTTACCGTACTTTTGCTTTATTTTTTTTAGCAGCGCTTCCCTTCCGCCGAATGTTTGGTTTCTTGCGCGTTTGAATTTTTCGTGCTCCAGCCTTTCCATTTCAAGTGCGTCAACCTGATCAAGTTCGTTTAGTTCTTCCACAATCATTTTTTTTAGCCAGTTTTCAATATCAAGGCACATGCTTTCTATATAAGGAATAGCCTTATCTGACGATAACTCATCTAGTGAAGTGCGGTATTCACCTATTTGGTGTAAGTTGTCTTTTAGTTTTGTTCGAATGTCTGATCTTAAACGGTTGAGCCAAACCTCTGCATCGGTATCATGCGTTAATCCATCCTCGTTTTTTACATCAATAAACTTTTTTGAAAAGGAATTGATTTGACTTTTATCAACCCTACCGTTAAAATCATCAATGCTGCGGAAACACGCAAAGAAGTGATCTTCAATATCTTCTATCTTTGGTTTGAATATTCCTTCTTCAATCTCAAGGTGCGTTGCTGATTTGAAAAAGTAGTTTTCGAACTCCCGCAATCTGTTGCTTTTATCAATTGCATCTCTTATGCTTTGTAAAATTTTGTTTTCAATACCGGGCGCTGTAAGGGTTTTTTTGTTAACTAAATAAGTTGGCGGTATTGCGTTATCATCAAGCGTGTAATGTTTTGTTATTGTTTGTTTTGCTTCAGGCGGTAATAAGTTAAAAATGTTTGCAGGTATTGTTGCCGGAAGCGGGCGCCAGCCGTAACGGTTGCCTATAAGAGCTATAAAGTTTGGTCGGGGCGATAGCTTTCTACATCGCTCCACTTCATCAAGGCAAATAGAGACAATGTCTAAATCTTCTGCGCTGTTAGCGGGAATTCCCCATCGCAGATCAATCGCTTCAAAAGTTGCACTGTGCAGCTTACAAAAGTTTTCAAGCTCCGGGTAAACCCTTTCCCTAAGTAATTCTCTTTCGGTTTGGAAATCTTCAAAAGTTGAACTGATAAATACACGGAATGTTCGGTTGCGAGCCATTAAATTTCCTATAGTTATTATGTTATTTACGCGTTAGTGTTTTTTTACAATTACCAGGTTATCCTTTAGCAGCAGTTTTCTCATATTCCTTACGGCATTTCTGTCCCAGTCCTTAACACCTTCATCCAGTTTTTCATACTCGATTAAATCTTTGTGAAGTTTCTTTTTGCCGTCTTCTGATTCGCCGTACTTCCAGCCGGCAAGCTGTTTACTTGCCCACCACCGGTTGTGTTCAATCTTTGCAAGAAGCTCAGTCAGCTCGTCGTCATTTTCAAAATCAAAATCTTCTTTGCCTTTAACGGATTTATCAACAGCCTCACAATTCATAGTGCGTAGTTTTACGTAGATATGATCGGCTTGTTCCCTGTTTTGATTTTTTGCTTCAACCGGGAGCAAGCCCCATTCCCTATGGGTAGCTTTGTTCGCGGGGTCAAGCCGATCAGCGCCAATACTGTTTAAATAATCCTGATGAATTATCATCGCAAGTTTATCGAGCTTCTCGGAAATTAATGCTTCCTTTGTAAAGGATTCTTCCGTTATGTTGAATTTTTTTAGATTGATGTTTTCGATCAGCTTTCCATTGTACCACTTACTTAAAATCCCGTCAGGCTTGGTTAAGGTAAGAATAACATTAATTTTTTTTTGAGAATCAACATGTGTAAGTTTTTTAAGAATTTCGGATGATATGGAATCATCTTTGCACAATATGTACGCAGCGGAAAAGTTGTGTTCTTTATGAAGCGCGTTGAACTTGCTTATTTCAAACAGCTCAAGCTGCTTATCAATTGAATTTAATTCCACGATGTCGAAAATAGCGGGGAAGTTTTGTTCAAGTTTTTTAATTACATAATCGCCTTCGTGGAAAAGGGTTATCTTAATTTTTTTGAAGTTGGCATAATGCCCCAGCCGGGCAATCCTAATTATTACGCTCTGGGTTAAATCATTAGAGCCAAACAGCGCAACATGAAGCTGCGGGGCATCTTGCGAAGTGACCAGTGTA
>JANQLA010000563.1 GCA_028280855.1 Melioribacteraceae bacterium
ATCATATTTAAGTGCATGTGCGCATCGCCGAAGTGGCCGTAGCAAACGCTGCTAATACCGGCATCGTTAGCAAGTTTTTTCGCAAATTTATAGTAGCCGAAAAATTTATTACTAGGTACTGCTGTGTCGGTGCCGACTTTGCGAATATTCTTTTGCGAAATGTATTCCGATACTTTCCACGAAATTGCATGGCGAAAATCTTTGAAACGCTCGCGGTCTGTGTCGTTCGTTGCAATCCATGCAGTTTCCAAATCGCCATTGTGTTTTTCGATTAAGATCATCCATTCGTCAAGGATTACTTCTTCGGTTTGTGAGGTAATTTCCTGCTCGAACCAGACGGCTGCATTTGCATTTGACGGAATCTGCGGATAATCATCTTTCATGTATCTAAGAGAATCCGCATCAAAGTATTCCAAGCCTAATGCATCTATCTGCAAACTCGAATTATCCCTTGACTGTTCTCGCGCTTCAAACAAAAAGTTGAAAGCCTCGTCCTCGTTATTGAAAAAAATTATTGATGACAGCACCGCTTCAGGGAGTTCGAGGAGTTTTAATTTGATTTCAGTAATTATTCCCAGTGTGCCTTCGGAACCAATAAAGATATCTATCGCATCCATGCCGGGCTCGCAATAGTAACCGGCAGCATGTTTAGTAGACGGCATGTCGTATTCAGGAAGCTCAATATTAACAGTAGTTCCCGACTCAGTTGTTAAAGCGAGGTTTTGCTCTTTAGCGAAAATTTCATCGCGCTCTAACTCGATTACTTCACCGGTTGTAAGAATGGCCCGAAGTCCTAAAACGTAGTCACGTGTCGGTCCATACTTGAATGTTTTTGCGCCAGATGAATTGTTTGCAACCGTAGCGCCCAGTTGACAATTGCGTTCTGTGGGGTCTGGCGGATAAAATAATTCTTTCGATTCAACTTCATCCTGAAAGTCGCTAAGTATAACACCAGGTTCAACAACGGCGTATCTTTCAGGGAGATTAATTTCTTTTATTTTATTCAACCGGCTCATCGATACGACAACACCTTTATCCGGCACTCGTCCGCCGTTTAGTCCAGTGCCGTTTCCGGCAATCGTTACTTGTTCATTTTGCCTGGAGCATGTAGCAAGAATCTCCTTTATTTCCTCTTCGTTTACCGGAAAATATACACCAGCGCAATCACCTTTGTAATTTGAGGAGTCTATAAAAAAATCCAGTATTTCGTCTTTCTCGGTTTTGTAAATCATAACATGGAATTTTTAATTAATGGATAGCAAAATCAATAAGGGAAAATTATTTACACTAAGCTCTAAAATGCTTTGCCATGCTTGGTCATTATCTGCTGCCACTCTTCTATACTTAGTTCTTCGGATTCATCTATAAGCATTATCGGTATGTCATCTTCAATTTTGTATAGTCGCCTGGTTTCTTTATCTGTTGAAACCAAGGTCTCACCATCAAGTACAAGTTCTGCTTTACTCAAAGGGCAGCAGAGTATATCCAGTAATTCTTTGCTGATCATATTGATTCCTAACAATTGAAAATGAACTTATAAATATAACATGACCTGGGCAAAATTGCGACGAACTAAGTTTAGATTTATCCTTTTATAACTACTCCCGGCATAGCCCCTGTGTGTTCACCTTTATCGATCACAACTTTTCCGTTAACTATTACATAAGGGATTCCTTCAGGGTACTGATGCGGATCAGTAAATACAGCCTTGTCTTTTATATTATCGTAATCGAAAATTACAACATCGGCAAACTTACCTTTTTCTAATCTTCCCCGATCTTTTATACCCAATTTATCAGCAGGCATAGAAGTCATTTTCTTTATCATTTCTTCCAACGAACAAATCTTCAGATCCCGCTGATAGTGAGCGATTGCCCGTGGGAATGTGCCGTAAGCGCGTGGATGAGCAATACTTTTATTCATCGGCGGATACGGTGCATGGGAACCGCCGTCCGAAGCAATCATACAGTTTGGATGCTTAAGAATTTTTATTGTTGATTCCTCTTCCATTCCAAAGCCTACCATTAGCACTCGGTTATCGGTTTGAAGAATTATATCTTTGGCAGCTTTGAATCCATCGGTTCCGGTTTCTTCCGCAATGCTTTTAATTGTCATTCCTTGGTAATGTTTCAATTTGTTATTGCCTATGCTCGAAATCATTACGCCATCCCAACCGCCGTCGAGATTGTTGACCTTAAATTCTGAGTAATCTCGTATTGAGTCGAGCAAAGAGTTGTCTTTTAGTCGTTGAAGAAATTTTTTATTTCCACCGTCTCGCGCCCATAGAGGAAAAAGGTTTGCCAAACCGGTATGGTATGCAACGTAGGTGTACCTATCGGCATGTGTTTCAATTCCTTCTTCAATTGCAGAGTTTATCAAAGCCAGTACCTTATCTGCCTTGTGCCAGTTGGTTTTGCCGGAAACCTTTAAATGCGATATTTGTAATCTGCTTTCCGATTCACGAGCTATGCGAATAGCTTCTTCCACTGCTTCAATTACTGTGTTATCTTCGTTGCGCATATGAGTTGCATAAAGCCTGCCCTTCAACGGAGCCGCCTTGCAGCATTCGATCAGTTCTTTTGTAGATGCAAAACTTCCTGGTGTGTATTCTAAACCGGTTGATATACCAATTGCACCGTTGTTGATTGCTTTTTCAACTTCATACTGCATTCGTTTCATTTCGTCGGGTGTTGCCGGCCGGTCATCGTAACCAACAACAACTCCTCGAATGGTGCCGAGTCCAACCATACTTGCCAGGTTAAGGCAAAAGTCTCGTTTGGAAAAGGCGCTGAGGAATCCGCCGAGTGAATCCCAGTCCATTTCTTCGCCATACTCCTTTTGAAACCGTGTTTTTGTTTTCTCAATTGTTTTAGGGTTATAAGGGCCGTAGGATGAACCGTCCTGACCGCATACTTCCGTTGTCACGCCTTGGCGAATTTTACTTTCCGCTTTTGGATTCGGAATCAGATCGATGTCTGTGTGCGAATGAATATCGATGAAACCGGGACAAACTTTGAGTCCCTTGGCGTCAATGAACCTGTCGGCCGTTGCCGATGAAAGCGATTCAATAGCCTTTAACTTCCCGTCTTTAATACCTACATCTGCGGAGAATTCTTTTGTACCATTACCATTAATGATTGTGCCGTTTCGAATGATTAAGTCGAACGAATTGCCTTTCCACTTTATGTCGGAAAGCGGAAGCGAGCCAAGCATTGCACCGGATGCAGTGAGCAATGCTGTGTTTTCAATGAACTTGCGGCGGTTAATTTTTTTCATAATGCTCTATAATTGTTAATAAACTTCCGGTACAAATGTTTGATCTGTAATAGGCGGTCTTACATAGCCTTTTCTTTTCTTGCGCGGTGGTAGCTTTATCGGTTCAGGTGTTAAGTCCCTGTATTTGATAACGGATAACAAGTGACAAATCGTATTCAAACGAGCACGTTTTTTATCATCGGCGTTAACAACATACCAGGGCGCTTGTTTGATATCCGTATAATTAAAATTGTCATCTTTCGCTTTGGAATAATCTTCCCAAAGTTCACGTGATTTAAGATCCATGGGACTCAACTTCCACCGGCGACGCGGATCGGTTATTCTTTTTTGAAAACGACGTTCCTGTTCTTCATCGCTTACAGAAAACCAATACTTGATTAGTATTATACCGGATCTCACCAGCATTCTTTCGAACTCAGGGCATGAGCGCATAAACTCTTTGTACTCTTCTTCCGTACAAAAGTCCATTACGCGTTCAACACCGGCGCGGTTATACCAGCTTCTATCGAACAAAACCATTTCGCCGGCCGCAGGAAGGTGGGGAATATAACGCTGAAAATACCATTGCGTTTTTTCGCGTTCTGTCGGAACACCTAATGCAACTATTCTACATACGCGAGGATTCAATTTATCAGCAATTCGCTTTATCGTGCCGCCTTTTCCGGCAGCGTCGCGGCCTTCAAAGATAACAACTACTTTTAATCCTTGGTCTTTAATCCACTCCTGCAGTTTCACTAACTCGATCTGAAGTTTAGCCAACTCTTTTTCATAAAATTTTGGTTTTATTTTTTTTTCCGGCTTGCCGTTTGTTGTTTCTTTGGCGGGTTTTTCTTCTGAAGACTTTTTCTTTTTACCCATATAAAACTCCCGGACTTATTGAGTTATTCCTGGAAAGCAGGTGGTATAATATAAAACTATTGGTCGTTTATTTCCCGATTTAATTTTTCTTTAACTTCTGTGGGTAGCTTATTCCAATGCGAATCCATCAATGCTCCTTGTAAAGCATAAACGAAAATAAGATTTACTTTGTACCCGTTAGCTTTTAATATTTTGTAAAGCGTAACCGGGCCGTACTTTTCAATGTCTCCTTTTGTATAAATATCAAAATCATTCAACCATTTTTCGGTTTTTTTACCAATGTTTTTCAGATCGGATAGTTTTGATTTTCGTAAGGTCATTTAGTCTCAATTAACGATCTTATACTTTCGATTTACATTCAATTTCACAAAGATGCCTACAAACTTAAAATTATTTTTATAATACCTGCTGAAATCAATAATATTGCTTTTCCAAAAAATTTTGAGTGATTTTATAATGCTATATCCTCTTTTTCCTATATCGCGTTTCATTCTCCGAAAAAATAATGTAGGAAGCCATTCTTTTAGGTAAATAGTTAAATCCGAAAGATCAATAATGTCTTCATGCAGGCATAACTCACCATCAATTAAATTATATTTCTTCGGTGTATATAACTCTGTTTTATCGGTTTCCCCTGAAACCGCATCATAAATTGGTTTTGTGAATGAATTTCCGTTTTTAATTTCCCGGAGGTGTTTATGGATCAGCTCTAGGTTATTTGCATCCGGATTAGATCCCGGTACGCCGGAATCAGCACGTTCCTTGCGCGACAACCGGTAGTCATCAAGTCTTAATATATTACATTCGGCAATTTGTTCTTGCAATGCTTTCGCAAATGTTGATTTACCCGAACCGCCGGGACCGGTGATAAAAATCAAAAAATTATTTCTATTATCTTCAATTCCGTTGGAGCGAAAATAAATGAGTTTTTTAATAGTATGAAAAGTATGTCGATTTTTTTTCATGCATCACTTAAAAGTTGTTAGTCAAATTATGCTACAAATGGTATTATTTTATTTTTACTGATTACCAAAAATATGCATCAAATCTTTCAGTTATTCTTATTAGTTTTGCTTTGTTTCACCATTAACCGCACCTATTTTGAAATTAGTATTCAAAATATCGTATTTAGTTTTATTGTTTGTACTTATTACCGCTTTTGCCGACGACGCAAATAATTTTCCCGTTAAGGGTAAACCGTTAAATACTGATCTGTCAACTCTCTTTTCGGGTTCCGGCAATTGTATCACATGTCACCATTCAACCGAAAACGCAAATACTTCTAAAACCTACGGCAGCGTTTCGCCAGTGGATTTGTGGCAGGCAACTATGATGGCGAATTCTGCCCGTGATCCGCTCTGGCAAGCGAAAGTTTCAACAGAAGTTGCAAAGTTTCCTCAGCATAAAGAGTTGATAGAAGATACGTGCACTAAGTGCCATGCCCCTATGGGGCGCACTCAAAAAGTATATGATGATTCATTAGCGCAATACTCACTCGAAGAAATGAACACCGATGGCCTCGCACTTGACGGTGTTAGCTGTACAGCTTGCCATCAAATTAAGGACGAATTGTTGGGAACCGGTCAAAGCTACAACGGTAACTATGTAATTGGGGATGATAAATTAATTTACGGACCTTATGTTCCCGAGTACCCGCATCACATGCAGATATTTACCGGCTATTTCCCTGAATTCGGTAAGCATGCAACTGAGTCGGAAATGTGCGCGACTTGTCATACGTTGATAACGGAAACGCTTGATGATGACGGTAATGTTATCGGTGAGTTCTTTGAACAAGTATCCTACATTGAATGGAAGAACAGCATTTTTGAAGATGAAAACATCGAATGCCAGGATTGTCACATGCCTGCTTTGGTTGAACCTATTCGAATGTCGTCTACTCCGCCGTTTATACCTGAACGCGATACTGTTAATTTACACGAGCTTGTTGGTGCAAATACTTTTATGCTGCAGCTACTAAAAGATAATTCAGATGAGCTCGGTACTACATTTACCGATGAAGCAATGGACAGCACAATAAAGCGAACAGAAGAAATGTTAATTGAACAAACTCTTGAAGTTGATGTAACATCGAATATTGTGAACGATTCGTTGATTGTAGAAGTTGAGCTGCTGAATAAGTGCGGGCACAAATTTCCTACCGGTTACCCTGCGAGACGTTCCTGGATAAACCTGGCAGTGCATCATCATGATAATGTGATATTTGAATCGGGCGAATATGATGCCGACGGAAGAATTTTAGACGAGGATGAAACTTATGAAAAACACTATGATCAAATAACAAATGATGGCCAGGTTCAAATTTACGAACAGGTGATGGGTGATGTAAATACCGACGTTACATATACATTATTAAAAGCCTTCGATCAGTTAAAAGACAACAGGCTTACCCCCATCGGTTTTACCACATCCGACGAAACCTATGATACCGTTGCTGTAAAGGGGCGTGCTGCTGCTGATCCGAATTTTAATTTCAGTAACGGCATCGAAGGTAGCGGAAGCGATGCTGTTACTTATAAAATTTCGCTGAACGGAGCAACAGATAATTTATTGGTGGATGTTAAAGTGATTTACCAATCTATTAATCCCCGCTTCGCAGATGATTTATTTTCTTTTGAGACCGAAGCTGTCAATAGGTTCAAACCAATGTATGATAAAGCGGATAAAACTCCTTTCGTAATGTTCGATACAAGTATCACCGCAAGTATCACATCTGTTGCTGCAAATGAAGGGTTACCTGATAATTTTATATTGCATCAAAATTACCCAAACCCGTTTAATCCGTCCACCACTATTTCTTATAGCATTCCGGTGGACGCCCCGCGCGGAGTCGAGAGGCAAAATGTTTTACTCAAGGTCTATGACATACTCGGAAACGAAGTAGCTACATTAATAAATGAACCGCAAGCTCCAGGCAAGTATTCTGTTAAATGGCTTGTCCAAAATTATCCAAGTGGTGTGTATTATTATACTCTTTTAGTAGGTTCTAATCAGCTCACAAAAAAAATGTTGCTCCTCAAGTGATGCTTTCGTTTTGTTATAAAGGCTATTAATTATAACTTGCGGCATTCACGGTAAGCTTATTAACTCTCAATTCTGATGGTGGGGACCAGCGATGCTAAGAACGTTAATCGTTTATTTAATTTTTACTATAAACTCTTTTCCTCAAATTCAATCAAACTGGCAAACACTTTCAAACGCGCCATTTGGATCGAGAAAGAATGATGCTGTATTTATCAATGACAATCTTGGCTGGATTGTAAGCGGCGCAGGCGAAGCGCATCGAACGACGGATGGGGGCGCCACGTGGGAGCTTATGTTTTCTTCGGACAATACCTTTTTCAGAAGTGTTGCATTTATTGATTCGCTAAACGGCTTCATCGGCAACCTCGGGCCGGATGAATACGGCGGACCGACTATTACTGATGACAACCTAATTTACAGAACAACCGACGGCGGGCTAAACTGGGCGCCGATCGAAAACATCAGCGGCGAGACCGGCAGGGGAATTTGCGGCTTGATGGCGCTTGAGAGCGGTCATGTATATGCTGTTGGTCGTGTACGAGGTCCGAGTTTCTTCATGAAATCTACAGATGCTGGTGAAACATGGATATCAACTAATATGATTTTTCATGCGATGGGTTTAATCGATGTTCAATTCTTTAATCCCGATACCGGTATAATTGTTGGTCTAACACACTCTGAGCATTTGTTGTCTAGTGGTATAGTAATTAAGACGGTTAACGGTGGCGAAACATGGGAGGATGTTTATACCTCTGAACGAGAAGGTGAATGGTGTTGGAAAATATCTTTTCCATCTCGTAAGACCGGCTATGTATCATTGCAAAGAAACATTGGTTATCCTGTTAATTTAATTAAAACGACCGACGGCGGAAATTCATGGTTTGAAAAGCTAGTGTTCAACCGGGAATATTTTGTTCAGGGAATTGGTTTTGCTAACGACACATTGGGATGGATAGGCGGTAACAGCACACAAACAACTTATCAAACTACGGATGGCGGCAATACATGGTCACCGGCGAACTTCGGCGTAAGAATTAACAGGTTCAGATTCGTTGATGAATCATCGGGTTATGCGGCGGGACAAACCATATACAAATACACCGGCAGCAAACCTACAGACGTAAAAGATTTACAAGCGCCGGATGAATTTAACCTTTCACAGAACTATCCAAATCCTTTTAATCCAACAACACGAATACGATTTACAATCCCGAATCTGCAGCCTGTTGAAGGCGGTTCGCGCAATGGTTTGCTTTATACTACAATTAGAATATATGATTCGTTGGGTAAACACGTAAAAACACTCGTTGATGAAGAACTGCGAACGGGTGAAAATGAAATTGAATTTTATGCAGGGGATTTAAGCTCAGGTATATATTATTATCAGTTCCAGGCAGGCGATTATATCGAATCGAAAAAAATGATGCTTATAAAATGAGATATGCTCGTTGTTATCTTGTAAACCAATTTTTAATTAATCGGTGGGTTATGAATACTTTTATATTAAGAATTACTGCTTATTGGCTTATTTTATTATCAACTGTTACCCTTGGGCAAAAAGAAAAAATAACCGGGCTCGTTAACCAGGTTCAGCAAGATAACTTAATTGAGTACATAACGAATCTATGCTACGCAGATGGTCACAAGTCTCGTGTTACCTATACGCCCGGCAACTATGCAGCAGCAGAGTATATTGCAACATACTTCGAATCATTAAGCGGAATTACAAGCGTTGTGCGTGATACATTCTACCTGTCATCAGCAACGCCGCCGTATGATGAATATCCCGTAATAAATATTGTAGCTACATTTAAAGGAAAATCGGAAAATCCGAACACACTTATTTTAGGCGCTCATTATGACGCAAGCGGAAGCCGCGGGCAAGGCTACGAAGACAACTGGCAAACCGTGAAAGCGCAGGGCGCAGACGATAACGCGACCGGCGTTGCATCTTTAATGGAAATTGCAAAGGTACTCAGCGAACCGCTTAACCAGTTTAATAATCAGCATGACATTATATTTGTTGCTTACGGCGCTGAGGAGTATCACCCGATGCATCCGGATAATCATCACGCCGGAAGTATCTGGGATGCATTCAACAGAAAGAACAATCTTGAGCCTGTTGAGCATGTAATAATTTTGGATATGATTGGTTACAACGAGAATAAAAATTATATTGAAATAATTTGCAACGATCAATCGTTATACCTGGCCGAACAAGTAAATGATTTTAACACTCTATATACACCTGGTCTGGAAA
>JANQLA010000572.1 GCA_028280855.1 Melioribacteraceae bacterium
AAAGGAAAATAACGGTTCCATGTCTAAGCAGGATAAACTCCACCAGGCAGAGTTCATTCCCAAATCAATTGCTTTGATGCTTGCTTCTGGTATTGAGAAGTATTTTTATTTTCTGTTGCCTTCTTACGTTGAAAAAGGAATTCAGTTTGGAAGTTTGAAAGAAGATCTGTCGCCTAATCCAAGTCTGGTAGTACTTGCAACATGTATAAGGCTTTTAGGTAATTCAGTATATATAGGCAAGTACGAATTACAGGATAGAAAAGTAGAAATCCATCTTTTTAATGACGGCAGTAGCGAAGTAGCAATCGCCTGGTCAAGGGGATCGAGCATTGTAGACCTAAATGTTTCTGCAGAAAAGCTTGTTGTTATAAACATGTTCGGTGCAAAAATAGAAAAACGTTCAACTGATGGTAGGTGTAGACTATTATTACTTCCTTCGCCGGTTTATTTATACGGTTTATCAAAAGATAAATTTAAGAACAGTTCGCCAGGAAAAGTTAAGCCCGATAAACAACCGACAGATCAGAAAGTAATTAT
Organism: Melioribacteraceae bacterium; assembly: GCA_028280855.1. Taxonomy (GTDB): domain Bacteria; phylum Bacteroidota; class Ignavibacteria; order Ignavibacteriales; family Melioribacteraceae; genus PGYT01. The sequence goes on from JANQLA010000572.1 coordinate 538, forward strand.
AAGGAGCTTTGCAAGTAACGTTGGAATGAACCGTGAGTCCGATTGCTACGATGTCACATTAAATGACACAATTAATTTTTGTGTAGAAGTATACAACTTTGATGAAGCCGAAAGTAGGCAAATAGATATTTACTTAAAGCTATATAAAGGCTGGGAGTCAAATTTTACCAATTGGAATGGCATTTTAAAGCCGATGGATAGAAGACTTATAGAGTTCAATGTAAAATGTACAGAACGCACAAATAGAGTGGTATATATAAAAGCAGCCGGATGGGCCGATGGACTTGAAATCGGCTCATCTGTATCTTCCTTTAGTGTTAAAACACACGCTTAACTTAGCTTATTATCAAAGACGTTAGCTCGAAACCCAAATAAATTGAAATCCTTTTTTCCTCAACCCTTCTAAAGAAAAAGAGACCACATTACAATTTAATTAGGAGAAGAGATGCAAAGTTCTTGGCAAACAAAAATATCAGCAGAAAGTGGCAAGGAAAGCAACAATAGAAAAAGAATTCTATTGGTTACGATAGATTGGAGCAGGGAAATGTCCCAAACTCCGATGTTAGGGCCGACACTGCTTATCGCAAATAGTCGTCGAGATCAAAAAATTAGATCCAATGTTGATTTCGAAATTCGTCAATTTTCAACTGAGCATCCTACTGAAGAAATTATTGAGGAAGTACTAGCAAATAAATATGACGCTATCGGATTTTCTTGTTATGTGTGGAATTATTCAATTCTGCAACAAGTAATACCAATTATAAAACAGGTTCACCCAGAAACATTGATAATAGTCGGCGGACCGGAATTGCTTGAGCAGGAAGAAGAAATAATGCAGAGAATTCCGGCTATTGACGTTATTGTTTACAAAGACGGTGAAATAGCTTTTATAGACTTACTACATCAAATCATTTCAGGCAAAAATGATTGGGCCTCCGTACGGGGAATTTTGGCTAGGAAAAACGGCGATTTCATTGATACCTATCTCCAAAGAAAATCACTAAGGTATGAAGATACCGCTTCACCTTATTTAGAAGGCATAATCACCGGTGAACATAGCAATCTGTTTATGATTACTTACAGGGGTTGCCCGGGACGCTGTGCGTATTGTGCATGGTGTGGAAACGAAATGAACAAGCTTGAATTGCTTCCAATGGAACGTGTTAAAAAAGAACTTGATTTAATAACACAAATGGGAGCAAAGTCTATTGGTATATTTGATTCCAATTTTAATCACCCTCCTGAACGCGCTTCACAAATTTTTGATTTAATACTTGAATACGATCAAATAAATCTTGTGGGAAATCATTTGTACGCTCAATCCGTTAAACAAGATCTTGTGCAAAAAATGTCAAAGGTTAACACTATTGTAGGCGTGGGACTTCAAACTACCGATCCAGATACAAATAAGTTAATGAAAAGACAATTGCACATAGACAAAATGAGCGGCGGTATTCAACTGATAAAACAACATGATATTAATTTTGTTTTACAAATGATAATAGGTCTTCCTGGAGATACTTATGATTCTATTGCTTCTACGCTTAATTATGCAATGCGTTTCCGACCCCCCAAAATAGATGCCTTTCGTTTAATGATTTTACCAGGGACGGAATACCGGCGACGCGCCGATGAGTTCGATATCATTTACGAACCTCATCCCGATTACCATATAATAAGCCATCATAGCATGAATGCATCGGAAATTAACCGCGCAGAACGCATGGCTCAGGCGCTTACAATATTTTATAATCAACCAAAAACACGTGAAGCAATGTATCGTATGGCAAGGGAAAACAATGAATCTATTGTCCAGTTTGCCGATGCAATAGGCAAGTTCATTCAAACTTTCAACCTGCTGGATAAAAAAGAACTGCGAAAAGGAGATATAGTAAGAGCGCAGGACGAAATATATTTGTTGAATGTACTAAGTGATTTTGAACGTTTCAGGAAAGAGCTTCTTAGCAAATCAAAATCCCAAATGGTTGTATAGATGCTAACATAGTCAAAAAAGCAAGCAAATCTGAAAATGAACGAAATAAAAAATAAACTAAACGGAAAAAAGTATTACAGGATTGTTGACATAGAATTAACCAACGCCTGCAATATGAATTGCATGTTTTGCCCCAGGGATTGTACTCCACCGCAGGGAATCATGAATATTGAAACTTTTAAGTGCGCTACCGAAAGAGCTGTTGAAATGGGCAACCTTAAACTCATTCAACTTTGCGGATTAGGTGAACCACTTTTGCATCCAAAAGCAGTTGAAATGGTTGATTACCTTAACAAAAAAAACATTGATTTTAATGTTTCAACAAACGCTTCGCTTCTAACTTCCGAATTATCCCGAAGATTAATTGACGCCGGTCTAAAGTCAATCACATTTAGCGTTAGCGGGTTGAATCAAAAATACGAACAAATACATAAAGATGACTTTCCCAAGATCAAATCGAACATTCTGAATTTTCTAAAAATTGTTAACGGACAGTGTAAGATTCAGATGGCAGTTACGGTGTTTGATAAGAATAAAGACGATATTGACGATATAAGGAAAAACTGGGAAAACGAAGGTGTTTCAAAATTCTTTTTCTTTGAATACAACAACCGCGGCGGGTTAATCGATAAAGGCTACTACTTCACACAAAGCAAAAAATTCTGCGGCGAAGCAAAAAAAATTATGATAGATAATAAAATACCACATGAATGCTTAACTCCCTTCATGTCTGTGTTTATTGGCTGGAACGGTAATTACTATCTATGCTGCAACGACTATAAAAAGAATTATGCACTTGGGACTGTATTTGATTCAACCATCGACGAGATCGATGATAGAAAAAGAAACCTGTTAAACAGTGATTGCTATATCTGTGGCAAGTGCGATACTTATCCGCTTAACATTATCAGGGAATACATGTTTCGTGTAGAAAAGAATGAAGCTACAGAAAACCAGTTAAACAAAAAAATTGAGGAGTATAAGTCCTGGGGTAACTAATACTCTGTTACACATTTCTTAAAAACCTGTTTAATTTCATCCCGACTACCAATCGGGATTTTTTTTTGAGCGCTTGTGTGTTAGTTAATGTATGAAACTCTTGTTTTGAAGGCGAGGCTTCTCGTTGCATAATTTCTTCATTTGTTTTTTGTAAAACGTAGTATCTCTTTTTTTAATATATCTGGCTGGTCGTCCATAATAAAAAGCCTTGAGTCTTCTATGTACTTCATCGTGATTAAATCATTCTTTTTATCCGCACCGTTCCAGCTATCGTAAAAATAGCTTTTTACATAAGAGTTATTTTCGAAGTCGAACGCAGCGTCAAATTCGGGAATTAGTATTAGCGCAGGAACCTTTAATTCATTAAAACGTAACGTGATGTCGGATGCTGAAATTTCACATAGATATTGTATTAAAACAGGTAATGGCAGGAAAGCTGATTTGTCCCAAATTACTTGCGCTCTTACGGAATCTTTTGAGTATTGTTCCGGTGTAAAGTTACCCCAGTGCCAAGTTTCAAGGGGCGCATGCTTGAACCACTAGGGAGCCAGGACTTTGTCAACATAACTAATTCGCTGCTCCAATGTCGGCTGCCAATTTTGAATTACATATTTCGCCATCCCTCCAATAATCACAATAGAACTAATCAATTCAGGATATTTATATGCAAACCAAAATACAATTTGAGGCGCTTGAAGAAAATTCGACACAAGTACGGGCTTGCTAAGATCTTTTTCTTCAATAAGTTTTTTAATTCCTTCTATAGCACCTGAATTCCATATATGTTCTCCGTAACTTGTACCCTTAGGCGGCAGAGGCGGAGCCTGAGTATAGCCAAAGCCCGGAAGTGTAATGGCGTACATAGTGTAATTATCGAGATTCGAACTCATAAACTCGCGGTAAATTTCCCAGCCGAATCCCCACCCCGGTATCAATATCATATCTATCGATCCCTCACCTTTCTTTACTACTTGCCCAATTTCGCCCAATTTTGAAGTTTGGTAGTAAGCAGGTAGTTCCAAATTATTTACTGTGCTATCGAGACGACTCTTGTCAAATTGGGCGTAAGCTGTATTTAGCGTCGCTAAAACTAATACCAAGAAAAGCACTTTAATTGGATTAATAACATGTTCCTGTTGTGAACTCACTTTACCTCCTGTAATTTTTTGTGATAAAAATAAAATTAGATCACAGGTCTTAATAGTTCGTCAATCTTTATAAGGGTTGACATTTGGACAGGCTTAATCGTAATGAATTTGTTGAAAAATACAGGTAGCTAAGTAGAGAATTTAATTTTACGTTTTCTATAAGCGCTGGGTGTTGAATTTGTGAACTTTTTAAAGGCATTGTTGAATGAGGTTTTATTGTTAAATCCGGAGTCCAGTGCTAGCGCAAGCATTGTATAATTTTTGTTTTGGGGATCATCCAGTTTTTGCTTGAACTCGTTTACTCTGTACTTATTAACAAAATCAAAAAAAAGATAGTCCGGTTTTTTCGTTGATTACGCGGGAAAGGTGATGAACAGGCACATTAAGAAAGCCGGCAAGTTCTTCGAGTCTCAAATTCTTATTCAAATAAGGTTTATTTTGTTCCATCAGGTCTAATAATCTCCCCTGAATCCTTTGTGCTGCTTCATCATTTAAGGAAGACCTTGCGTATTTGACCGTTTCATTTAAATCAACAATTGAAAGATGAATCTCCGGCTGAGATATTGACCTTGCGGCAGTAATAAACATAAATAATGTCATTGCAAATGTTAGCAAGTAATCAGCCGCTACATTGTACCCTAAGCCAAAACCAATCAGTATTCCGTACGTCATCTAGCAAGTTGTGAAAATTCCGAATAAAACAACCAATTGCTGTAGCCATTTCAGGTTTATGATTTCGATTGCTGAAAATTTGTTCACGATCTCCGAATTATAATCTTTAAGTCTCGCAATTATTGCGTACATGTAAAGAAAAAGATGCGGTACTTGCATAATGTAAATCAAAATAATAGCTGATGGCGCATTGTTCTCTCCGCCGGTAAAAGCTCTTATCACTATTTCGGCTTTAATTCCCGGGTCAAGAAAATAGAAGGGAATATAGATCAATACGTTGAGGAGGAAAGGGAGCAGGTGAATTATGTCCCGTGGAAAAATCTTTTTTCTTTCATTTATTAAAAAGAGGGTATAGAAAAACAAAAACGGTCCAAACAAAAATAGAAACGGATGTGTTGTTGAAATCAAATAAGGGAAGTCTACCAGGTACCTCGACCAAAATGCAACTATCTCAAACAGCCTTAAAGAAAATACAATTACAAATAGTGCTAAAAACAAATTAGCCGCTCTATTTCCTTTTTTGTGTAGTAGAATTACAAAAGCAAGGAAAATTCCGAGAAATGCGCCCAACAGTGAGATAATATGCCAAATATTTAATGACGGTGTAGCCATGAATTAAAGATAGTATTATTAGTTATAGAATTACAACATATCGTTTTGTTTGCTATAGCATGGTGGAACTTTCCGTGATTAAGATATTTCTTCTTCGAGTCATAAAATCGTTTTTTCTCTTGACTCTCTCCTTACGTCACTGTTTATATTTGCGGTTGTAACTATAAAGAGTATTCAGACATGAAAAATCAAATTCTTTTTAAAGAAAACGAAAATAGTATTCTTAAAATCGGTGAATTCGCAAAACTAGCCAGCGTATCGGTTCGTACTCTCCGGTTTTATGATAAAAAAGGTCTTCTGAAGCCAAGCAATTATTCTCAATCAAAATACAGGTTTTACAATATAAAAGACCTTCTAAAGCTGGAACTTATCTTAGCGTTAAAATTCATCGGCCTTTCGCTGGATGAAATAAAAAAGATTATTGAAAGTAATACCGACAATTTAGAAGAAGTTTTAAAGATTCAAAGAGATGCCGTAAATAAAAAAATTGAACACTACCGGCTTGTTGGCAAAGCGATTGATGAAGCCGAGAAGTCCATTGACAAAACCGGTGGGGTTAAATGGGAAAAAATTATAAATATCATAAAGGTAATTAAAATGAAAAATACAGCTAATTGGGCAAAGCAATTCTATACAGAAGAACAACTTACTAAAATTGGTACTGCAAACTATACTCCCGAACAGGCGGAAGCAGATGCGGAAAAATGGAATAAACTCATTGCCGATGTACGAGCAAATATGGATAAAGATCCTTCCAGCGATGTAATACAGGAACTAGCTGATAGATGGATGGAGTTAATTAACCGGTTCACACGTGGCGATCAATCAATATTAAGCAATCTGAAAAATGTTTATTCTAACATCGATAGTGCACCGGAAGAGTTTAAAAATTACAACCAAAATAACTCGGATGTTTTTGTGTATATGAAAAAAGTAATCGCTGAAAGAAATAACAAATAAATACTGATTATCATGAATGTAACGTTCGTTATCTCTCTAACCGGTATATACTGTTCACTTGCACATTTATGACTACCTAAACGGAACATAGCCGCGATACGAATCAGGCTGCTGCGTTTGGCTAAG
>JANQLA010000012.1 GCA_028280855.1 Melioribacteraceae bacterium
ACAGAGAATACTACGCATCGGATTATTTCGATACTCTTTACGAATACGCAGTTAAGTTAATTAAGAAAGGCAAAGCATACGTTGACTCTTCAAGTGCGCATAAAATTAGCCAAATGCGCGGCACGCCAACACGTCCGGGCACTGAAAGCTCTTTCCGTAATCGAACCGTTGAGGAAAATTTAGAGCTTTTCACGAAGATGAAAAATGGTGAATTTCATGACGGCGAACATGTTCTGCGCGCTAAGATAGATATGGCCTCTCCAAACATGAATTTGCGTGACCCGGTTCTTTACAGGATTAAACATGCCCATCATCATCGCACAGGCGATAATTGGTGTATTTACCCGATGTACGACTGGGCGCACGGTCAGTCTGATTCTATTGAGGGCATTACACATTCAATTTGCACATTGGAATTCGAAAACCACAGACCACTGTATGATTGGTTTATAGACGAGTTGGAAATTTATCATCCTCAGCAAATTGAGTTTGCCAGACTCAATTTAAGTTATACTATAATGAGTAAGCGAAAATTGTTACAATTGGTTGAAAATGATTATGTCGATGGTTGGGATGATCCCAGGATGCCTACAATTTCGGCTTTTAGAAGACGCGGTTACACACCAGAATCAATCAGGAATTTTGCAGAAAGCGTTGGAGTTGCTAAGCGAAACAATGTTATTGATTTATCCAAATTGGAGTACAGCATTCGAGAGAATTTAAACAAACGTGCACAACGCGTAATGGCAGTTCTGCGACCTTTGAAAGTTGTAATTACCAATTATCCCGACAACATGGTCGAAGAACTTGAAGCTGTTAATAATCCTGAAGACGAATTAATGGGAAAACGTAAAGTGAAGTTTGCAAAAGAACTGTATATTGAGCAGACCGACTTTATGGAGAATCCTCCTAAAAAATATTTCAGGTTGTCGCCCGGTGCCGAAGTTCGATTACGTTATGCGTACATTATAAAATGTGAGGAAGTAGTCAAAAACCCTGATACGGGAGAAGTTATAGAGCTGCGTTGTACTTACGATCCCGAAACAAAAAGCGGCAGCGGTAGTTCGCAGCGAAAAGTTAAGGGAACAATTCATTGGGTAGCAGCCGATCATGCCGTCAATGCAGAAGTAAGGTTGTATGATCGTCTTTTTAATCACCCCGATCCTGGAGGCGATAAGGAAAAAGATTTTCTTGAATTTATTAATCCTGATTCACTGGAAGTCCTGGAAAATAGTAAAGTTGAAAAGTTCCTGGAAGGATCGAAGCCGGGTGATAAATTTCAGTTCGAACGAATGGGGTACTTTTGTGTAGATACTCAATATACTTCTGAGCAAAAACTTGTCTTTAATCGTACTGTAACGCTTAGAGATACCTGGGCGAAAATAGAAAAACAGCAGAAGAAGTGACTTTAGTTTATTTATTATTGATATAGCAATACATGTTTGTTATTTTTACAACCTCAAAATATATTACTAGTTGCTAGTTGCCGAAGTGGCGGAATTGGTAGACGCGCTGGATTCAAAATCCAGTATCTGCAAGGATGTGCCGGTTCGAGTCCGGCCTTCGGTACTTATAAAGGGATTCGGTTGAATCCCTTTTTATTTATAATGATAAGCCGTACTAGCCCCAATCCATGTTTTATTTTTATTAAAATCAACGCCCATCATTTTGCCTTTACTTACACGAAGCAGGTTATTGACAAGAACGGGTTCATCGTTCCATAGGAACATCATCCTAATTTCTACTTTTGCTTTTCCATCGGGAGTTTCGAGAATTGGCTCATAATTTACTTTCCTCTGGAGAATGTAATTCTGCCGATCTTTAATCGGCTTAATTGTTGACTCATCCACATCAATAACAACACCAGAGCCTGCAAAAGAATAAAGAGGTTTAAGCACATAATCCTTTAAATCAATTTTGCTGTTGCGGTAGTCACTTAGAAAGATACTGTGAGGACAATACTCGTTATGCAGGTAAGGTAAAGTGTGCTTGCTGATTTTGAAGAACCAGTTTGGATGCCCAATCCACTCAACATCAAGATCGGAATGAAAATCAAACTTTAGATCCCGCTTTTCCCTATTGAGTTCATCGAAAATTACCCGGTTATAAATTTTATCGATAGGAGTTTCCGTGCCGTTATTCTCATAGTAAAGTTTTGAGCCGCGCTGAAATATCTCCCTTATGCAAACCGGTTTAACACCAATAAACTTATTGGTAAGGTAAAAGTCAATCTTGGTTTTCTGTTGATGCGGGTTTATTTCCAATAAAACGACATTTTCCGGATCACTGTCTCCTACAACTGAATCCCTGAATAGCTTAATGTAAGAGTCGTAGTCGTACCCTCCGTAATAAGTTGTCAGATCATCGCTTATTGCAAAGTGGTCACGTATTTTTTGATCAACAAAGATTTGGAAAGCATAAAGCGAGGGGAAGCCCTGAAGCTCAATTAATTGCGGCTTTATTTCTCCATCCATTTCAACCAAGCCGAAATCTATTTGCAAAAAAACAGGATGTTCGGCTTCGTTAGAAACATGCAAACCTTCTGGTATTGCGGAAGAATTATATTCTTTAAACTCAGGTTTACCAATTTCATAAAGAATTTGAGAACAGGCTTCACGCAACTTACCTTCAAGCTTTCGGTCGATAAAAATTGGTGTTTCGCAGATTCTAAAATCTTCTTCGTCGTTTGTTTCCTGCCAAACATCTTTAAGAAATTGATTGTACCTTTTTTCTTCAAATGATCTATTGAACTTTTCACGTAGTTCGGCTATCATAATTTTTAATCCAAATCTTTATTGGTTTGTTCAACAATATAGTCAACTACCTTTTTCAAGTCATTCGTTTCTTTATATACCTGGAGCTGTCGCTTAGCACCGGTTCCTTCCTCCGCTATCTTGCGAACGTAATCCATCTCTTCCCTGCTCCCGAGCTCATCAACAACATCATCAACAAATTCCAGAAGTTCATTAATCAATTCACGCGTAGGAAGCTCGGTTTGTTTGCCAAAATCTATTAATTTACCTTCACATCCGTAACGAGCCGCCCGCCACTTATTTTCATTAATGTACAAACGGCGGTATAATCTGAACCCAAGGTTCTGATCAATTAATTTATACAGCTTTGCAACTACAGCCTGTATTAACGCGGCAAGGGCAATTGTTTCGTCTACCAATAATTGCACATCACACATACGAAATTCAAGGGTTGGAAATTTAGCATGAGGCCTTATATCCCACCATATCTTTGTGGCATCTTCAATACACTTAGTTTTCACCAGTAAGTCTATATATGCTAAAAATTCACCATGGCTATTGAAATGGTCAGGCAAGCCAGTCCTTGGAAACCTATCGAATATTTTCGCACGATAAGATTTAAATCCTGTATTTCGCCCTTTCCAAAAAGGCGAGTTTGTTGATAATGCAAATATGTGGGGCACAAAGTACCTGGCGGCATTCATTATGTGAACAGCACGCTCTTTATCATCAATACCCACATGTACGTGTAAACCGAAAATTAAATTTGCTCTTGCTACCTGCTGCATGTCTTGCACCACACCGTGATAGCGAGGATGATCGGTAATAAGCTGGTCTTCCCACCTGGAAATCGGGTGAGTACCTGATGCAGCTATTTTAAGCCCCTGCCTTCCGGCAACATCGCGCAAGTTTCTGCGAAGTTTTATTACTTCCCTTCGAGCTTCCTGGATATTTTCACAAACGTTTGATCCTGCCTCAATTACCGACTGGTGCATCTCTGCTTTAACCTGCTCTTTGAGAACCATTTTGCCTTCATCGAGAATTTGCTGAATATGAC
>JANQLA010000070.1 GCA_028280855.1 Melioribacteraceae bacterium
CGGTAAGCCCTTTTACCTGTTTCATTGATTAAAGCTCCTGTTTTTGTGCAGAAGTTCATAAAAAGATTCCATCTTTTGGAAAGATGGAATCTCTAATTAATCATCTCACCAAAAGCATTTTCCTTGTCTGAGAAAAATTCCCAGCCATAAGCTTGTAAAAATATATTCCGCTGGTCAATCCGTCCGCATCAAACTCAACCTTGTAACTGCCTGGCTGTTGCTGTTTGTTCACAAGCATAGATACTTCCCGCCCAAGCAGGTCATATACTATTAATGAGACGTGAGGCCCCTCGACTCCGCCTGTCTGCCGACCAGGCAGGCTCGGGACATCGACAACAGGAATGGAATAGGCTATGGTTGTCGATGGATTAAACGGGTTCGGGTAATTTTGTTCGAGTGTGTATCCGGTTGGAAGAGAATTTTCTGAATCATCCACACTGGTGATTGTATCAATTACTCGACCAACCTTTCGAATCTCTCCATCCCCATTAACTTCAAAATCACAATCTTCTGTGAAAAGTTCTACCTCCTCCACACTCACCCCAAATTGCTGTGCAAAGGCTTGTTTGATTTCAGGAATAAACTTGCCTAACTGTAAAATTGATATTTCCAATATTCCATTATCTATTGATCCGCCTTCGATTGGTCCTTGAATCTCATAATTATCAACAATGTATCGAGTCGTATCTGGATGGACGTCAGTTTTTTTAGAAAGAGCCTGTGTGCTAATCTTGGCGGATGTGCTTGCTACCGGTCCACCACTGGACCCTTTCCAGACATTGGCTGAATCTGGATTGAACTTATGGATCGGAATGTGAGCATAATTTGTTCCAAATGACAATTTTGTTTCAGGGCTTTCACTCCCAACAGCGTCCAAATTGACTGGACTAATAAAAACTCCTTCTGGGCCATGGTAAGGAATCGGGGGAGTAAAATTTCCCTTTCCACTCTGCGTAGAAGTAGTAATGTATCCTGGATTCAGAGAATCAATCGGTTCCTGAGCAATAGGGAAAGTGCGAAGCGGTCGCCACATATTAGCATCTGCTGGGTGAAACACATCGTTTGTATCTCTATAGCCTTCATATCCTGTTACTTGGACAATTGTAAACTTATTAGAAGTAGGATCTGTATCTCCTTCTGCTGGTCCCGGACCAATGCTGGCTACCGTCTCTCCAAAAATCCCATGCAAGTCCGATTCTCCCAGAAAACGTCCAGCCATATTATTCTCATCTCCCGGGTTCAGTCCTGTAGCGATATGAGCGGCGGTCAACGCTAAGATTACCTCTTGTCCTCCAATATTGGCAGCAAAATAACTATAGTTTCCTCCTTCATCTCTTTTAAGGACATTCTTGCAGGTCACGATACGTTTCCAAGGTTCGGTGCGTTCATCGTCATATATCTCTGGCGCTCCATCCGACAATGTTGTTATTTCTTGAACTTTCTCCAGTTTTCCAGGATCCACGAATGTTCCATCTGCTGGCACGGTATATCGGGCAGATTCTCGTTCCCAAAACTCTGAATAATTCTTTTCTTGTGGATCAAAAAAGTTCTCGCCTGGATGTTTTTGTGCATTACTTGATAAAAAAGTAATTAAAAAGAAAATTATAAACCTGGTGACAATTCCTTTATATGGTTTCACTACTTATCAAGCCCCCGAAATTATTTTATAATGCAGGTACTTTAGTAAGATTCTTTTCTATGTTTTAATTTTATTATGAACACTATTACTTTATCTGTATCTATTCTGTAAAATAGCCTGTAAATACCTATTCGAAATCTGTAAAGACCTTCAAATTCACCTTTAAGCTTCTTTATATTTGGCCCAAAGTAAGGATTATAGCTTAATTGCGGATATACGAATTTTTTTAACTTAAGATAAATCTCGGAGAATTCGAATTTTTGTACTTGTTTTTGGAATGACTTTGTTTCAGAAATTTTAAAATTTGTCGACAATTTCATAATCGCCTTTTTGAATCTCTTTCAGTCCATTCCTCAAGTCATTAACTAATTCCTTATCTCCCATTATTTCTTCCATTTCGTTATCGGAAACATAGGAAGCATTATTTATATAGAAAAGGGCCGAATATTCCAAAAGACTGGAAATAGATCTTCTTTCTCCTTTAGCGGCTGTTTTGATCATTTCGTAAAATTCGTCGTTAACGCGCAAAGTTATAGTTTTTGACATCTCTACTCCTTTTTCAAAAATTATTCATTCTTATTCAGATTGTCAATCGTTATTATTTTCGATTATGGAGAGATTCCTTCGGCCATTGGCCGGATGGAATCTCTAGCAACTCATCTTACCAACAGCATTTTCCTTGTCTGAGAAAAATTCCCAGCCGTAAGCTTGTAAAAATATATTCCGCTAGTCAATCCGTTTGCGTTAAACTCAACCCGATAACTTCCCGGTTTTTGTTGTTTGTTCACAAGCATAGATACTTCCCGCCCAAGCAGGTCATATACTATTAATGAGACATGAGGCCCCTCGACTCCGCCCCGAACATCAACAACAGGAATGGAATAGGTTATGGTTGTTGTTGGATTAAACGGGTTGGGGTAATTCTGTGCAAGGTGGTATTTAGTTGGCGCTGTTAAGTCATTTTCTAATGATGTAACTATTTCCCCCCGAAGAATAATCGACCATTTGTCTATGGTTCCTTCGTTGCCGGTTGCTTTATCGAATATGCTGATAATCCAATTTCCTTTTGCCGATTTACTGTTGAATGAATCAAATGCACCTGAAGCTTGAGGTTTAAACACTCCTTCAGCCTTTGTCGCATCGTTATATTGAACATCGGCAACGCTCAAAAGCGCTTGCTGGTCGAATAATATTTTTGGATTTATTGCATCTGCAAAATCTGTATTTAAACCCGGTCGGCTCCACAGAATTTTTGATTGACCAAATGGCGTCCTCACCCTGATGTCCCAATCGCTGAATTTATTATGCGTTCCTTCGAAGTATAAATCGAAATCCGAAATTGTAATGTCTTCCGTAATTTCTATTGTATCCTTCACAGAAGGAAAGTTGTTATCGGGAATAAATTTACTCGGCGCTGATTGGAATCTAAAACCGGGAACTATGGTAATTGATTCAAATCCTGTGGCAGGGTAAGAGGTAGAATTTTGATTAGAGGATTCATCAACGGATATAATTCTATATTCGATTATGTCCTCTTCATTCAAATCTTCGGCATATAAATCAATCCTGCCTGTATAAAGTGAGTCACCCAGTTTGGAAAAAACACTTTTTACAACATCGCCTTTATTTATTTTATAATCAACGTAAAGCTCTTTTATACCGATGTTGTCGGATGTATAAGCGCTTAATTGATACGGGAAGTTATACTTGCTCAGTTGTAGTTGAACAGGGTTTACCGCTAGCTCTGGAAAGACAACATCTCCGCCGACAAAGAATGTAAAAGGCTCCTGCGGGGCACTTTCAGGATGGAATATGTAACCGCCGGAAGTCTCATAAATACTAAAATAATAGTAGATCCTTTTCTCCAAACCCATGGCAGGTAATATTGCTATGTATTCATTTTGATTCCCGGTTGAAGACATAATAACGGAATTATAATTTATACCGTCTTCACTATAGTTCAACTTAAGAGAATCCGTGAGCGCCAGGTTAAACGGGGTTAATACAAGAACATTTATTTCAATGGTCGCATCCGTTTCCCTATCGGTAATTGGCGAATGAGTAAATTCAGCCTTCTCGAAGGGTTTTAAATTAATTTCGTATTGATAATCCTCTGCCAATTGGGAGTTTACTATTGGTATAATAAATACTTTTTCGATTTCATTCATCTTATAGTCTGTTCTAAATATATCTCCGTCGGTTGAAGGATTGAAGTAAAAAACCTCCGGTGAACCTTCTTTAAAGTTAAACACGCTTGCTATTTCGAAGCCGTTGTTGCTTGATGCAAATTCATACGAAAAAAGATCTTCTGAATTGTTAGATGCGAGAGATATTATATTGGAACCGTATGCGTTAATTGCGCATCCCTCAAGTTCAATAGGAAAGCTGTTTGCAGACCGGCATAAAGAACTTGTCGGATAGTTTTCGGCTTCCTCGTATGTTGTTGCACCTTCGAAGTTATTATTTCCCGTCATTGAATTCCAAACAAAATACCCGGGCATTTGTTCGGACAACTCCGTACTATAAAAGTTCAGGAGTACGTTATCAAGATGTTCAAACTCATCTGAAAAATTATTTTCTTTTATTGATGCCCAAAATTTTACAGCCAGATTGTTATCAAACTTTTCAGTAAAGTAGTGTAGAAAAATACAATCTTCATAACCGTCACTATTCGTTAATGAACGTCCAGGGGAAGTAATCTGAGAGGCCGGGAGATAATTGTAATAATCGTTAACGTAATCATAGCCGATATCTTCAGACCAGGTAGCATCCATTTCGATAAACCAATTTGATGTTTCAGAGCCCCATTGATTATAACCATACTGGAGTGCATGTTTAAACTCGTGGTAGGCTGTAACTTTTGCCGCTCCGATTTCATTGCCTTCCGGATCAGTATTCGAAGGAAAACCGACATAGCTTGTATTCATTACAATGTATGTATAACTTCCCCCGGTTGTTGATGTATAGCCGTAAAAGCCCATATCTTCGAAGTCAATTTGGTATACCCCGTTTTGGAGCGGAGGAGCATCGAAACCTAAAGTATCAATCAGGTGAGTCCATGAATAGTCGAAATATTCCGCTATTTGTTCAACGTAATCAGGAACACCGCTATTGTCATTATCAGTAGCCGGAACAGAATTTGCTCCGCTTGTACTATAGTTAATTTCAAATATTCCCGATGGCGAATTATATTTTGTTTGTGCCTGAGTTTTCCTTACCGGGTTCAGGTATGATTCAATTATGCCCACTGTTTGTTTCGAAAGTTTATCCTTGTTTTGAAGGTATTCCATTATAACACGAGTGCCGCATTTTGCAGGAACATTGTCCCTGTATTGAACAGGCAACTGGGACTGGTTGAAACCAAAATGAAATTTGTTTAGAAGCTTTTGTTCTTTTGAAAGAATCCCATTGTTGAAGTCTTTTTCAATTTTATGGAATCCGGTTTGCGAATAAAGATGTAATGATAGAATCATGAAGGTGATCGTGATTAGATTTTTTTTCATTATAATTCCTATTTACCGGTTCACAAAATATATTACGCACTATAAACTATATTACCATTAAATATTGTCGTAAGAATTTCGGTATTTTTTAATTGATCTTTGTCAATCGAGAAAATATTTCGATCCAGCACAACCATATCGGCTTTTTTACCGACTGAAATAGATCCTACTATGTCATCCATAAATGCAGCGTAAGCACCGTTAATTGTGTAGCACTTAAAAGCTTGTTCAACTGAAATCTTTTGCTCACTGTTCAATCCATTAGGAAACTTGTTCCCGGAAGTATGTCTTGTTACAGAGGCGTAAATACCTAGCAGAGCATTCAAAGGAGCTACTGCCCAATCGCTGCCGAAGCAAAGTTTAATACCGTTATCCAGGAATGATTTAAAAGCGAATGTAGAGCGCATTCTCTCTTCCCCAATGTATTCCGAAGCCCAAGGCCCGTCGTCGAACAAATGATATGGCTGGGCTGATATAATTACATCCATTTCTTTGCAGCGTTGAAAATCTTTTGGATGAATATGCTGTGCGTGCTCAATGCGAAGGCGTCTATCCCAATACGGATTTGTATTGCGGACTTCTTCCATTATGTCAAGTACTTCGCTAATAGCTCTGTCTCCAATAGCATGTATGCAAAGTTGAAGTTTGTTTTTATCTGCGTCCAACATCATCGTTTCAAGACTACCGTCGGCAAGTATATCCATTGGCAACCCGTAGTTAGAGGAGTTATTAGTGTACGGCTCAAAGAAGTAAGCGGTTGAAGAACCCAGTGAGCCATCAGCAAAAGCTTTGAGCGCCCCTATCTTTAGAATATCGTCGCCAAAATTGTTTCGAATTTCCGTGTCGCTTAATTTTTTATGATAGTTAATGGGAAGTATTGAATTTATTCTACAAGTCAGCTTATTGTTACTTCGAGCATCTTGAAGCGCTCTAAATTGATTCTCGTATGTAATGTCGCTTATGCACGTAATACCATTCTTCCGAGCTTCAAACATAGCTGCATCAATGGCTTCAGCGTATTCAGCCGGTGTGGGTTCAGGTATCACGTTCAAAACAAGTTCCATTGCTTTGTCTTTCAAAATACCGGTCGGTTCGCCGGTAGCTGAATTTTTTATAATTACTCCGCCCTCGGGATTCGGAGTATGCTTTGTGATACCTGCTAAT
>JANQLA010000247.1 GCA_028280855.1 Melioribacteraceae bacterium
TAGTTCGTTCAGTGGTAGAGGTAAACGGGGAGCGCAAGTTTAAGCGAATAAACAGAGATGAAATAAGGAATTTCGGATTCGAAATTTTAGCGGGCTACAGTTTTGCAAATTATTTGCAGGCCGGGTTGAACTTTACCTATTTAAATTCCTTTGCGAAAAACGAAGCGGGTGACTTCGCCGATACATTGGAATATAAGCCGGAATTTATTAGCGGCGCATCTATTAATTACTTGAATCCAGAATTCATTAACGTGCTTGCCGAAATCAATTACGTGGGTGAAGAATTCGGTTTGCAGGAAGGAAGCACGGGGTTAAAAAAGCTTCCCGACTATATCCTTGCTAATTTAAGATTTTCCAGGGATTTTAAAATTACCGAATCAGTTGATTTACAGGCTTACGTAAGAATAAATAATCTTTTTGATAAACTTTATTACACACAATGGGGACTACCGGAAGCAGGCAGAGAATTTTTTGGGGGTTTTAAAATAACAATAAAATAAGACACTTCAATTTCTCATTCTTATGAGTTTATAATAACTTTTAATATCTTTTCGTCTCGGGTCTATTAAAATTAAGAGGTTATGTTATATGAAAGTAACGGCTTTTATTCCGTATAGTGGAAACGAACACACCAGGCAAACTATTGATAGTATTGTTCAAAGTGAATATGTATCAAAAATCGTTCTGTTAAAATTAAATAAAGACGCTGAGCATATTAATGGTGTAGACTCAATTGATGTTACGAATCTTGTTTCATCGCAGACAGTTAACGATATAATTAACAAAGTGGATACCGAATACTTCCTTTTTATTAAGCAGGATAACCTGCTGGATTTTGGACAGTTCAGTATTGAAAGATTTTTCCATGTAGCTGAAAACACCGGAGCCGGATTTGTCTATTCGAATTATAACGAAATCAAAGGCGATGTTTCTTACCCACACCCGGTTATTGATTATCAATTAGGAAGTTTACGCGATGATTTCAATTTCGGCTATGTTTTTTTGTTTAATACCGATGCAGTAAAGAGCACACTTAAGAATGACAGTACTGCCTACAATTTTGCCGGGTTATACAATTTGCGATTGAAACTTTCCCAGAATTATCCCCTTGTACGCATTCCCGAGTTTCTTTATTCAACTATTGAAACCGACACAAGAAAATCCGGCGCAAAACAATTTGATTACGTTGATCCGAACAAAAGAGATTTGCAGATTGAAATGGAGCAAGCGGTAACCGAGCACCTTAAAGATATTAACGGTTACCTTGAACCAACCTTTGAAGAAATTGATTTGAGCTCAGGTGATTTTGAAGTAGAAGCGAGCGTTATTATACCTGTAAAAAACAGGGTTAAAACGATTTCCGACGCAATAGAATCAGTATTGAAGCAGAAAACCGATTTCAATTACAATCTTATAGTAGTTGATAATTATTCTAACGACGGAACAACAGAAAAGATAGAAGCTATAGCTTCGGGGGATGAAAGGGTTGTTCATGTCACTCCCGAACGAAAAGACCTTGGAATAGGCGGATGCTGGAACGAAGCGGTGCATCATGATTTATGCGGAAAGTTTGCCGTGCAGCTTGATAGCGATGATATTTACTACGATGAAAACACGCTTCAAAAAGTGATTGAGACATTCCGCGAAGAAAAATGCGCAATGGTTATCGGCTCTTATAAATTAACTAATTTCGATCTTGAAGAAATCCCACCTGGAATCGTTGATCATAAAGAGTGGACACCGGACAACGGGCGAAACAATGCTTTGCGAATAAACGGGCTCGGCGCCCCGCGCGCTTTTTATACACCAATTTTACGTAAGTATAAAATTCCTAATGTAAGCTACGGTGAGGATTACGCTTTGGGATTGATGATTTCAAGGAATTTTCAAATAGGAAGAATTTACACACCGGTTTATATTTGCCGCCGATGGGAAGGTAACTCGGATGCTGCGCTTGATATACCGAAGGCAAATGCGCACAATACTTATAAAGACCGAATAAGAACATTCGAGTTAATGGCAAGGCAGAGGAAAAATTCAAATGCTTGAGAGCGTATTTATTTCCGATGATGCTATAGCCGAGTATTCGGATGATTCCAATTTAGCTTCGCATGTAAAAGGATTATTGAAACATCAAAAAGCAACGTGGAATTTAGCGGCCAACGGTTATAAACACCTGAAATCAGTGCAAACCAGGGAATTCGAGTTCGACGGATACATAGTTAAAGTGCAGTTTAATCCGGGCCGTATTATTTCATCTTCCGCCAAAGTTGATGCAAAGTCTATACAGAATCGGAAATGTTTTTTATGCTATGAGAATCTTCCCGCTGATCAAAAGGGGATACCGTACTTCAGGGATTATTTAATTCTAGTTAACCCGTTTCCTATTTTTCCCGAACATTTTACCATTCCAAAAATAGACCACGTGCCGCAACTTATTGAAGGCAGCCTGCACGGGATGTTTAAGCTTACGAAGGATATCGGAAAGTATTACGTTGTATTTTACAATGGTCCGAAGTGTGGAGCTTCCGCACCGGACCATATGCATTTTCAGGCTGGTACCAGGGATTTTATGCCGATTAAATCGGAAATCGAAAATTTAATTATGGCAAAGGGCGATATTGTATACGAATCAAAAGAATCAAAGATAGCCGGGCTGGGCGATAACCTTAGAAAGCTTTTTTACATAGAGTCGAAGGACCTTAAGAACACTTGCCAAGTATTCAAAAAATTATTTTCCGTGCTGGAGCTTTCACCTCACTTTGAAGATGAGCCGATGATGAATGTAATATCGTATTATGACGACAATAAATGGAAAGTTATTTTATTCCCGCGTTTAAGGCATCGTTCCGATCACTACTTCAAAGAAGGGAAGGACAGAATTTTGCTAAGCCCTGCAGCTGTTGACTTTGGAGGCATTTGCATAACCCCTCGTGAAGAAGATTTTGATAAAATTACTAAGGATGATATTGTTGATATTTTCAGGCAGGTATCTATTACGAACGAATACTATGAATTTTACAAATCGAAACTATGGGGAAAATTTAACGAATAAAACTAGATCGGTTTTATGTAAATCAAGCTAACATCATCTTCGTAGTTTCCGTTCGTGTATTCGGTGAATTGATTTTTGATATATTCTACCGAGTTACCTGATGTATTGCTTCCGATAAGTTTTTGCAATCCTTCAATTTCAAGACCCTCTCCGGCGGCATTTCTTGATTCTATTATGCCGTCGGTAATAAGAAACAACTCATCACCGCTTTTAAGTTTAATTTCAATGTCGCTGTACCCCCCCTCGATGTTAAAGCCCAGCAGCAGTCCTTGAGATTTATGTGAAATCACTTCGCTACCGTCGTTGTACAAAAGCGGAAGATCGCCGGCGCCGCAGTAAGTAGCAGTGTTTGTTGATCTATCGATAAGCACTACGGAAAGCGTTACAAATACTTCGGAGATTCTTTCGTCTTTAAAAACAGACTCATTTACTTTGTTCATTATTTCGTGTGCGGTAAGATTCGTCCCCGACTGCACTGCAAAGCGTATTGCACTGCGAACATAACCGGCGTAAGCAACTGCAAAGTACCAGGCGCCCCATTTTTTGCCCATTACATCGCCAAGTACAATGGCAAGCTTGTTATCATCAACCTGTACATAATCTATAAAATCGCCGCCCGGTACGTTTTTGAACGGTACATGCCAATGTTTTATTTCAAAGCCGTCAAACCGTGGAGCCTTGTCGGGTACGACTTTTGCACCCATTGTTCCCGCTGCTTTTTGCACTTCTGACTCGGCTTTCTGCTTTTCTTTTTCCTGTGTTTTAATAATTGCGGAAACTTTTGCAAGCACAACTTTGGGACTCGCTGTTTTAATTATATATTCCTGGATATCCAGGTCGTAACCCAAAAGTATATCTTCTTCTCCGCCTTTGGCTGTAAGAAATATAAACGGAATCGATTTCAAAACAGGCTCTTTCAGAAGCATTCGTCGAAACTCAAAGCCGTCAACTTCCGGCATCATTATATCGCTTATAATAAGATCGGGCATAAACGCTTTTGCACAGTCGAATCCTTCTTGCCCGTTCAATTTATGAAGAACCTCGTAACCTTCACGGGATAAGTTATACGTAAAAAGTTTTGCGATGTTTTCGTCATCTTCTACCAGCAATATTTTATATCTATCTTGGTTCTTATCCATTTAACTTCCCGTTTCAGGATTATTCATTTTCAGTAAAACTTTTTATCGCTTTCTGTAAATCGGAATACGTCTGAAATACTCTAAACATTCTTGTTAATTCAAACATTGCAAGCACTTGAGGCTTTAAGCCAACAAGCCTTACATCACCTTCCAGCTTCGCAACTTTTTTAAGCGCGGCAACAAGAACGCCTAAAAACGTCGAATCAACATATTCACAAGTGGAAAGGTCTATTATAACTTTTACAAATCCGTCTTCAATTCCTTTATTTAGCTTTTCCTTAAGTAAATTTGCTTCACCAATCGTGGCTCTGTCAAATTGAATTGCTTCAATCAGTATATCTGATATTCTTTCTTCGATTATTTCCATTCGTTTCTATTTCCTGTCAACTTCTATTTTATATTTTTCCAGTAAACGGTAAAACGTCGCCCGCCCGATTCGCAGTTTCTTAGCAGCTTCAACAATATTTCCGTTTGTTACACGAACCGCGTGCTTAATCGCTTCCTCTTTCAGTTTTTCAAAAGGAATAATAGGCGAACTATCAGAAAACATTTCACCTGAAAGATTTATATTCGGAACATAGCTGTCGTCCATCAATTGTTCCGGCAGGTGCGATACATCGATATAATCCGAGTCGGTAAGTATCATACAACGCTCAATCGAATTTTCAAGTTCCCGAACGTTACCCGGCCAATCGTAGTCATAAAGTACTTTCAGTGCAGGCTTGGTAACCCCTTTTATTTCCATGCCCATTTTTTTGTTGAAGCTTTCAATAAAATAGTTGATAAGAATAACTACATCGCCTTTGCGCTCTCGAAGCGGCGGAATAACAATGGGGAATGAGCTTAAGCGATAATACAAATCTTCTCTAAATTCACGATTCTCAACAGCCTGCTGCAGGTCCCTATTTGTTGCCGAAAGTATACGCGCATTGGTAGGAATAACTTCGTTACCGCCAACCCTGTCGAATTCTTTTTGTTGAATAACACGCAGTATTTTAGCCTGTAAAGACATTTCCATTTCGCCTATCTCATCAAGAAATATCGTACCGTTCTTTGCCAGTTCAAACTTTCCGATTTTCCTTTGATGGGCTCCTGTAAAAGATCCCTTCTCATGTCCGAAAAGTTCGCTTTCCAATAATTCCCTTGGAATTGATGCACAGTTAACTACTATAAACGGCTCGTCTTTCCTGTTTCCGTTGTAATGAATTGCCCGGGCAACAAGTTCTTTGCCTGTTCCGCTCTCACCGTTAATTAGTACCGTAATATCATTGTTCAGAACCTTGCTTATCATCTTAAACAATGATTGCATATTCTGATCGGACGACACAATGTTATCGAAGCTGTATTCTTTTTGAATATTATCTTCCAGCTCTTCTACGCGCTTGTGGAGTTCATAATTTTGGAGTGCATTTTTAATAGCCGGGCCGAGCCTGTTCTGATCAATAGGTTTGGGAAAATAATCGAAGGCGCCGAGTCTCAGTGATTCTAATGCTATTTCAACACTGCCTTGCGCCGAAAGCATTATTACCGGTAATTGTTTGTTACGCGATTTAACTCGTTTTAATATTTCAATGCCGTCAATATCAGGAAGCATAATGTCCAAGAGAATGATATCGGGTTCCTTGTAAAGATTCTTTAGCATATCTTCGCCGTGATCAAAAGTCTCAACTTTATAATTCCACTGATTTTTGACCCAATGAGTAATCAGCCTCAATATTGAAGGTTCGTCGTCAACTATAAAAACTAGTTTTTCCAAATGTACCCCTGCTATTTTTTCTTTGGTAATCGTATAATAAAGGTGGTTCCTTTATGGATTTCACTCTTAACCTGGATAAGCCCCCTGTGAATATCGATAACCTGTTTCACATAAGCCAATCCAAGCCCGGCTCCGATAGTAGCGCCTGTGTTGGAATCAAACTGGGTAAATTTCTGAAACAGGTTCGGCAATTCATCTTCCGCAATTCCAATACCGGTATCGCTTATAATAATTTCAACTTCGTTTAAGAAATCCTGCGCTAAAACAGTAACTCTACCGCCGGGTTTGTTAAACTTAATACCGTTTTCAACAAGATCGCTAATAGCTTTATTTAGTGTTTCACGATCAGCAAAAATAATAATTTCAGCTTCGGGAAGTTCAAAATTTATTGCGACATCATTTTCTTCGGCAAAGCCTTTAAGGCTTTCTCTAACATTTTTAAGAAGACTAATAGCATCAATACTTTCTTTGCTAATTTCGGCATCGGTGGATTCGAGCTTGGAAAAGTCAAGTATATCGTTAACCAGTTTTGCAAGACGCTTACCTTCGGTAAGAATTATGTCGCTGAATTCCTTAAGCATTTCCGAGGGCAGCTCGTCGTCCGAAACAATTGTTTCAGCAAATCCAACTATCGAAGCCAGCGGAGTGCGAAGCTCGTGTGAAATTCTTGATACGAAATCATTCTTCAGTTTATTTAATTCTTCGAGCACGGTCAATTGCTGCTTTGCGCGGTCGCGCTCAATAGAGATAAGCCTGTTGGCTTCAACAAGTTTTGTATTTAATTCTTTCATCTTGTTTTCATCTGTTCGATTACGCGTAATATCCCTGCCTATTGCAAGCAGACCGGAAATTACACCCGCATCTTTTGTAGGGACCGCCCTAAAGTCGAACAGCACAGGATTTTCAAACTTATCAACCAGCGTAGCTTCGAACCGGGTTACGTCTTCACTGCTGAGTATTTTTTGAAAAGCATCAATTGTTTCTTCTCTGGTAGATTCGTCAACCAGTTCAAGAAAATGTTTACCCAGCACTTCATCGGGACGCAAACCAAGGCTGCGTATTCCGTTTTTGTTTACAAGCGATACGTAGCCGAAGCTATTTAACGAAATTATAAGATCACTGGCAGTTTCAATTAATTGTCTAAACTTTTCTTCGGACTGTCCAAGCTTGTTAAGTATTGTTTTCTCTTCGGTTATATCATCAATAATTCCAACTACTCTTTCTACTTTCCCGTTTACCTGGATAGGATTACCGGTATGCCTTATCCATTTGGTCGTTTTACTATCATGAAGTTTTATTTCGTATTCGTAAACCGCTTTTTTCCCTTCTTTTAGAGAACGTATAAACTTTGTATATCCTTTGAAATACTCTTTCTTAACGCTTCTTAATAGTTTTAATTTGTTTTTGATAATTTCAGCAATCCCGAACCCGAACAATTTTTCGACTGAATTGGAAATAAAATTATATTCAGTACCATCGGCATTAGTGGAATATATTACCGTCCTTACGTTCGAAGTGGTTTCAATATACTTTTTGTTAATTTCTATTTCGTATTCAATACGTTCTTTTATCGAACCGGTAATTAGTTTTAGCTTTGCTTCGGTTTTTTCATCGGTTTTGTTTTTTGAAGGATCATATAAT
Organism: Melioribacteraceae bacterium; assembly: GCA_028280855.1. Taxonomy (GTDB): domain Bacteria; phylum Bacteroidota; class Ignavibacteria; order Ignavibacteriales; family Melioribacteraceae; genus PGYT01. Next base: position 7,592 of record JANQLA010000247.1, read on the forward strand.
ATCCTGTAGGCACAGAAGTGATCGGAATAAACCTCTTCACTGGCAAGTGTTTTTATTTGCAACTTGGATGCATACTCTTCGTTGAGGACATGTTCTTCGATTTTATTGCCATAATTGAAATTAAGTGAATTTACAAGTGGCAAAATACGGGAAGATTTTTCTTGGTTCGTTTCGAAACAACCGGCAACGGAAACATTATTCCCTGTTATTTTAAGTAAAGCTGCTAACTTACACGGGAGTGTTAGAGTGTAAAGTTCCAGCAAATATTTGAATTGATGGTCCACGCCGCGTAATATTAGCTCCTTAATTTCGCATCAAATAAAGTTAAGAAAAGTATTTAAGAATTACACATCGGTTGCCGGATATAAACTTATGCAATAGCACACTTAGATGACGTTCATTTTTCCAGTAGTAAAGTTATGAAGGAATAATTAGTAATGTATTACATAACAAATTTGGTGTCGCACTCACAGCACTTTGGCTTTAATGTTGGTTTTCGTTTACCATAGTATCGCGTCTACGACGCTCTGCTTTGAAAATTTTATTATATGTCTTCAATCGATAAACATTTCTTGGCTGCTTTTAATTTATTATTCTTTGCGCTTTTGGGCCTTGGTGCCATGCATTTTCCTGTTTGGCTTGATGAGCAAATAAGCGCATAAATAAATTTGTGATGTAAATCTATAACAATATAATTCTATAGATATTATTGAATTTAATTTGTATTTATCTGTTGCCAATGAACGGCACTTTTTTATCATCCATCTAAAATGACTTGTTTGCGCTATAAAATATTATTCTTGGTTCTACTTTTAATCGGTTGTGATTCAAATGAAAGACCTGTTGCCGAAGACAGTTCTCAGGTTACTACTACCGATACAAAAGTCGCTCAGGATTCAATAGATCGCGATTCAAAGGCCGATATAAAATCCGCAGATACAATAAGCGTAATTACTCCCGCTGAAACAGATGGTAAAAAAACAAAGCCTGTTTCCGAAATCGCTTCTATCTCGGGACTTTGGAACATGTACAAAAGTGCAAAAGCCAGGGTAAACGAAGCACTCGAAGCAGATGATATTGAT
>JANQLA010000163.1 GCA_028280855.1 Melioribacteraceae bacterium
CAGCACAATGACGAAAGCGAGCCCAAAAGTAGAAAAACAAAAAATGTGATTTTTTTCAAAGGGCGAACTGTTTTTTCTTGACTTTTTTCTTAATAGAGGTTTCTGGTTGCTAGTTGCTTAGTTTTAAAAACTTCGACATTCGAAATTGGCTGTTCAATATTTATTATTGAAATGGAGGAGGAGTTAGAACTTAGAAATTTGAACTCAGAACTTAGAGATCAGAATGCTGAAAACGGAAGGCAAAAGTCGGAAAACAGTTTCCAGTTAGCAGTCTACAGTTCTCATTCGTCAATCATAATTCATCAATTCCGTTTCCATTATTCCAAGAATTCTTTTCTTCTAGTTGGCCGCTTGGTTAAAAAGCGCCTGCACAACGCTTTCAAGACCGGGTTATTGATACTAGTTTGCCATTCAATTCTCTCATTCATACATTACCCTTCTCCCCAGTCTCTCAGTCTCCCACCCTCTTAGTCCCCAATTCCCATAGTCACCCCGTCACACTACACGGCATCGCATCAAGATGCTATTGATGGACATGATATCCGAAATTATATTTCAAGTAATACTTATCAATAATTTTTTCAATACAAAGAGGACTAGAACAATGAAAATATATTACAAATTTTTGTTTATACCCTTAATTTCTTTCCTGCTAATTTCATGCAGCGATGATGATGATAATCCAGCCGAATCTTCTACAAATCCGTTGAACGGAAAATGGGAAGCTTTCAAAAGCATTTCAGGGGGCGAAAACAATTCGATTTCTATTGATGCAAATCTTTCATTCGATGGAAACGATGTAAGCGGCAGCGGGACTATCACTTATACAAACGCGGATGTTTCTCCAAATGTTGATGTAACTATCACAGAAAGTATTACCGGCACATACAATAATCCAAATATTAGCATATCTATTTCGGACGGCGGTGCGGGAAATGTATTCGAGTATTCGGGCGTATGGGTAACTGAAAATGAAATCTTCGAAGGTACCGCTACTATAACAATTAACACTACTGAATATGTTCAAAATAACTTGCGACTTATTAAAGATAGTTGAACTAACAAATAACAATCAATTAACTAAAAAAGTGAGACGAAATGAAATCGAAAATTACTACGATAATATACCTGGTATTGTTTAGCTCTATTTTTACGTTCGGGCAGAATAAATTAAGCCTTGGAATCGACGCCGGTATCGCTAGTCCTTCTGGCGACTTCGGCGATATTTATGAATCCGGCTTCGGCGCAAGAATTAGCGGTCATTACCCGCTGAGCAAAAGTTTCAATCTATTTGCTTCGGCAGGCTATTACACCTGGAGCTTTAAAGAAGATTATTTTGAAGAATCCAATCCCGGCTCAAATGTAGATGCATCGTTAGCAAACATTCCGCTGGTAGCCGGATTCAACTATTTTATTTTGAATGGAAAATTCAGACCTTATTTAACTATTGAGGTTGGACTTCATTTACTTAGTTTTGATCAACCAACAGTCTCCGAAGGAATAGAGGTTACTTACAGCGACCTATCCGAAAGTGTAGGAGGTTGGGGAATCGGCGCCGGATTTTTGTATGAATTATCTCCCAAATTAAGCCTGGATGTACTTGCTAAATTTAACGGCAATAGTAATGAATTTTCGCAGACTCGAACAGAAAGTGGATTTGGATTTTTCTCAGAGGAAACTACATCCTCCACAATGACTTATTTGACTATATCGGGCGGTGTAAGAATTAGTTTGTAGTAATTAAAAGGGAGGTAATATGCAACGATCTGCAAAAGTTGCTTATATATGGCTTGTAATGATAGCAACGATCATAAATGCACAGTCAAATGATTATAAATGGATTCCAGTTAACACAGCTCCACTAGATATTGAAATGAATGTGGTTCAGGTTCTGTCTTCTGATTTTATAGTTGCCGGCGGTAAAAATCGTACATTTACTAAAACAACCGACGGCGGGGATTCCTGGACTTTAGTTGAACAGCCGGGAGGAATACTATACGATATCGGATCAATTTATTTCGTCAGTGAGTTAGTTGGCTGGATTGCTGATGAACACAGTAGGGATATTGTAAAGACAACCGACGGTGGTATTACCTGGAGCAAACAACAAGTATTCTCTACTGGAATCGGAAATATTGTGAGTTTAAAATTTTTTGATGAAAATAATGGGTTGGTGCTAAAAGATCTCGGAGACATTGCCAAGACCATCGATGGAGGTGATTCTTGGGTGGAAACGGATGTTCCAGGATTAACCTTTAACGGAATGGACACCTTTTCCCAAAATAGTATCATTGTCTTTGGTGAAAGAGGAACATATTATCACTCTAAAGATTTTATATCAACCTGGGAAGAAAATAAAGTTATTCAAGATTCAATAGGTTCTGCAGAGCTTCTTGATATGAAAATTGTTAACGAAAACGTTTTTTATGCATCAGGTGAAGACGGGCTAATTGCGAAAACTTCAGATGGCGGAGAAACATGGCTGCAGATTTCTTATACACCTGGATTGGACAGAGCATATTCTAACTTGACAATTTTCGACGAAATGAACGGTAAGGTACAAATAAACGAATCTTCGATTAGAAGTTCATCAGACGGATTCAGCAACTTAATACTAGATGACACACAGGAACTCTTAAATAGAACTATTAATGACTTTGATTTTCTTGATAGTCAAACAGGTTGGGCTGTCATTGAACCATATGCTTTATTAGGAAACAGCACATTTGCGAAATATGTAGAGGCTGAACCGACATCGGTTGAAAATGACGCAATTTCCCCCGCTAAATATTCGCTATCCCAGAACTATCCCAATCCATTCAATCCCAGCACAACAATAAGTTACTCTATTCCAAAGCAAAGTAATGTACAACTAAAAGTACACGACTTGCTAGGAAACGAAGTAGCTACATTGGTTGATGAATACAAAAATGGAGGAAATTATTCCGTAAGTTTTGACGCTGGCGAACTGAGCAGCGGTTTGTACTTCTATACTTTGAAGACAAATGACTTTAACGAAACAAAGAAAATGTTAATTGTTAAATGAGTTTTGATGGTGGGTCAATGAGATCTCTTGTTCCAGCCGGAATATTATTAGTAACAGTCTCCTCAATAGTTTTTAGTCAGAACTTTGAGGAAGCACTTCAAACTAAATTAAACTCCCTTCAAGTTGAGAATTCGATAAACGGTATTTCGGCAGCTGTTCTTATCGACAGTAATCTTGCATGGCAGGGAACAGCCGGTTACTCGAATCCATTAACCGGGGATACGTTAACATCTGATATGAATTCCGCGATAGCAAGTATAACAAAAATGTTTGCTGCATCGATTATTTTGCAGCTTGTAGAGGAACAAGAAATATCACTTGATCAAAGCATCGATAACTGGTTTGAACCATCCGGTAAATTGCCAGGCAGTGTTACCGTTAAACAACTACTTAACCACACAAGCGGAATTGCTGATTACACTACAACGGAGTGGGTAGATTCATTCAGAGTAAATCCTTATCGTTTTTGGACTATTGAAGATGTAATGGATGTATTCGTAAATGAACCATACTTTAATCCGGGTGAGAGTTGGCGATATTCCAATACTAACTATCTTTTGCTCCAACAAATTGTTGAGCAACTGGAAGGGAAACTGTTTTATGAAGTATTAAACGAAAGGATATTTGAACCCCACAATTTGTCTTCCATGTACGCGCCTCCTTACCAGGAGCCAACCAGTGAGACCGTTGTTCCATGGTTTGATATTGATTTGGACGGAATTGAAGATAATCTTTTTAACTATTCGATGAATGGGGTGCATACTTCGGCGCAAGGTGCGGGATATATACATTCAAACGCAACCGATCTCGCGATGTTCGGACACAAATTATTTGCCGGTGAAATTGTATCAAACTCATCATTAACAGAAATGATGAATACTACTGAAGCTGGTTTCAACATGGAATACGGGCTTGGAATAATGAAGTTCTTAAATAAATATCCTTTCGATTTATATGGGCACAATGGCGGGTATATAGGTTACTCGTCTATTCTTGTGGTTGACCCGTATTCTAAAATTACGGTTGCAGCTCTAACAAACAGTACTGAGAGGCCGGTTAACGCTCTTGGCTCTCAGCTAGCCGAAGTAGCGCTTTCATTTGTAACAACAGCTGTTTCACGTGAAGATCATATTCCGGCTGAATTTTCACTTAAACAAAACTACCCCAATCCTTTCAATCCCATTACAACAATCAATTATTCTATTCCCGAAAAATCTAACGTGGTAATTAAAGTGTTCGATATGCTGGGCCGGGAAGTTACAGAGCTTGTAAACGGGCAAAAGAGAGCCGGAAATTATGAAATAGAATTTGACGCTGTCCGCCTTTCTAGCGGGATTTACTTGTATACACTGGAAACCGAACAATACAGCAAAACTCGTAAAATGATGTTAATCAAATGAGGAAAATCTTTCAGTTAGTTAAATGCATAATTTCATAAAATATACACTGCTTATTGCTGTGAGCTTATTCTTAGTTTATTGTACTGGTTCAAACAATCGTTCAACCAATGCGAAAGTATCTATAGCTGATTTACCGGGTGTTGAATTTTCGACAGACAAGGAGTTGGGTACTCTTAAGTTAGTAAAAGGCAATATTGCAAATCTAAACGACTTTGATGTTAGCGACCCGGTACAAAGCGCTTTTGAAATAATTCAGTTATTTAGAAATGACTTCAAATTATTTGATCCGGAAAATGAACTTATATTAAGCAAGAATCAAAAAGACGACTTGGGTTTTATTCACATTACGTTTGAACGAGTTATTAATCGCGTACCAATTTTCGGTGATGAATTAAAATTACATTTTAATAAAAGAAACAATCTTTATTACATAAATGGAAATTACCATCCATCGCAAAATAGTAATATTAACCCATCCCCATCGCTCGCCAAAGCAAAAGCTGAAGAAACAGCTCTAGGAAATTTTTCTGATAAAAATAAAATATCTATTCAAAACTCCAGACTGGTTTTTCTGCCCATCAACGGAAAACTCAAACTTAGCTATGAAATTAATTTAATTGGCAAAGAAAGCTATCCGTTTAACAATACCGTTTTTATTGATGCGGAAACAGGAAAATCATTAGGAATTATTAACAATCTAAATGAGTGAAATCATGAAAAAATATAGATTCCTTTTACTTTTAGTTACATCAGTTATGATGTTGTTTATTTTTATTGCTAACACAAATGAAACCGGAAACCTCAAAAAACCTAAGTCACAATTATTAACTGAACGAACTGATGAGTTTAAAAACATTAAGAGAATTGCTCTTAATAAAATGCCCCCGAATCAATTACCTGACTTCAGCACTAGTCGGAAAAAACAAGCTGGTGCCGGCAGTATAAAAATAGAAGCGAGTTCGATTGCACTTAACGGTACTCCAAGGGAAATAAAGAAATTCCATAGATCCGGGAACGGAACTGTAGGATTTTTACACGGCAAGTT
>JANQLA010000190.1 GCA_028280855.1 Melioribacteraceae bacterium
ATTACGAAGGGTGGTACGGTGTCCGCGAACTTCCCGAATTAAAACAGGATGAAAACGGAATTGTCGACGGACCAAAACAGTACATATTCGATGCAACAACCCGATGGATGGATCCAAAAGGCGACGGAAGCGGTGAGGGTGGCATTGACGGTTGGCGTTTAGACGTAGCTTTTATGGTTAAACATCCATTCTGGAAGGACTGGCGCAAGCATGTTAAATCTATTAACAGCGATGCATATATAACCGCGGAAATTATCGACAGCGTAAAATTTAACATACCGTACCTTCAGGGCGACGAGTTCGATGCGGTTATGAATTATAACTTTGCGTTTTCCTGTTCGGAATTTTTCATCAATGATAAAAATAGAATCAGCGTAACAAAATTTGATAAACAGTTAAAAAAACTGCGCGAAGCTTATCCCGGCGGCGTTGAATATGTTATGCAGAATCTTTTTGACAGCCATGATACACAGCGTTTACTATCTCAAATAGTTAACAAAGACCTCGGCCGGTTTGGTGAATGGGGCGAATACTTCGAGCTTTCTAAAGGAAGTAGTCCCGCTTACAATCATTCGTGCCCTACAGAAGATGATATAAAAACAATGAAGCTGATGATACTTATGCAAATGACTTACGTGGGCGCACCAATGATTTATTACGGCGACGAAGTTGGTATGTGGGGTGCAAACGACCCATGCTGCCGCAAACCGATGCTATGGGAAGATATTGAATACGAAGAGGAAGCTTATTTTCCGGATCAAACAAAGCTAGACAATTCATGCCCTGTAAAAATTAACGGCGATTTGTTCGAATACTACAAGAAATTAATCAACATACGAAACGACAATGTTGCGTTACAGCTTGGTGATTTCAAAACATTGATTACCGATGATGAAAATTACATTTATGCGTTTGAAAGAAATTATAAAGACGAGAAGGTGATTGTTGTTTTGAACAATTCGGATGAAGAGAAACCGGTTGAACTGAAACTCAATGAAGGTAGTTATAATGAACTCATGAATGATATAGAATTAGATGTATCAGACGAATCAATAGTATTAATGATAAACAATACAGCAGGCAAAGTTTTAATTAAAAGATAAATTTGAAAATAACCGTAGGCACGAACTAATTATTCTTTAATTGGAATCAATTCTTGACACGAGATGAATTTGTTATGAATAATTAATTACATCACTTAGCTAAAATCATTTTTTTCACTTCTATCAGGTCATCAGTTGCCAATTTATAGAAATATGTCCCGCTGCTTAATTTGCCTGCGTTAAAAATTACGCTATAGTTGCCGGCAGGTTTTAGCCCTTTATCAATCAACGTAGCAACCTCTTTTCCGAGCATATCGTAAATTACTAATTCAACCGTCGATTCCTCTTTAATACCGAAAGATATCGTTGTTGCCGGATTAAACGGATTCGGATAGTTTTGATTCAATCTAAAATCAAATTCATTTTTATTGTTTTGCACACTTGTCAAATTGTCAATCGAAATTAACTTACTAATCTCTTCACCCCCGTTCACTATATATCTAATATTAAGCGGTAGCTTATCTGTTTCATTAAGTAACTTGAAAACCGGGGTAAATAAATTTAACGTGTTGGCATAATTGGAAGCGCTGATTAATAGCAATCTCAGCTTGCCTTCTTTATTATCGTAAAATTGATTTATTACATATATGTCGCTGAAAAGGTTCTCTACTCTTGTCAATTCGTAATAGCTTGGATCATATTCAATGTCAAGCTCCAGGGTATTTAATTCCTCGGTATCCCGGAATTTAGTGGCCAACTTTACTTCATTTTCTCTTATCGAAACGTTTACTTCGTCGCGAGCGATAGATGGTACTATTTCCTTTGTTTTATTCCAATCACCTGTTGTGGAAAATTTAAGCACCGACAGTGCATCATTTACAGTAAGATGGCCATCTCTGTTAACGTCTGCGTTTTCGATGCCTTGTTTGCTTAAGGGACTTATATTTAACAGGTGAGCGCCAATTACATTTGCATCATCTATATTTACGAAGTTATCTTCGTTCGCGTCACCTGTTTTGGGAAATGTTGCGATTGGTTTTCTAATTTGCACCATACCGGAATTTATTAAATCAATAATTGCTTTCGAATTATTAGATACCCAATCCTGCGGGTCGCCCCAGATTGCGGCTGTTTCGCTTACACCGGATGCAACAACAAAAATTAGTTCGAAAATTAACCCATCGTTCTCAATCACTTTTGTTCCTGACGCCAATAACCGAATGTTACCCATTCCGTCATCGAACCCGGTAATAGTCCATGAATTATCAGCAAGAATTGAACTATCCATCGACAAAGTTACAAACGAAAGTTTATCTGAATCGAAACGTAGGGAACCCTGAAGCACATATGGTGCAAGTTGCTCAGTATCCGAAAAAATTAAGTGAACCGGAACCGAAATATAATCTCCGCGGCTTCCTGTTGTGCCGGTAATATCAATCGTAGTTTTCTCCGCCCCGCACAATACAAAGCTGCAATACATCAATTCAATGATGGTAAGTAAAATCCTGCGCATACTAATACCCCACAGTATAAGTTATATGCTATTATGTTTGGGCTGGTTGCCGGCTGGATATAGTTTATTTAAGCAGTTATTAATACTTTCGGCTGGTTGTTCAAATATACAAAATTAATATCAGAAGTCAACAAGTCCTTTTTCAAGTTGCCGGATGCCTTTCAACATCCGGCTAATAGAAATTTTTTATGAACTTTGTTTGATACTATTTGAGCACTATCATTTTTTTTGTTTCGGATCGATTACCCACGGTAAGAGTGTAGAAGTAAGTACCAGCACTCAAATTATCCGCATCAAAATTCGAAAGATGCGTTCCTGCCGGGAGATGCGAATTTAGAAGTGTAGTGACTTTTCTTCCCAAAATATCATGCACAACCAGTTTAACATCCGAAGCTTCGGGTATTCCGAACTCTATTACCGTACTGGGGTTAAACGGGTTAGGATAATTCTGGCGCAGCGAAATATCATCGGGAACAAGACCTGTGTTTGTTGCAACTCCCGTTACCTGGTCGATTTCAATCATGAATAGGTATGCATCATCTTCCCAAATGCTGAAGTTCGAACTGTAATTAACAAATATGTATTCATCTTTTCCGTCGTTGTCCATGTCACCGCCGGGATGCCCGTAAAAAAGCCTCGGCTCCATTCCGCCTGGTTCAACACCGCTTAGCTCCCAAATATCAAATATAACTTGATGAGACCAGTTTGCTGAATCTGCCGGATCGCCCTCGCCCTGGTATTCAAGATCATAAATTTGTCCGTTTCTTTCGCCTGCGATCATAAGTGATAAGTTACCGTCGTTATCGGGATCAGCAAAGTGTGCTGCACGAAACTTACCCTGGTCTACTACCGGAATCGAATATAACTCCTGGATATCATCGGGAGTAATTTGACTTACGTCGGAAATATCGGTAATAATAAAAATCTGATTTGTTTCTTCGGTACCGGCAATGTAAAGCTCGTTAACACCATCGTTGTTTACATCGGCTATACGTACTCCATCCACAGAGCCGTAGTCAATACCTGCTTCCTGGTAAAGATTATCTAATTCAACAACCAGATCATATTGTCCATCGCCTGTATTTTCAAAAATTCTAAGTGTGAACATATCCCAGATCATCGCATAAATCTCGTTATTGCCGTCGCTGTCGAGGTCACCGGTTGTGACGCTGTAAAGTGAACCGCCAAATTCCTGAGCAAATCTAAATTCAACCTGCCAGGAACCGAAGCCGGTTAATTGACCGTTTACGGAAGAAACAAATACCTCTCTCGGCCGCCCCGATGATCCCCTTACTCCTGTTATCAATTCATTGGTTCCATCATTATCAATATCTTCAATAATTTGGCTGTATGGCCGTAGGTCATATCCATCCTCAACGTCAAAATTCCACTGATTGTTGGGTATCAGCTCATCGTTCACTAAACGTCCGTAAGTATTTTCGCCTTGTACACCGTTCCATTCAAAGAACCAAAGTCGTGGTGGGTTAGGATCACTTCCAACTACGGAAGGCATTGTGGTTATTATGTCTACCAAACCGCTGTTGTCAATATCGCCAACAGCTACCTGCGGAAAAGTGTTCGCAGGTATAGGGTAGTTAAAATACCAAACAAGTTCATACGTATTATCCCCTGTTGCTTCGTACATTAAAATATAATTTTGGTCCTCATTATCAGACCATGCACAGAAAAATTCTCCCCAGCCGTCTTCATCTGTGTCGAACCCGGCTTTTACAATCGACATCTCCGAACCCGGCTTGGGATCGGTTGGGAGGAACGGCAGTTCTTTTAATGACCAGATATAATTCCAATCGTTCTGTGCAAGAACATTTGCAGACATAATAATAACGAAGAAAAGTAGTAAAGCTCTTTTCATTTGAGTCTCCTTTTTTTGTGGTAGGCTTCTATACGATTGATATTTTTCCCAGCAAGATAACAGACATTTAAGTCCTACATGAAAATACAAAAATAAAGCAGACTATAGCAAGTCCTTATTTGATCCACACAGTTTTAATATTCACAAACTCTTTAATACCATAATGCGAAAGCTCTCTGCCGTACCCGGATAATTTAATACCACCGAACGGCAAACGCGGATCCGATTTTACCATCTCGTTTATGAAAACTGAACCCGACTCGATTTTTGCCGCGAGCATGTTTGCCTTTCCCGTATTTGCCGTAAACAAAGCGGCGCCTAAACCGAACTCGCTATCGTTAGCAATGCGTATGGCATCGTCTTCGTCATTTGCTTTTATAAGCGTTGCTACAGGCCCGAATATTTCTTCATGATACGCAGGCATTGACGAAGTTACATTGGCAATAACCGTTGCGGGAAAGTAGTACCCGTCACGTTCAAGACGTTTACCGCCGCATAATATTTTTGCACCTGCGTTTACAGAGCGTTGAACCTGTTCCTCCAATTCTTTAAGTAAGTCCTTTCGTGCTATAGGCCCAAGCTCTACCGATTCATCTATGGGATCGCCTGTTTTTATATTCTTCATTTTATCGATAAACATTTTCTCGAATTCGTCATAAACGCTTTCAACAACAATAAAACGTTTCGCAGCTATACAACTTTGCCCGTTGTTAATTAGTCTTGCAGTAACAGCCGTATTTGCTGCGTATTCAATATCAGCATCTTCGAGAACGATAAACGGATCACTTCCGCCTAGCTCCATTACTGTTTTCTTTAGTTTGGCTCCGCAAGCTTCAGCAACTTGCTGTCCTGCAAATTCACTGCCGGTAAGAGTTGTTGCTCTTACGAGTTTATGGTCAATTACATTCTGAACTTTTGAAGGGCCAATTAGCAAGGTAGTAAAAGCTCCATCCGGGAATCCTGCTATTCTAAAAATCTCCTCTATTGCAAGGGCGCTTTGAGGTACATTGGATGCGTGCTTTAGCAAACCGACATTTCCGGCCATCAAAGCGGGTGCAGCAAACCGGAATACCTGCCAAAAAGGAAAATTCCACGGCATCACTGCAAGCACCACTCCCAACGGATCAAAACGTACGTAGCTTTCCGAAGCATCTGTTCGGATAAACTCTTTTGATAAAATTGACTCAGCATTTTTTGCATAGTACTCACATGCCCAAGCGCATTTTTCAACTTCGGCTACTGCCTGCAAAATTGTTTTGCCCATCTCAAGCGTTAGTATTTCGCCATACTTGCGGGAGTTGTTTTTTAATTCTTCAGCAACGTTTAATAGTAGCTCTCTACGTTGTGCGAAGGTGGTTTCCCGCCAGCTTAAATATGTTTTGTGCGCGCGTTCAATTAACTCTATAGCATACTCAACACTATATTCTTCAAAGGATTTTAGTAATTTACCATTGGCCGGATTGATGGTGGCAAGGGGCATAAGTAAACCTCCTAACTTATTGCAAGAAATTTTACGACAAAAATATGTATAAAATTATTGAAATAGTTTTCGGAACGATTCCTCATCGGTTGTATTTTATCTCACCACTGTGCAAACAGGTGTATTTGAACTACAGAAAAATTTCATTATTGGCTACATAGTATTGCACAATTATTGGTGCTGGCAAAATTAATCCGATGGCCAATATCGAAGGCAATTCTCTGGCTACGCACAATTTCAAATGATTAGAAACACCTCATAAATATGTTTAAGAAAGTTAGTGTCATTTGATCCATCAAGCGGGAATTTTCCACTGGGTTTTCCTATTTGGGCGGTTACTTTTAACAACCAGTTTGCCGGGTTAGTATCCAAAGAATGTATTGTTTCGTTCTATATTAAATAGTCCGGGTAATTCTGAAAAAGAAATTTCTATATTAAGTTGATGCCCATATACAGTTGCCGGATTTCCAATAAAAAAATTGGATTAAACTTTGTGCAATGTTGAAGGTTATGCATAAGATTTAGTAATTTTCATCACTTAATCGATTTCAGCATTCGATGGTCTTATTATTTGTTAAAGAGAAAAATCTCTATTCGTTAAATTTCTCAAACCGGGGATAAACAAATTATTGCCTAATATGTTTGAATACAACAACCAGAGCAGTGCCGAAGATCTTGTAGAAATAATAATCAAGCAGAAAGAAGTAATTAAAGAGCTTAAAACAAAGAATGAAGCGATAAATAACGATTTCGTTTTTCCGGAATCAGGTATTGCAAACGCACCTTACTCTTACTTCAAGTTAGATAAAAACGGGCATTGCAAGTATGTAAATAAAAAGTGGGAGGCGATACACTGTATAACTAGGGAAACCGTTATCGATACCCCATATACAGATACTTTTCCACCTTACCTTAAGGATGAGTTTAATTCATACTTTACGAGAGTAATGTCGGGTGAAAAAATATCTACCGAAATAGCCACTCTAAACAAAAATAAAACTATAAGGTACAATCGATATCAACTTTGCCCGGTTTACAAATATGACGATATTATAGGTATTGAAGGTTTTATAGACGAAATTACTCCGCTTAAAAATGCCGAAGAAGAACTGGACGCCTACAGGGAAAAATATAAAATCATCAGTGAAAATATTCCCGTAATAGTTTATTCGGCCTTGCCCGATATAGACTCGACAAACTTGTTTTTATCCGGCAGCATAACGGAGCTTACGGGTTATTCAAAAGATGATTTCTTTAATGATCCTAAACTTTGGAAATCCATTATTTACACGGACGATAGAAAGCTGGTAGAAGCAAGTTTAGAAAAACATCGAATAACCAAATCGAAGCTAAATATTGAATACAGAATTATTACTAAAAGTGGCGATGTTAAGTGGATTCGTGATATTGCAAGTCCTTTCACAAATGCCGATGGGGAAATACAACGCATTAGCGGATTTATGGAAGATATTAGCGAAAGAAAAAACGCCGAACGGGCTCTAGTAATTAGTGAAAAAAAATTTCGTTCTTTGTTTGATGAATCGCAAGACTGCATTTACATATCTTCGAAAAACGGTCAAATTATTGACATAAACCCAGCCGGATTAAAACTGCTGGGTTATAAAAAACAACAGATGATGACGCAAAACGTAACGTCGCTATATGTTAATATTGCCGATAGGCTGCGCTTAAAAAGAATTTTGGAAAAAGAAGGATTCGTAAAAAACTTTGGCGTACGGCTGCAAAAAAATAATGGCTCTATAATAAATTGTTTGCTTAGTTCAAACGTTCGTAAAAACGAACAGGGAAAAACTATCGGTTATCAGGGAATAATCAGGGATGTAACCGCCGAAAAGCAGTCGGAATTAGTACTGCTTAAAGCTAAAGAGCAAGCAGAGAAAGCAGACAGAATGAAAACTGAATTTTTAGCTCAAATGTCTCACGAAATACGAACTCCGATTAATACTATTCTGAGCTTCACCAGCTTAATTAACGAAGAAACCGACGTTTCAAATAATCCGATTATGGAAGAGTATTTTAATATACTGAACAGGGCGGGCAAAAGAATAATAAGAACAATCGACTTAATTCTTAATATGGCTGAAATCCAAACCGGCTCGTTCTGCCCAAAGCTTTCGAATATCGATTTACCTGGCATTCTTGCTGATCTTTACGCCGAGTATAAAACAATTGCTGCGGAAAAAAAATTAGAACTATTAATGGATTTCGAAAAATCCAGTTTAAACATATATGCTGATGAATATTCGGTTACTCAAATTTTGAGCAATCTCCTTGATAATGCAATCAAGTATACGAATACCGGTCACATATCTGTGTGCTTCGCTGAAAAGGAAAATACTGTTGAGCTTAGCGTTTCGGATACAGGTATTGGAATGGCAAAAAAATACCTAGCAAATGTTTTCGATTCTTTTACACAGGAAGAACAAGGCTATACCAGGAAATATGAAGGCAGCGGGTTAGGATTAGCGTTGGTAAAAAAATACTGCGAGTTTAATAACGCTTCAATTTCGGTAGAGAGCAAAAAGGGAAAAGGCACGAAATTTTCTATTACTTTCCGCAAAGCCGATTGATCGAGCATAGTTTTAGCAGGTAGAGATCTAGATTTAGCCGATGCTTTGCTTCCTTCTTCGGTATTTTCGACGTAGAGACTAGTTTCCAATTTTCCCTGTCTTCTTTTTAAAATGCGGCGAATCGCCCCACTCACCTAATCCAACGGTTTCATCGATTTTGAGAATTCTTCCTTCGAGGCAGCCCATGCATAAATCCGAGCTTTCATCGACACAGGGTTTGTCTTCATACAGTTGATAATTAGACCGGTACTTAGTATCCGTAACATTCGGCATAATAATATTTGCGCCGGCTTTAAGTCCCATTTCGCGCCCGTACGTTTTTAGCGCTTGTAGGGCGGTAGTAGAAGCAATGTTTACATCACGTAAGTAAATACGTGTTGCGGCAATCATTTTCAGAGCTAGTTTATATTGATTTTCTTTTATCGCCGTGTAATCATCGATGTATTCGGCAGTCGGTGTATTTTCGCTAACGATGTAAGGTCCCATTCCTATCATGTCTGCATCAATTTCTTTAAAGAATAGTATATCGTTAACCAGGTCGTCAATAGTCTGCATTGGCAGTCCAATCATCACACCTGTGCCTAGCTGATAGCCGACTTCTTTCAACGAACGAAGACATGCTATTCTATTTTCAAGACTGTGGTCTTCGGGATGAAGTTTTTTGTATAATTCTGTGTTAGTCGTTTCGACACGCAGCAAATAGCGATGTGCGCCTGCATTAAACCAACGCCGGTAAGTTTTCTTCGATTGCTCACCCAAAGAAATTGTTATACCAAGTTCGCCGTTGGAAAGCTTTTTTATTTTTTCCAATACACTTGTTATGAAATCAACAAAATATGGATCATCGCGTTCTCCTGATTGCAATACAACTGAACCGTAGTTTTGTTTATAAGCCCACTCGGCGCCTTCGAGAATTTCTTCCTCTTTCATCATAAAGCGCTCAACTGTTTTATTGCTTTTACGTATACCGCAATAATAGCAGTCCTTACGGCATATATTGCTGAATTCGATTATGCCGCGGAACCATACTTTTTTGCCGATGTTTGTCGACTTAATGTCGTAAGCTTTGTTGAAGAGCTGCTGAAGTTCGTCTTTGTTTTCTATTTCCAGCAAATATTTTATGTCGGCTTTGGAAAGCTCTTTTTTATTATCAACTTTATCAAAAATATCATTTGGCATTTTGTTCCATTGGATGATTATAAATGTGAATCGCAAAGATAAATGATTACTTGCTGTTCAGCCACAAATAAAGCAGAAAACCATTTTCAGTCAAATTAATCTGAATAGTAAAAATGATTATAAAAAACCGCAGAATAACTTGAAAGCAAATCAACCATGCATTGATGGTTTATTGGGTAAATTCTTTACAAGTTCAGCTTCGAAATTGGTTAATTCTTCAAGTCGCTGTTTAACAACGGTTTCATCGAAATATTCTTTTGCTATTTTTATGAATGTAACGTAGTGTCCTGCTTCCGATTTCGCCAGCGTGGTGTAGAATCGCTTGAGTTCTTCATCTTCTATATTCTCGGCAAGTATTTGTAGTCGTTCGCAGGAACGAGCTTCAATAATACCGGCAGTTAAAAGGTGATCGAGAAAACGTTCAGGCTTATTTTTACGAAGCTGTTTAAAAAGTTCCTTCGCGTAATCGTCGCCTTTATCGCGAGTAAGAGTTTCGCCCCTGCGCTGAAGTATTTTAAGAACTGATCTGAAATGACCAATTTCCTCCTCGACCAAATCAGCCATTTCTAATCCAAGATCGGTTTTCTCGGGGTAAGTGTTCATCAAATTCATTCCTGTTAGCGCCGCCTTCTTTTCGCAGTGTGCATGATCGATAATAACTTCTGTTAAGTTTTTCTTTGCGGAATTAATCCATTCGGAATTCGTTACGCATTTTAGACAAAGCATAAAGCTCCTCTGTTAAGAGATTATCAATAAAATTTCTTCAAAATAAATCTTCTTGATTAAGTTATATATTAATCATATTAATTGCATATTCAATAACCAAGTCGGATATTTTATGCCTTCCAAAAAATCGCCCAAAACTTTTATTCTGGACACAAATGTAATCTTACACGATCCAACCTGCATTAAACAATTTCAGGAAAATAACATAGTAATACCGTTAACAGTAATCGAAGAAATTGATCATTTCAAAAGAGGTAATAATGTAATTAACCTTAACGCACGAGAGTTTGCCAGAACGCTTGATTCATTAACCGGCAACGCAATTTTTAACGGCGGTGTTCCAATCGGCAAAGGTAAAGGGAAGGTACGAATAACAATATCGCGTGGACTCTGCAAGGAAATCAAAGAAGCTTTCAGGGAAGATAATCCTGATCACCGGGTTTTAAGTACAATATTCGAACTGGAAAAGAATGCAAAAATAAAAAAGAAAAATATTCTTGTTACGAAAGATGTTAATCTTCGCATGAAAGCAAAAGCGCTGGGATTACTTGCCGAAGACTACACAACAGATAGGATTGGCAATATAGAAGAGTTATACAGCGGAAAAGAATTGGTAGAAGATTTTGACGACGAACAAATACAAAATTTATATACGGCTCCATTCGAAATTCCCTCTGTTTCGCTGTTCGATTCCAGGAACGTTGAAGAAGTGCCTAATAAATATTTTATTCTTCGCAATAACCATCGTTCGGTATTAACAAATTATAATGCTGATTTAGAAGTTTTGCATAAGGTGGATAAGAATCCGATTTACGGCATAACACCGCGAAATGCCGAGCAGACATTTGCTGCACATGCCTTAATGAATCACGACGTTCCGTTGGTTACTATTACAGGTAAAGCGGGAACAGGCAAGACTCTTTTGGCGTTGGCGAGTGCGCTTCAAATCCGTAAATACTACCGTCAGATATATGTTGCGCGTCCGGTTGTTCCTTTGAGCAATAAAGACCTTGGATTTTTACCCGGGGATATTGAAAGTAAACTCGGACCTTACATGCAGCCGCTCTGGGATAACCTTAAAGTTATTCAGGATCAATTCAAAGAAACAGATAAAAGCTATCAGACAATTACAAGCATGTTAAAAGATGATAAACTTGTTATAGAACCATTGAGTTACATACGCGGCAGAAGTTTGCAGCGAATATTTTTCATAGTGGATGAAGCACAAAACTTAACCCCGCATGAAATTAAAACCATTATCACCCGCGTTGGTGAAGGTTCCAAAATCGTATTCACTGGTGACATTTACCAGATTGATCATCCTTACCTGGATACGCTTTCAAACGGTTTATCTTATTTAATTGATCACTTTAAAGGTCAAAACTTATACGCACACATAAATCTCGAAAAAGGCGAACGCTCCGAGCTGGCAGAGCTTGCGAGTAACTTGCTATAAATTTTCAGGGGAGAATTGATCTCCCCGTCCCCATTAAATCGTTGTTTAGAAAAGTCATTCGAATTAACTAATTTTAGTTTTGCTTCAATTAATAATTAATGGAACCATTATGCTTATAAGAATACTTTTACTCCTTTTTTTTCTATCTATTGAAATAGTATTTGCATCATCACCTCTATACATACCACGCGAAATAAAAACCGCAATTGAAAAAGGTACACGCACAGCCGATGGAATACCGGGTCCAAACTACTGGCAAAACAGGGCGGACTATTTTATTGATGCAACAGTTAATGTGGAAGAAAGTAAAATTTCCGGCTCGTGTAAAATTATATACTATAATAACAGCCCGGACACGCTTAGAACAATCCTTTGCAGGATATACCAGGATATACTTAAGAAAGGCGCTGTACGTGATTGGTATTTAGGAGACACGGAACTACACGATGGCGTTGAGATTAGTAATTTAAAAATACACAATGAAGAATATGAAATGCAGAATGGTACCGGCGAGGTTCAATTCTCATCGACTAATATGATGATTACCCTCAAGCAGCCTCTGTTGCCTAAATCGCAGGTCGAACTTGAAATGAAATGGAATTTTAAAGTCCCTAAAATTATTAGAGTGCGCATGGGCAATTACGGTGCCGGCGAAATGTTTGTTGCGTATTGGTATCCGCAAATAGCCGTTTATGATGATATTGACGGATGGGATCGCATAGACTACGCCGGCAGCGTTGAGTTTTACAATGATTTTAATAACTACGAATTTAACATTACACTGCCCGATGATTATATTGTGTGGGCTACCGGCGAATTGCAAAACGCGAATGAAGTATTGCATCAAACAATTATTGATAGATTAAATAAAGCAAAAAAATCCGAGAAAACAATAAACATAGTTACACAACCGGATTATGAACAGAACAATGTTATTAGAAAGAATGGCAAAAATACATGGAAGTTCAAAGCCAGCAATGTTCCGGATATTTCTTTTTGTTTAAGCAACGACTATAACTGGGACGCCGCAAGCACAGAAGTAGAGGATGGAAGAAGAGTGCTGGCAAACGCAGTGTATCCCGAAGGAGCCGCTCATTGGCCAATGGCTTCACATTACTCGCGCGCTACAATTGAATACATGTCTAAAGAATTACCAGGCTACCCGTTTCCTTACCCCCAGGTTACTTCTTTCTCTAATAAACGCCCGAGCGGCGGAATGGAAACACCTATGATGGCAA
Organism: Melioribacteraceae bacterium; assembly: GCA_028280855.1. Taxonomy (GTDB): domain Bacteria; phylum Bacteroidota; class Ignavibacteria; order Ignavibacteriales; family Melioribacteraceae; genus PGYT01. Next base: position 13,100 of record JANQLA010000190.1, read on the forward strand.
ACAACGGTTCTCCGGAAATATTAGGCAGACATGTTGGATTAATTTTTCACGAAATAGCTCATAATTATTTCCCTTTTATGATGGGAACCAACGAACGAAAATATGCCTGGATGGATGAAGGCTGGGCATCGTTTTTACCCAGAGAAATAGTTGATCGCTTTGATGATGACTACGATAGCTATTCCAGGAGAGTTGCAGGGTTCGAAAGACACTCCGGTAAAGAATCCGAGCTGCCGCCCATGGTAGTTTCATATTCCAATAAAGCCAAAGGAAGAACCGCCGCTTACGACAGACCGGCTGTTGCTTATACCGAACTTTATAATTTGCTCGGACGTGAAACCTTTAAAAAAGCAATGCTAACATACATAAACGACTGGAAGGGCAAACATCCTGTTCCTTTGGATTTCTTTTCATCATTTAGCAAATCCGTTGGCGAAGATTTAAATTGGTTTTGGAAGCCGTGGTTTTACGAATTCGGTTATCCCGACTTGGGAATTGAATCGGTTAACAGTAACAATGGTAAAACTGAATTAACAGTCGCCAAGATCGGCAACCTGCCTACCTCAGTTAAGATAATTGTTGAATATATTGACGGAACAGCAGACGAGATTCTAAAGCATGCCGGTGTTTGGAAAAACGGCGACAATAAGTTCATTATTACTTTAGATACAGATAAAGAAATCAGCAAAGTTTCGATCGGCAGCAGCCATATACCGGATATCGATCGTTCCAACAACATTTATAAAATGAAATCATCGCAAAGCTGATTTCGCTGCGTATTCGGTCTTTAGTGCAGGTGCAAACTAAAGTATGAAGAATAAATTTCAAGTTGGTAATGTAACCACCATATCCTTCGCACATCATATTCATGATATTTATTCTTCATTCCTTGCACCGATACTTCCCCTGCTAATTGAAAAGCTAAGTTTGTCGTATACATCGGCCGGTGTGTTTAATGTTGTTAGACAGCTTCCATCTTTATTAAATCCGTTAGTTGGTTATCTTGCCGATAAACTTCCAATCCGTTATTTACTAATTTTTGCCCCTTCGCTTACAGCGGTCTCAATGAGCTTACTCGGTTTGGCTAACAATTACACTGTAGTGATTCTATTGATGATTATTGCGGGCATTGGAGCATCTTTGTTTCATGTTCCGGCTCCGGTGATGGTGAAGCGTGTCTCCGGCAACCGCATAGGTAAAGGCATGAGTTTCTTTATGTTTGGCGGAGAATTAGCAAGAAGTGTTGGACCCATAATCGTATTAGCTGCCATCTCTTTTTGGAGTTTCGAAGAAATATATAAACTCATTCCGCTCGGTTTCTTTTCATCATTTATTCTTTTTATCAAATTCCGAAAAATCAAAATTGCCGACGCATTTACAAGGAAGAAAAAAGAAGAGCGTGCGCTAATTACTATAAAAAACTTAATGCCGACTTTTACAATAATCGGGTTTATTATTTTTTTCCTTTCTTTAGTAAAGGGAGCGTTAACTACTTTTCTTCCCACGTTTTTAACCGCGGGTAAAGGGCAATCAATTTGGTTCGGCGGAATTTCTTTATCTCTCATTCAATTATCAGGCGCACTCGGGACATTTGTTTCGGGAACAATTTCCGACAAAATCGGAAGGAAAAAGACACTGCTAATAATAGCCATACTGGTTCCCGGAATAATGTTCCTCTTTACAAATGCAACTGGATTTTTTCAAATACCGCTTCTATTAATAATTGGTTTCTTTATGATTGCTTCCACACCGGTTTTACTGGCTTTTGTAAATGAAATAGATACGGAACACCAGTCCCTAATCAACGGCGTATTTATGACGCTCAATTTTTTGATAAGCGGATTGGGTACAATAGCAGTTGGCTTCCTTAGCGATTTGTTTGGATTAGAAGCTACTTATATAATTACACCTGCTTTAGGTCTGTTGGCTATTCCGTTTATTTGGAAACTAAAAGCAAAAGGTCTTTAAATTTATTATAGCAATATTTGTAAATGCTGGGAAACAGATCCTTGAATTTACTTTCGTGAAATCTGTGCAATCCGTGTTTATTTTTTAACTCGTGAAAACACAAAGAACATCTCCACAGCTATCTGTTTACATCTTTCCGCGTACATTTTTTCTTCGTGTTCCGTATTATCGAATTTCTTCGGATCCTCGTAGCGGATTGGGAAACGTGTTTCCGCGCCCAATATTACAGGGCACCTTTCATCTGCATCGGAACATGTCATAATCGCGGCAAAATCTTTTTGCGGATTGGTAGAGGCATCAAATTTCTTTGAAAAACATTGAAGCGGTTTTTCATCATGTGCGTAATGAACATAATAAATATGATTCATTGGTTCACCATTCCGTGATATTGAAAAGCCCGCATCTTCAATAGCTTTAACAGCCCGTTCGTTAAACGATGTTGCCTCAGTCCCGCCGGAATAGCATTCAATTTTCGAGATTTCGTAATAATGAGCTGCGGTTTGAGCCCATATCTGGGATAAATGACTTCGCCTGGAGTTGTGCGTGCATATAAAATTTAGTTTAACCGGTTGACTATAATTTAATTTATTTGAAATGTAACCGGCAAATTCTGATAGCAGTAGTTGACGCTCTTCGGAAATTGAATCGAACCTTGTTACAACTCCTGAAACATATTTTTCTAATCCGGGCAATAGCTGCATAACGAATCCTTATTTTTTTATTACGGACAAGCATCTGGGGCGTTTATTTTGCCTGCTTCCACGTTACTGAAGTATTTTGCCTGAAACTTAAGTGCGACGTTAACCAATAGAATCAAAACGGGAACCTCTACCAGCGGTCCGATAACAGCCGCAAATGCTTCACCGGAGTTAATTCCGAATACCGCGATAGCAACGGCAATTGCCAGCTCGAAATTATTGCTCGCCGCAGTAAATGAAAGTGTTGTTGTTTTTGAATAATCTGCGCCGACTTTTTTTCCCATGTAAAACGAAACGAAAAACATTATGACAAAGTATAGGATAAGCGGAATCGCGATTCGAACTACATCCAACGGTATTTTCACAATGTATTCACCCTTAAGTGAAAACATAACGAAAATTGTGAACAGCAAAGCAATCAATGTTATCGGGCTTATCTTTGGAATAAATGTTTCCTGGTACCAATCTTTGTTTTTAAGCTTAAGTAGAAGGAAACGTGTAAACATGCCGGCGAAGAAAGGAATACCGAGATATATTAATACGCTCTCAGCTATTTGTCCGATTGTTAAATCAACAGCAAAGGTTTGCAAACCGAGCCACTCGGGCAAAACTGTTAGAAATAAGTAAGCATAAACTGAAAAGAATAACACCTGGAAAATAGAGTTAAACGCTACGAGCCCGGCAGCGTATTCAGTATCGCCTTTGGCTAATTCGTTCCAAACAATTACCATGGCTATGCAGCGAGCCAAACCGATTAAAATTAATCCGCCCATGTAATGCGGGTAGTCGTGTAAAAATAATATCGCTAATAGAAACATTAGCACGGGACCAATTAACCAGTTTTGAATTAACGATAGAAGCAATACTTTAACATTTTTAAATACATCAGGTAGCTCTTCGTACCTAACTTTGGCAAGTGGAGGATACATCATCAATATCAATCCGATTGCAATAGGAATATTTGTTGTGCCCGATTGTAATGAATTCCAGAAATCAACAAAGCCTGGGAAAAGGTAGCCAGACATTACTCCTGCGAACATTGCAAGGAATATCCACAGAGTTAAATAGCGATCTAAAAATGCAAGTTTCTTTTGATTTTCCATTTAATCATTTAGCAAGTTAACGAAATGTTATTTCACGATTTACACAATTTGCTACGGTCAAGTTTAACAAGTTTCTTTTTGTCGGCAATTATCTGTTTTTCATCGTTTACCCAAAAATCGAGCTGTGATAAAATTGAGTTGATTCTACGATCGTCCGGATTTGGTAGAATCATATAATTAATCCATTTACCGTCCTTTTCTTCGTCAATAAAACCAGCTTCTTTAAGAGTTTTAAGATGCTGTGAAACCGTGGAATTTGCCAGGTTTACTAATTCTTTTATTTCACACGCGCATAGCACTTTAGTCTGAAGCGCTTTTAGAATTCTTAATCTATTAGTGTCCGATAGTGCTTTAAATATTTTTGTGTTGTCTTTCATAATAAAACATTTCGATGAATAACGAAATATATACTTTAGACCGATATAACGGCATTAATTTATTGTTAATTATTCTTGAAATGAAAGCTCAAGTAAAGATATTTTGTTAACTATCCAGACTTGCTTTACTTATTTATTGAGAAGGATGACCTTGTCAATTTGTACGTTCGTTATGATGAACTGTACAACATATCTTTGATACCGGAAAGCCACTTAAATTCCGGGACTAATTAGGATCTGAAGCGTTGATGAATTATTAAGTTAAAGTAAGATGTAACTTGTCTCCTATTTTGAACTCATTATTATTAGCCAAAGAAGAAAAGTTGGAAAGGAATTTCCGCTTCAGATTGATCGAGTCTTTGCGCTTTTATAATCTTTTGTTATTTTCAGACTCAATGTCTGAATAAAGAAAAACACTTAACCAAGCAGTTTAAGAAACGGTAAAAGCCGAATAAAGCATGCTGGAAAAATGGAAAGAGAAAGTGATTATGAACTAATTGATGACACTGCCTCTAAACAATTCCGGTTCGAAATAGGAGATCGTATTGCAAAGATTGATTCAATAAAGGCAAAAGACAAAATTTATCATACTCATACGCAAGTTCCGAAAGAACTTGAAGGAAAAGTGATTGGATCTGAGTTAGTACGAAAGGTTTTAATAGATATTGAATCGAAGGGTTTAACACTCATCCCTTTATGTCCATTTGTTGCAACATATATTAAAAAACATCCTGAGTGGAGAAAACTAGTATTAATAAGTTTGTAAAGAGGATTGTAAAATGAAAAATTCAAATGTTCTTCCTGATCTTCCCTTTAATGAATGGGCAAATACACGGTTGACTTTGCACCTGATATTTCAGATAATGGGAAAAGCACGGCTTAAGCTTACCCCCAGGAAAAACCATTGGTGGTTCATCACAATTTACGTTACGCCAAGAGGTTTCAGTACTTATTCAATCCCGGCAAACCATGGGCTTGAGAGCTTTGAGATGGAATTTAATGTATTCAAAAAAGCAGTAATATTTACCAAAAGTACAGGTGAAGAAATTATCATATCGCTTTTAGAAAGTCCAAGCGTCGCGAAAATTTATAATCAATTCATGTTGGCTCTTAAGAAGTTTGGACATAAACCTGAATTTGTTGAAAAGCCTTTTGATTTGGAAGTAACAAAACCGTTTAAAGAAATAACAGAGTACCATCACTACGATTGGAACTATATTAAACGCTTTTGGGATGTAATGCGCTGGAACAATAACGTATTTAACGAGTTCAGCGGAAGGTTTTACGGAAAAACGTGTCCCGTACATATTTATTGGCATCATCTTGATTTAACCGTAACCCGGTTCTCGGGTAAAAAGCTTCCTCCGCAGGAAAATCCTGCGAGAATTCTTGAAAAAGATACGTATTCACACGAACAAATTAGTTTCGGTTTTTGGGTTGGAGATAATAATATCCGGGAACCAATGTATTACTCAT
>JANQLA010000250.1 GCA_028280855.1 Melioribacteraceae bacterium
AAGCACAAAAAAATAATTTTGAAAATGAATGAAGAACAAAATGAGATATACAGGATTGTTAAGGATAATTATTAGGGTGCTGCATTGCGGAAAACAGGAAAAATTGTTCTGTTACTGGTATTTGAAATTTTTAATTTACTACTCAACGGTTCGGCTTTAATAGCATCTTCCATTGGCTCAGTAGGTGATGCGCATGATATCAAAATGAAAATAGTCAAAACAAAAATACAGGTTACTGTATTTTCCTTTATGCTCCTCTTAATGCATAATCTCGAGAAGCTAGTACTGCTTAATATCAAAATGTAAAAATGGTTAAATAGCATAGAAATGAAACTGATAAAACATCTCATTATTTTCTCCTTATCTCATGGTTAACATTTCCGATAAAATTCGAGCCAATTTTAATGCCAAATTGAATTTTGACTTTATGACGAATAAAATAAGGTTTCCGAAAAAGAGGACACAAATATTTGTCAAAAAACTGATATCGTGTCAAAAAATTGAAACCATTTTGTTCTGTTGAATGCTTACAAAACAAGTGGTCTCAGGATTCCGAGCGAAGAGAGGATACCACAAGCAGTATGCTTATGGCAGGGCGTTTGAACACTTTGTTATAAAAAGAAATGGAAAATCATAAATCTTTATAACCAGATACTAAAAGCGCGCTCGAGAGATCGAAATCATACCGAATTCTAACCAACATAGCCAAGGCTTTGGTTGACCTAGGTTTGCAAAATTTTGTTGTTTCACTTATAGGATCTGCCTAGGTAATTTAAAAGGACGGGCAGTTAAAAATAATTTGACCTTAAGCAGCAACTTAATTCATGTCATTAAGCTCCTACAGTCTTATCTTTAAGATAGACAAAAATTGAAGGCAGTAGGCCAAGCGACACAATAACTATTAAAAATATAAAAAGGATATCATCTGTAATGAAGTATAAATAGACCATAAAAACTAGAATGAATGTTCTGGCAATAATTGTAGGAAGGTAGTATTTATAATCTTCGTTTTTTACAATCGTAATTATCAGCAATCCTAAAACAATCATAAACATTCCAACCATTCTCGGCATAACATCGCCGTAATCACCGGTAGACATAAATATCTTAATTGCAAATGAAGGGAAGAAACCGAAACCTATTCCGCCGATAGTTAAATAAGCAGCAAGATAAATTAAAGTTATCTTTTTCAAAAGTTTCCCCTTTTTGATTTGGCACGATCAATTTATCCTTACGTAACATTAATTTCAAGTGAAACTTTATGATAGCTTGCAGGCGAAGTCGCAGCATTCTTACTGGTTGCGAATCATTGCCCGAATGAACTATTTTACAAACCGCCCGAACCATGAGTTGCAGATTTTTGCTATTTCATTTTTGATAATACTTTGTGTATAGCTAAAGTTATATACGGTTTAAATAATTATTCACCAACTCCTATCGCCTCAATTTCCACTACACAGTCGGGATGAAACAACGACTGTACTCCGATTAAAGAAGTCGCGGGCCTGCATTCTTTTCGTTCCAATCTTTCAATAAGAGCCGGACCGGCCTCGGAAAACGCCTGAACATCGGTGGTGTAATAAGTGAATCTTACAACATCTTTCATTTGTAAATCGGCTTGTTCAAGCAGTTGTTCCATATTATCGAGAACCAGGTTTATTTGTTTTTCCATATTGCCGGGATGCTGCAAGTTACCGTCGGTATCCACGGAAACAATACCCGCTGTATAGAGTGTGCGCTTTGCGTCAGTTACTTCATTCGATTGAACAAAGCCGTATTTATCCTGCCACGTCCATGGATTTATTATTCTCCTCTTCATTTGATTATTCCTCCTTTAATTCGGTTTCAATTTGTTATAACTGGTTTTTATGAGCGTGTTTTTGAAATGTTTTTTGAAGCAGGGTTAAGTTATCCAGCGTTGCGAGGAGAGTCGGTTTATTTATTTCCGCGAGCCATTTATCATTCCAGTTGGTAAACATCTCCATACATTGCTTAAGTATTTTTTTCCCTTTCGGGGTAGGGGAAAGCAATACCGACCGGTTATCCTCGCTTGAAGTCTTAATAGAAATTAATTCCAGGCTATGTAGTTTTTTTACAACCTTAGAGACATGCCCCTTTTCCAATTCAAGCCGGTTTACAATGTCTTTCTGTTTTACCTTCCCGACTTTTGCTATTTCGAAAAAGATTGAGAATTGCTGTTGGTTGAGTCCGTAAGGTTGAAGCATTTTGTTTCCGTGGCTTTGAAGTAGCCCCCCGATGTTTAACAGCTTGCCGATAATAATCGATGCCGTTTGCGTTTTATCCATGATTTTACCCTGTTAGAATAAGATAGTTTCCATGGAAACAAAAATAACAAATAATAGTTGCCGAGGCAACTAAATTTTTAGTTGAGACGAAAAAAGCATCCGTCAATAAATTTTGGGCAGGTGTTTATTGTTCTTGCCTGAGAGTAAGGGGAATTTGAATTATTTATTCGGCTCAGTATTTTTCATGGGTTTACTATACTCGCTTTTGATAAGTATGTTAGGCTCATCACCAAATAGTGTTGATGAGTTTTGATTTCCTCAAATTTTTGTCTGCTGTTACAAGGGGCATTTTCATTGTTAAAGCAGTAGCACAGATTATTCGATCTGCCGGATCTTGACTTATTTCAGTAGACAGGAGAGTTGATAGTTCAGCAATCTCAGGGGTTATGCCTTTTAGTATATAATTGTTCGAAGAGAGTACCAGGTTTATAAACTCGATGTAGGATATATTAATTTCAATTCGTTTTTTCCGGACAAGCATTACAATTTCCCACAGCGAGATTTCACACATTATTATGCCGGATTTTAACTTCGCTGTTTGAATGGCTTCCTTTGCTTTTCTGCTTATCAGTGAAGGTTTTAAAGCGTCCCAGATAATAATATGTGTGTCAACAGTGATCATTTCGTTGCAGCTTCCCACTTGGTATCAATAGGTGAAATTAAGTCGCCTATTACAGCGGTCTTGCCAATTTCTTTCAATTTTTGTTTTGCATTGTCACTGCTATTTTCGGGAGGAATTATTTTTGCAACTACTTTTCCCCTGGAAGTAATTTTATAAGACTCACCTTTTCTTATACTATTCAAAATCTTCATTAGGTTCGCTCTTAGTTCACTTACGCCAATTGATTCCATATTTAGTACTCGCTTTTAATTGTACAATTGCAATGTACAACTAAACCGGTAAACTTTCAATTGAACAATAGGTAATTAAAGTATAGGACGTCAAAAAAATCGGACGTGAGCTATGCCTTAATATGAGGTTTAATAAATCCTCTAAAGATCATACCTAAAGTAATGATAACCAAAATCTCATGATAGGTTTTGCCCTGCTTCGCTTGCGCTAGCCAAGAAAACTTGAATGGGTGATTTGATAGACTAGACTATCATAACCACCTTCGTCGGGTCTTTCACCAATACATACGCCCCCGATTTTCTCTACTGCCCGTTGGGAACGCAGATTCTGGAGTCCGACCAGGAAAATAACATTGTCTACAAATCTAAAGGCATGCTTAAGCATGAGTTGTTTCATTTCTCCGTTATAGACGCCGCCCCAATACGACCGGGCTAAGAACGTCCAGCCAATTTCGATTTCACTTTCATTCTTATTATATCCATGAAATCTGGACGACCCAATAGAATTGCCGTTCTTAGAGTCGATCGCAATCAGCGCCCCGCCTGATTCCAACGAATCATGAAAGAAAGCCTCAAAGACCTTTTTTACATAGCGATTTTTAACCGGGTGTTGTTCCCAGATTAACGGATCGGAGGCTACGGAGAAAAGATCAGTGAAATCCGAAGCTTGAAGCGGTCTGAGTTCCAGGAGATTACCTTTCAATATTGGTTGTAAATCAAAACTCATTTTTAATTCTTTCTTTTCTGAGCATTCATTTTTACTTTTTAATACCGTTAAACGGAACTTTTTTATTACAAGTGTTGCAATATAAATTCTTTTTATTCATACCGATATTTACACCTTTGACATTTTCTATAAAAGATAATTTAATTGTGTCTTTGCACTTTGAACATTCCCACTTGTAGCTAATTGTACTCCAGTGAATCAAGAGAACTGTACCAACGACTAAACCTAATAAAAATAACCCTGAATAAAGAAGTAAACCGGTTAGTGCAAAGTAAAGCGAAAAAATTACACTTAAAATCAAAAGTGAGATCGAAAAAGCAAAGTATGTCTTCTTTGGCATTGCTCCCTCCACAAGAAATAGTATTCTCAATTGTATAACCCATTCATAACCTGCATAATAATTGCAGATTTAGCTGCTGTTATAGAGCAAAATTGTATTTGAAAATTTACATTTACGCTGTAAATGGGAAGTTATTGTTTCAGTATTTTTGCACCAAATTAACAGGTGATAATGTCTTTTGATAAACTAACTTTGCATCCTGAAATTTTGCTTCTCTATAGTAGTTGGTGGGGAACATTCCTTTCTTACGGATAAATTAGTTAGTAAATTCTTTTAATCAAGGCTTTTGAATAGTAATGTTTCAAGATTTGCTCAAAATTTCTTCCTTTCTTCGCTTGTGCAACTACACCCGATTGACACATACCGACTCCATGTCCCCAGCCGGCGCCTGATATAATGAAGAACGAGTCCGTTTTATCCACAACAAAGCAAGAGCTGCGCAGAGGAGGATGAACCATTTGTCGAATCTTTAACTCGCCGGTAACTTCAATAGTGTTTTGCTCAAATACAAATTGGGCTTTATAGATTCGTCCGGAAACTCCGCGCTCTATTGCTTTTATATTTTGCAGTATTCCATAATTGTTTCCATTGGAAAGCATTGCCGTAATTTCCATGCGGCTGAATTCTCGTTTCCAGCGGAAGTTCTTTTTGCTCCAGGGTGGCAGCTCATTAATATCGGGATTACAATAAACCTGCGGACTGGATTCAATCCATTCACGCGCATCTTTTTCATTGCTCAAATCCAGGAACTCGTGTTTGAAGTTGTCACTGAATGCAGATTGATAAGTTGCGGGGCGTGGCCTGTCCGGCCAGACATTAGCGATAAGTTCCGAATGTCCGCCGCAGTTTGATGAGTAGTATGCATTGATGGATTTCGCGTTTTCGCTTAATATAATAGAACGGGTTTCTTCAACCGCTCTATCCGAAGTCTCTGTACGCTTGTGATTGCCGCTGAACACCTGGCATTCGACATCGGAGGTTAAGTCGTAATACGGACCGCTGTAAAGTCCCGATGTTAATGCAACTACAGCTTCCGAACGCGCTGCAACAGCCTGCGCTTTTAATGCTTCAAGAGGAGAATCTCCGCCCATTTCATACGGTACAACTCCTTTCAAATACTGTTCGAGCGGCAGGGCAACGACAACATCAAATTTTTTATCATCGTTTACGTAAATGTTGATTGTGCCCTCGTAAATGCGATCTTCTTTTCCTTCCCACCACCAGCCGACTCCGAAAGGGACAGACTCAATGTGTAATCGACATTTGTCATTTGTCGGAGTAAAAGTCATTTGGTTGTAATGACTATTTAATGACGAATCGGATGAAGGAACAGAAATGTTTTGACCATCGGTTACCAGGGTGAGTCTTCCTCTAACAGTTGTCTCATTTATTTCCCATTCTTCATCCAGTTGAATGTTTAGCGTATCTAGAGTATTAATAATCCTGACTCGGACATGAGGTTCAGATTCAAATAACTTTGTGGACTCTGCACAATTGAATAATAAAAACAAGGCGAAGAGCAACCATAGTTTTGTTATATGTTTATAATTTCTCACTAATGTCAGAATCGTCCACTTTTTATTTTAACAATAACATTCGCTGCGATTTGACAAAACTACCTGCTGTTATACGGTAGATATATACGCCGCTTGCTAGTTGCCGATCAACTGAACTTGCATTAAATATAACCGAATGAATTCCGGCGTAGTAATATTTGTTTGTCAATGTTTCTACAAGCTGACTCAAAAGATTATAGATATGCACGCTTACATGACCGGCTTCAGCTATGCTGAATTTTATAGTAGTGGAAGGATTAAATGGATTTGGATAGTTCTGGTAGAGTTTGTATTGATTGGGCGTGTTTAGCCCGGTTTTAATTGAAGTGAAGATGTCGCTTGCAGGGTAATATGGTTTGTTGATTACTCCTTCGCTGCTCAAAAGTCTGGACAATTGCTGATCGGCTAAAATGCTGCGAACGGTCGTTGAATCATTGTTAAGTAGAACTATATTTGAAATCAAACGCACGCCGTGAGAGTAATCGGCGTATTCAGCGTTATGACCGTTATAGACCGGCTGAATAGCATTACCGTTAAGTCTATGCCATCCATAAATTACAACCCTTTCGTAATTCCTGTCGCTGCTGTAAATTTTATTTGAAATGATTATATCCTTCTTATGCCCGGCAATAATACTGTCTGCAGATCTATTGTAAAATATATATGAGAAAAGTGTTTTTATGGAATCAGTATGCTGATAAAACACCGGAACGGTTGTCATTTTATCGGAAGGCGGAATTGGCTGCGGACGCAGTTTAATACCGGACTCTGCATAAACGACGTCAACAATTTTTTTAGTAGGCAGTGAACAATCCAATTGGTTAGCAAGGTGCTGCGCCGTTGAAGGTGTCATTGGCACATACAGGTAATCATTATCGGAACCAATCGCCATATAATCACAGGTACTATAAAACGTCAGCTCATAATTTTCGGAACCAATCGTTTGACTTATTACAATTGGTCTTAACTTACGCGAGAAAGAAGGCACATTGCCGGCGAGGATTTCATTGACTATTGCAATCTCCCTGTCTTTTAAACTCAAACCCGTTATCTGATCTGCAAATTCAGAACCTTCTATTGCATCTTCTACGCGGGCAGGAATATCCAGGTACTTTATTGATCCCGTTGCGGTTGCGATGCCTTCAATATTATTCTTGATGAACCCGGGTTTTGTGTGAGCAAGCATAGTTGCTAGTTGAAACAATAGACTTATTATTATAATTTTTTTCATAAACCAATCACTATGTTCTTATTTGTAAATTTCTTCTTTCGTCATTTTCTGTTCAACTTGAGTCTTTATGTAAGTTGTCATGTTAAAACATTTTTTGTTCATTGCTAATGTTAAATTTTTTCAAAATTTTGTTCAGGAGAAGTTGTTAAATGATAGAGACGAAAAGTAAACATAGTTTTTCAGTTAAATAGGATTTACTTGATGAATTTTACTATTTGATATGAAAAATATAATTAAAGACTGCCATAATTGGAAATGACAACCTTTAACCTGCCCGGCTATTTAAGTAAAATCATTTTTTTTCTAAGAGATACACCATCAAAATTCAATTGATAAAAATATATTCCTGAATTAAGATTCTGCCCATCGAAACTTACGTTGTGATTTCCGGAAGGAAGTATTTCCGTCAGTAGGGAAGTGATTTCTTCACCTAGAAGACTATAAATTTTTAGGCTCACGTATCCACTCGAAGGCAAAGAAAACTCAATGCTGGTGTTGGGATTAAATGGGTTGGGGTAATTCTGTGATAAATTAAACTCTTGTACAATTTGTGATCCTTCGATATCTACTTCCGCAATTATTGACGCTGTGGCTAGCATTAACTCAATAGTTGCAATGTCTTCTGCGGGTTGACGGAAATAAAGTATGCTAACTGTATTCTCAATTTCATTAAAAACAATATTGCGTTGGTTACTTCTCATTATCGCTTCTGTTGTTGTATCATCCGTAACAGCAACAGAAGAGATAAAAGAACCAGCAATATTGTTGGTATAAAAAATGTCTCCTTCTGTGGCATAAGCAATATGGATATTGTTGTTGCTATCATCAACCAAGGAGGCATGGAGAATATCCGCCAAATTATCAACAATAGCACTTGGGAATGAAAACTCACCATTAATGTTATTGGAATAATATACCCCTTCTTTTTGATCTTGTGAACTATATTTCCATATTACATGGAATTTTTGGTTTGAATCTATCGCAATCATTGGATGATAAATATCTACTTCTTGAAAGTTGGGTGGTTGTGGAAGGAGTACCTCTTCACTGAATGTACCATGAATGTTGTTAACATAGACTACATTAAAATTGAGAACGTTTCCATCATTTGTGCTTTTTACCGCAACAGCGTGAATGTTATTTTGATTATCTAATACAAACTGAGGGTTACGCACATCTTCCAAAATCGTTATCGGTTCAGAAAACGTTCCACCGGAATTATTCATATATTTCATATATTGGACTCCATGCAATAACCAAAGAGCATGCATTATTCCATTTGAATCAATTGCAATATGTGGAGAACCGCTCGATTTTGTATTGGTTGTAATTTGAATTGGGGTTGAGAATGTTCCATCTTCATTATTTGTATAGAATAATTCATTATTTTCTACTCCGGAAATTGGAGCGCCCCATATGATATGTGCAACTCCATTATTTGTCACTGCAATTGTTGGTTCAGAAATCATTAAATATTCATCTGATACTTTCTTAGGTGCTGCAAAATCACCCTCTATATTATTTGTATAGTACACACTTAATATAAAGTTGCCGGTTGTACTATCTATTTTACCCTTGACCCACGTAATGTGAATTTTGCCATTGTCGTCAATTTCCATTTCTGCCCATGCATCGGCAGTTTTATCATCAGTTAGTTGTGTTATTGTAAAATTTTGAGCGAATAAAATTTCTGATAAGATAAATACTAGAATTAAAAGAAAGGCTTTGCTACACTTAAATAAAGTTTTCATCATCTTCATTGTTAACTCCTCCCTTATTGGTTGTTTAGTTCATTTTCGTCGTAATTAACATGAGTTCCCAAAACCTAATCTGATTGGTTTGCACTCAATTAATCCCAACTTCTGGTTGCTTCTAATTATCTGTTTAATAAGTTTTTGATAATTTGTATTTTCATCAAGTTCGATTCTGTTCACTTCTGTACAAAACTGTTCACAACAATTGAAGAGAAGATTATGTACAATACAGCTCTTATACGTATAAATAAAAAGAAATTATCCGAACTGGTATATAGTGAACGAACCAAACAAGGAATTTCGAAACAAGAGCTAATTAGAATATGCAGCGGGAAAATTGGAAGAACTACATTAATAAGTATAGAGCACGGTAAAAAGAATAGTTATAGAGAAGATATCCTAATTGAACTATCTAAGGCATTAAATATTGATTATGGATCGATGCTATATTCTGTCTGTATTGAAACGATTTATGGAAATTCTAATGAAACCGAAGAATACATAAGTGCGGATAAAACTTTTATGAATTACTTTAACACTCCTTACACGATTCTTTCTCCAAACGATGATGACCTACATTGGATAGAGTCAGTTGAAAAAAAACTTTACTATGATTTATTTGCTATTCCACATACGACGCTTTCAATATGGTTAAAGAAAAATCCTTATTGCATAACAGTAATGAAAAACAGCAATCAACAACTTTGTGGATACCTAATAGTATTACCGGTAAACAGTAATGTATATAGAAGATTTATTTCCGGGGAAATATATGATAAAGATTTTGGGAAAGATGACATTATAGCAATTGATGAAAAAGAAAGGGTTGAATATTTATTTGCTGGAACACTGGCTGTTTTGGATGAAGACTTTGACATAAACATTATTGGTATCAATGAGTATTTGAAGAAAGCACCATACATCTTATCCAAGATATGCAATTTTGAAAAATGCAAGCGAATGTTTACTTATACAGCCAAAAAGGGGGATGAAATACTTTTAAAACAATTGGGATTCTCGAGAATAACTTCACCCAAAGAAAACAAAAAAGAGCTAAACATGTATCATATAAATTTTCAATCACTTCTTCAAAGATTATTCGACCTCTCCCAAAATTCACTTTATTAGTAAAGGATAAGTTTCAATGAATAATAGCGCGCTACTAAAAATTGCCCAAAAGCCCTATCCGAGTATTTGCGTAAAGAGAGAATTCGGATGGGATTATTTAAGTAGGAATTCATTATGGGATATTCAGAGCGATGGAGGGTTATATGTTGATTTAGTGATAGAAAAACAAATTTATAGCTACAATTCTAAATTTTATCAATCTATGCCAATAAATAATAAGATATGATATTTGTTGATTAAAAATGGTGGGTATAATAGTGAAGCGTTTTAATCCAAAATCAAAGAAAACCTAGTTTTTTCTGTACGTTATCTTAGATTTTTAACGAGGTATTTTTTTCGGTAACACAGAATTTCATTATCCCTTTTCCCATTCCCTCCGAATTAATCCCATCAGATAAAAATCACAATATCGCCCATCATGGTACATAGCTTCTCGCAACGTGCCTTCTATTTTGAACCCGGTTCGTTCGTATACCTTTACCGCGCCTTTGTTTTCAGCAGCAACATGCAATTGGATTCGGTTAAGGTTGACCGTATTAAAACCGTAGTCCACCATCATTCGCGTTGCTTCGGAGCCGTATCCTTTAGACCAATTTTCTTTCTCTGCAATGCCGATGTAAAATATTGCCATTCGCCCAATCCAGTCGATTCGATGAAATGCTGTTTGCCCGACAGGTTCGTTATCTTCGGTTTTACAAATGGTAAACAAAATCACATTCGGATCGTCAATAAGTTTTTGCGTTTTCTCTAACTGCTGCTCAATTGTTGTAGGAAGTGCGTAGAATAAAGTACTTCTCGGATCAGGATGATTCTCGAGTTGTGCCAGCATTTGTTCATCGCCTTCTTTGAATGCACGGAAGTAAACTTTTTCACCTGTTAGAAATGCATCTGAAATTCGGTTACTCATAATTATTCCATCATTGTGTTGGATATTTCTTCGCTTTCCGGTATGCCTGTTTCGTACGGATTGGCAGGATCGTTACTCCACTCGAACCATCCGCCGTCAAATACCGAAACCCGCGGCCATCCCATTAGGTATGCATTAAAAAAAGCCTCACTTCCTCGCCACCCGGTTCCGCAATAGAACGCGTTATGTTTTTCAGGGACTATGCCGACACTTTTCCAGTTTCGTTCAACTTCGTGGAATTCTCGCATTGTGTAGTCCAGGTTCCTGTAGTTTTCCATATGGTAAGCATCGCTTCCGCAATTGCCGAATACCGCGCCGGGTATTCTTCCCGTTTTCTCTATATAGTTGTAGCCGCTTACTTCGCCAATGTATTCGCGCCAGCTTCTAATGCAAACAAGATTACCGTCGTCCGACTTTAGTAATTTTTTGGCTTTATCAATATCCACGGCCAGCTTGGGATTCGCCGGAATATCAACTCCGAACTCATTTACCGGTTCGGGAAGGGTTTCATCGGAAGTAATTTCGTATCCGTCGTCAAGCCAGGATTGTAAACCTCCGTTAAGTATTTTTACGTCTTTAACCCCTGCGTACATCATTATAAATGCGCACCGCATTGCTGCAATTTGACCTGCATTACTGCCCGGGAAAGTATCATCATTATTGGGGAATGAGTATCGCCCATAGAGCACAACTGTTGTGTCGTGTTTAATACCTTTTGCTTCAAGTGCAGCTTTAAGCTCGGATGATGAACGCCGATTCCATGTTTCAGGCGCTTCCAGTTCCAATGTGTCCAGGGGAATCGAACCTTGTATGTGACCTTCTTTGTAATCATCAGGGTTTCTGTAATGAGTATGGCAAATGATAAAATTATCACCGCGATAAGCAGTCGGCATTTCGCCATCCATCAAAGATTTTAGCCATTGTGGGGAAACCAGGTTTTCGTAACGTGCAAGTTTGTCCATTGGTAACCCAGGATCCGCCGACCACTCATCTTCGAAATGTTCGTATATGCATACATCGTTATAACCGAGCCGAAGAAAACACAACGCGACTTTTTCAATCTGCTCTCCATTCCCGCCGTATACCACAACTTTGTGTCCGGGGAGTATACCTTTCGATCTTACGATTTCAATCCAATCAATGTAGCTGCACCATTTGGCAGGGAGACTTCGGGCGCCCTTGATATGTCCGCCTCGCGATTCCTTGTCCATTATCCAGCCGTTATATGCGTCAGGTGGTCGTGAATCGATGATGTGGCAATTTGTATTGTTAATTAGTTTTTGGAGTTGCTCAGTAGTTATCCTGCATAATATGTTTGACATGAGATGTATTTGTAATATTTGTTGGTGAATTCAAAATTCGCAATTACTTAGCTATAACATTGAAACAAAATAGGATCATGGTACAACAAGTTATAAATTAAATATCATATTATCTTCTGCAATGAAAATGCTTTCATCAAGTATTGCCTGACTTAATTTTTCAATTGTTTCCTGATTCCAGTTTGGATTAATATGTATTAAACCGGTGCGCACAACATCAAATTTCTTAAGCATGTTTTTAATACCGGCAAGTGAGCTATGTTCATTGTTATCCTCAGGTTCAAGCGACCAGAAATCGTGCAGCAGCAGTTTGGCCCTTTGCGCCTTCTTAAATGTTTCTTCGCATTCGATAGTGTCTGTAGCATAATGCAATTTATTTCCAAGTGTAATACCGAATGATCCGCCTTTATGAATTTGCTTTGTTATACTGATCTTGAGATTACCGATTTGAAACCCTTGCAGATTATAATCGACTATTTCCAACTCCTTGTAAATGGAATTAATGTCCACGAAGTAGGGAGGTTTGAGCAAATCAGAGAGAACTGTTTTGCAGGATTGAAATCCAAGCTCTCTGCCAGGCCCGAAAATATTTACTTTTTTATTCTTTGCCCAGTTGCTCAAATATACTATACCCATCAAATGATCTAAATGATAATGGCTATAAATGATATTGACTTCATTATATTTTTCAAGAATTCCTTTATAATCCGGCAACCGGCTTAGTCCCGTTCCTGTATCAAGTATTATCAGGCTTTCGCCGGTATCAATCAAATAACAGGCAGTGTGTCTTTTATTTGTCGGAATCCATCCGCCACTACCGAGAGTTATTACTTTCATTTTATATTCCCTTAGTCAATTAGCTTACTTTTCACTGTATCGAAATCAAGTATATTTTGTATTCGATTAGACAATTTAATAAAATCATTATTGTTAGATTATCTTTCTAAAAAAGCGTCATTAATATGAAATACGAATTTGCAGACAACAAACTGGAATCAATTTTTGCTATTACCGACAATTTTCAACATGACGAAAATTTTGTTACAAGAAAATCCGGTGTAATTAAATTCTTATGGAACAGAAATGATAGCCCGGTCGATTTTCAGATTGATCATCTTAACTTGCAATTGAATCCAAATCAAATTACTACCACGACTTTTTTTCATAACCTGGGGTTTTCGAAAAAAAGTTTACCTTTGAATTCAATTCTTTTTAACAGGGAGTTCTATTGTATATCGGACCATGATAGTGAGATAGGATGTAACGGTATTTTATTTTTCGGAACACAAGATCTCCCGATAGTAACCCTGGAAGGAGAATACTTAAGAAAGTTTGATTTACTCTGGGATGTGATGAGGGATGAATTTCGGAACAAAGACAACATCCAGGGTGAAATGCTGCAGATGCTTCTCAAGCGATTTATAATTCTCTGCACACGTTTGGCCAAAGAGCAGTTGATTGTAAAAGAGTTGAATGATAGTCAAATTGATGTCATTCGTCGGTTTAACGTACTGGTTGATATGCACTTCAAAACCAAACGCCAGGTGAAAGATTACGCAGAGCTGCTTTTCAAATCACCTAAGACCCTGTCTAATTTGTTTGCCGTTTATAATCAAAAGTCTCCTCAGCAAATAATCAAGGAACGTGTTGTACTTGAGGCTAAACGCATGCTGCACTTTACCGATAAACAAACCCGCGAAATTGCCTATGACCTGGGCTTTGATGATCCTGCGCATTTTAGCCGTTATTTCAAAAAGATTGCGGGTGTTTCTCCATCCGAATACAAAGAGGAGCAAAGATTCTTGAGTTAGAAAGCTCTAATAAGTTAAACCTGTAAACAGATTAGCAACTCTATATTATCATCTTATGTTCCAATAGCTAAAGCTATTGGTTAATGCAATTGGATTCTGAATATCAAATTAACTTCAGTGCATTAGCAAACGATTTTAATCGTTGGATTTACTTAGTATAAGATCTTCCAGACATAAGTGACTCTCCTCATGTTGTTAGAAACCAGTGAACTGGTTAAGAAAGTTAATAGTCTGCAGAGTTGAATCCAATGGGTGAACCCATTGGTTAATATCATTTGTAGATTTGGATTTTAGATGAGAAAACTAATCAACATGCATGTTTGCCAAAAAGCAAAATTTATTTATTGGGTAAAATGCATAAATGTGTGTCTCATCGGCTTGATCATTTATCACTATAAGGGAAATTTGTGAAAGCAGTCGGGAAATTCATCCTAACGCCTGCTCTCATATCCCCTCTATCTTTGTAATGAATTTAATAAACAATAATCATTACAAAATATATAGAGGTTATCATGAAACAATTTGAAGTTCCGACAAGAGACCACGTAAGTGAAAACAATCAGCAAATTTTTGACAACTTAGAAAAAGGCGTCGGGTTCGTACCGAACCTATACGCGACATATGCATATAACGACACAGCCCTTGGCGACTATCTCCAATTGCAAAACAGGAAAAGTACACTGTCTGCAAAAGAACGCGAAGTAATTAACCTGGTTGTAAGCGAAGTAAACGGATGCCGCTACTGCCAAAGCGCTCATACCGCATTAGGCAAAATGAACGGTTTTACCGATGACCAGATTTTGGAAATTCGTTCCGGAAGCGTTTCATTTGATTCAAAGCTTGACGCTCTCGCAAAGTATGTTAAAAACATTACAATCAACAGGAGCAAACCCGATGCTGAAGTTGTTGATGCTTTATTTGAAGCCGGGTACAACGAAGCTAACATTATTGATATTGTGATGGTAATCGGCGATAAGTTTATCAGTAATTTTTTGCATGGGACAACTAAGATACCTATAGACTTTCCGTTGGCACCTGAACTTGAAGAAGCTGTTGCTTAAAGCAAATTAATATTAACCTGCTGGGTGATTATAGATAATTACCCAGCAGGTAACTTTTCTTAAGGATATTATGTTATATCAATTATCTTGAAAATTTTTATAGGCAACAATGAAAACTAAGATCATTATATTACTAGCCTTGACAATAATCCTTTCATCATTTAGCATAATCATTGCTCAACTTAGCTTTGCTGAAAAGATTGAAGCTGCTCACGAAAAAGAAACCTTTCTATCAAATAAGGCAGTTCAGTTTGACTTTGTATTGACATTCGGTGGAAGTGAGAGGATGAATGGAAAAATTACGCTGCTCACTAATTCTACCAAAGGATTGATTGAACTGGCAGATGGAAATAAAATCTATTACGTAGAGGATAAAGTTTTTTATTCGCCCGGTATTGAAAATACAGCCAGGATCAGGTTCGATGCTTACACATGGTCATATTTCTTTTTGATTCCGTACAAACTTAGTGATCCGGGTACGGTTTGGAACAAATATCCTGCAAGCAAGCTAAACGGTAAAGCATACGAAACACAAAAACTCACTTTTGAGCAGGGAACGGGCGATACACCGGATGATTGGTACATCGTATACGCGGACAGTAAAACCAATTTATTAAGCGCGGTTGCTTATATAGTTACAGCAGGTAAATCGAAAGAAGAAGCTGAAGCTTCTCCGAGCGCTATTGAATATACCGATTACACAAGAGTCAATGGAGTGCCGATTGCCACGAACTGGAATTTCTGGAAATGGCATGAAGACAATGGACTAACAAAGAAGCGTGGTGAAGCTGCAATTTCAAACATTAGGTTTAAGTCGTCACTAGCTGGTGACTTCTTTAATCCTCCTGCTAATTTTTATGAAGCAAAACCATAAACTTTTTATACAACACTCCGCCCTTTTTTGCAGAGTGTTGCTCAATATGTAAATTACAGTTCGTATCTAAGACCAAGATAAGCCATTCGACCGCTTACAGGTCCCCAGACTAACGAAGCATCGAAAGTATCACCATTTGGATTTTGCGGATCAACTATTGGTTCATCCTGCCGGAAGTTAAACACGTTTTCAATTCCCAGGTACAGATCGAAGCCGAGCTCAAATCTCTTTGTCACCTGAGTGTTCACAAGCGAAAAATACGGTGAAGATGTTCTTCTCGGACGAGAGTTGTCAGTAAAAGAAACAGAAGGAACTCGTTTAGTACCGAACCATTTGTAAGTGACATCAAATGCCCAACCATTTCCATCATCATATTCTTCGGTACGATATCCTAAGTTAAACAATGCTCTATGTTTAGACGTAAGCGGTTTGGATTTCCATACACTATTTATTTTCTGCTGCACATCTAAATATCTGTAAGCTGCTCTGGTCTCCACCCGTTCGAATGGTTCAATGTTTAGTTCAGTCTGGAAACTATTTGAAGTTATTCCATTTGATTCGTCGTAGAAAATAATCTTGTTCTGATCAGTGTCTATATCCGCAATCAATGCATTAACAAACTCAGTACGATAAAAGTCAATACTTATAGTGGCTTCACGCCATTCATAGAGGAAGTAATGTGTGATGTTTAATCCAAAATTCCATGCTTCTTCCTGTTGCAAACCATAACCAAAACTATTGGCAGAGTTTATTTGTAATTCACGCGAGCTAACAAAAATAGAAGAATACTCCATAAAAATATTCGGAGAACGATAGCCTTTGCCGCCCGTTGCGCGGAATACCCAGTCTTCATCGGAAGCATAGCGCATATGTAAACGCGGCGTAAACATTGTTCCGAAAAAATTATGTTCGTCTAATCTTGTTCCTGCGACTACGGAAAAAGTTTCATCGGGCGAGAATGTATATTCAAAGTAAGCTCCGGGAATTCGCTCGATGCGATTATAATCTGTGTTGATATATTCTTCTTCAAATTCATCAAACAAGAAACTAAGGCCGGTTCTGAATTTATGGGAATCGTTAAATATGGATGATTGGTAAATCAGGTTTAAGAATACATTGTTGTGAATACCGGTATAATTTCTTGTACCAAATCCCGATTCATTTTCGAATCTATTAAAAGCCCATTGGAAGCCAATGCTTTTATAGTCACTATTAGGAAAAACATATCCTAACTTGCCGTATACTCTAATGTTTTGGTTATCACTATTATATCGGTAAGTATTATTGTGAGAAGATGTATTGACACTGGCAAGAGTTCCACCATCTTTCTTTCCCTGGTAATACTGAATACCGATTTGAGTTTCCCAATTATCTTCTCCGATTAGTTTCCATTTTTGAAGAATGTTAAAATCGTTATAGCGGGGAAGGTCCATAAAATTGTCGTTATTTACATCACTCTCATGTTGTCGTGAACTTACATGCAGCAAAGTGATAGATGACAAATAGTCGCCAAAATTTTTACGATAATTTAAATTTCCTTCAAACCTTTGATCTAAATTTCCATATGCATTAAAAGTGAGATCTTTTTCCAAAGGATCAAACGGCTTTACCATTCCCACATCTATTTGTCCGGTCATTGATTCGAAACCATTAACGACGGAGCCAATTCCTTTATTGACATTAATTGACTTAATCCATGTACCCGGTAAAAAAGTTAAACCGATGTTTGAGCTAAGTCCGCGAAGGTATGGAATTGCTTCAAGCGATTTCTGAGTGTAGATACCAGAGAGACCGAGCATTTCGATCTGTTTTATACCTGTAATCGCATCGGTAACTGATACATCGACAGAGGGGTTCGTTTCGAAACTTTCCGACAGATCGCAGCATGCGGCTTTTTGCAATTCGCGCTTGGTAATTACTTGGCTGTTTTCTATTCCTTTATAATCAAGCACAAGTGAACTTTGAGTACCAACTACTTCAACATCTTTAACTGTTGTCGATGAACTGCGCAACACTACTTCAAGAAAATCCTGGTCCAGGATTTGAATTGTGTCAGTAACGAAACCAACATAGCTAACGATAAGCGTATTGGACTCTTTGCTAACAGCTAATTCGAAGTTACCGCTTGCATCGGATGTAGTTCCGTTTGATGTACCTGCAAAAATTATATTAGCGCCGGGCAGCGGCCGTTGCTTACTGTTGCTTTCTTTTCCGTAAACTCTGCCTTTTACCCTTTCATTACCAAAGGCGGAAATAGAAAAAGCAAGTAAAGTAAAGAGCATAATTATTCTTTTCATTTTCTTTATTCCTTTCAGAAACCGTTTAGGTCAATCAGTGTGTATTGGGATTATCGCGATATAAACAACACCCCGGAAGGGTCGCATAAACGGAATCCGGTGCGCTAAATTCTTCAGAATCATGACCAACCGCCGCAATTCGTTGCTTTAGCGAATCGACAGTAATTGATGAAGAAAATGCGACGCGTAACTTTTTTGACTTTTTATTCCACTTTACAAACTTTACTTCATCAATGTCGAGCGCAGATTCTATCCTCTCTTTGCATTCATCGCAGTTGCCGTATACTTTGAAATTATCTTCTTTAATTTCATCTTGCTGCGCTATAAGAAATGAAGATACCAGTACCGCCAAAAAAATTAGGATTGCTTTTGATTTCATTTTATACTCCATGGATAAATTTTAAAAATAGTTTGGATCACCAAGCTCAATTTGAACAGGTATTCAGAAATACTGAATGTATTGAAATAAAGTGATCTAAAGTCTTATTAAAAAGAAGTATAAATCAAATCAGGAATGATGAGTATAATAGATAGGCTTTTTGCTCGTTACTATGTAATTCAAATAAAGAATTGAATTTTTTCTTAATTAACTTATTATTAGAATCGGTGAGTATATCAGATTCGATTAACACAACAGTTTCTTGAGTTGTTTTACTTATCGAGTGGATGTTCTGAGAATCATCGATTTTATTTGTAACACTTTGGGTGGTGCAGCAAGCTGTTTCACACATTCCGCAGCAGCTACATTCGCAGTCCGAATTACTGTTTTGCATTGCTACCATAACTTCTACCGATTTTACCTCTTTACCGCAGAATGTCGCTGAAGTTGTTACACCTACTGAAAACAGCAGGTAGATAGTTAATAGAAATATGTTCACTAATTTTTTCATAAAATCACATGTGTTGTCCAAATTTATAAATTGATCGCTATAATTTCAATGTAAATACTATTGCATAAACTTATGTTTCGGTTACGAATATTTTCGATGCAAATTGTTTTGTAATCAGGTGCTCCTTTTCGTTGGTTCTTATAAGAATTGAATCGTCGAACTGATGATGTTTAACAAGCTCAACACTCGTGCCTATATATATTTGCATCCTATTTAATGCTTCAATAAACTCACGTTCCTTGTCGTAAATACTTTTAACACGATAAGCGCCAACGTCTTTATCGGCCAGCATATCGAATGATTGTTTCTTGTGGATATTTCCGTTTTTATCAGGTATAGGAGCTCCGTGCGGGTCGACTTTCGGATGGTTTAAATACTCATCGATTTTGTCAATGAGAAAGTCCGAAGTTGAATGTTCGAGATTTTCCGCTTCATCATGTATTTCTTCCCAGCTAAGGTTCAAAACTTCATGAAGGAACATTTCCCATAATCTGTGCTTACGAATTAGCTGAGTTGCGTTACGTTCTCCTTCAGTGGTCAATACAATAGAGTTCCCGGAGTCTTTTGCAACCAGGCCGTCACGGATTAGCTTCTTAATCATGTCGGTAATTGCAGGTTTGCTGACGGAAAGGGTGTCCGCAATTTCTTTAGATTTTACGGCGCACCTGTTACGTGCGTTAAGTTCGTAAATCGCTTTAATATAATCTTCTTTGCTAATACTGCTCATTAACAGCTTCCATCACTTTAGTTAGTAAGATGTTCAATTCATCAGTGTTAAGAAAACCATTTACTCGTTTAATTTCAATAAGATTGTCGTTCGTTATTAAAATAGATGGATATGATTCAACACCAGTCCGGGCTGCAAACTCTTTTGCCGAAAATGTTTTGTCCCGGAGCTTGATGAATGAAAATTTATCGCTTTCATTGATGAGTACCGGGATAAAGTTTTCGTTTATGAAGTTGTAAACATTTAGCTCCTTGAATGATGATAACTCCATCTGCCTGCACCAATTGCACCAATCGGCTTTGAAAAAGATAAAAAACGGTTTCTCTTTTGATGAAAGTTCATAGAGCCCGGTTTTATTAACCCACTTTACCTGCCCGCTGTTAAATTCGACGAACACAAATAATAATAAAAACAGTACCAATGATTTCTTAAGCGCCAATTTTTATTCCCATAAAAAATGTGCGTGGTTTAGCCGGCCCATATACGTAGTTTGAGTCACGATAGCGGCCAGTGTCAAAATCGTCCTGATATTGATTAAGGATGTTTTGTACTCCTCCGAAAATTTCCAAACCCGTAGGCACAATTTCCGAACTAAACCTGTAAGACAACTTTAAATTAGCTTCAAAAAATGTTTCGCTTTCAAACAACTCATCTTTGGTCACGCCGGGCGCACCTGCAACATGTGGAACATACATTGGTCCCGTTATAACCCCGTTCATAGACACTCTCACCGGGTCAAACAAATAAATATCCAGCAAATAAAATCCGTAAACATTCGGCGATTTGAAAAATTTCTTCGAACCGTCAACTTGATCCGACCAAAAAACTTTATCTTCAAATTCGCTACTCTGAATTGTAACACCGCCTTGAACTTCGAACTTATTATCGTAGTTTGTACGTAATTCAACGGAGCCGCCCGCAACAAAAGCTTTACCCCCGTTTTTTCTGAGCAGTATTGTGTTTTCAGGTTGTACAGGATCAGCGCCCAGGTCTTCCAAAATAAAAACATTATTCAGACTGGTATAAAACGCTTCCAAAGTAAAGCCCCAAATCATGTGTTTGGATGGTTTGTTAAAGTCAAGTGAGGCGCTGTAGCTGGTTGATGTTTCTTTCTTAAGATTCGGATCGATCTCTATTCGCGATATTCCTCCGCCGGAAAATGCGATGTGTAAATCTGCGTCAAATGCTTGCGGCGCCCTGAAACCTGTTGAAAACGAAGCTCGTGCCTGAAGCAGGGGAGTAACGTTGTAAATCAGGTTCATTCTCGGGTTAAGCACAAAGTTGTTTAGCTCACTATGGCTATCCCCGCGCACTCCCAGAAGGAAGCCAAACTGGTCGGACACTTTCCAGTCTAATTGCAGGTAACCTCCAAGCTGCCTAGTTATTTGAGCAAGATAATGGTTGTAGCCGGGTATCTCATCTTTTACGTCATCGTATGTTCCTTCAACACCAACAGTAATAGTGTTTTCGATGCTTCCTAAAAAACCTTTGTGCGAACGACTGAATTGCGCCCCGGCAACAATAGTGCTGTTATCTGTAGTTCCGTATGCGTCAACCCCGTCTATGCCTGTGTAATGTTTTCTATCAGTGTGTTGACCGGAGACATAAGTTGAAAATGAACTTAGCAAATACGGGAAATCCTGTGTAAAAGTTATACCGCCGCCAAGTACGTTGTGAATCCTGTCTTCAGCCTGATCGGCAAGATGAGCCGGCTGGTTAAGTTTGTTTCCGCCTCGCCTTTCTTCGTGCAGGCTATGCGCGTCAACTGTTATTTTAGAAAACCGTCCGAGTTTATAAAATGAGTTCAAACCAAATGAGTTGTTAGATAGCTGCGGGATTTCAGTGAATCCGTCGCTATTAGCGTCATAGCCGCTTCGATTCCTGAAATTTCCGAAGACAGTTATCCCACTGGTAATATCGGGATCAACCACCGAAGCGTTTAAGTCAATTGACCTGTCGTTGGCTGTACCGTCAATTATGCTGTTGTCAACAGTTACCGAGTAATAGTTGGTTTGCGGTTCTCTTGTAATTATGTTTATAGTTCCCCCAACCGCGTTTGCACCGAATAATGCGGATCCGCCGCCGCGTATTACTTCCACCCGGTCGAGCATGTTAGTAGGAATTTGTTCAAGCCCGTAAAGACCGCTCAACGCGCTGAATATCGGTCGACTGTTTATAAGTATTTGTGTGTACGAGCCGCCGAGACCGTTAAGCCGGACTTGCGAGTAGTTGCACGTCTGACAGTCTATTTCCATTCTTACGCCGCTCTGAAAATTTAATCCGTCCAACAGGCTTTTAGAGTTAGTTGATTCAAGAGCTCTTTCGCCCAGGACGTTAACAATTATCGGCACTTCCGTTCGTTTCTTTTCTGTTCTCGTCCCCGTAACAACAATTGAATTAAACTCAATCGAAATCGGCTCCATTCCAATTTCAAGTCGAACGTATTCCTTGTCAATTGTAATTTGTTTGGAATAGTTGGAATAACCAATGTAGCCCACTCTTAACCGATATTCCTTTAATTCAAGATTTTTGATAATGAATTCCCCGGAATCATCGGTTGCTGTTCCAATTAACGTATTTTCAAGGTGAATATTTGCACCGCTAAGCGGCAGGTTTGTTTCGGTATCAAATAATTTACCGGTAAGAGTAGCCTGCCCATATAAATTTATGCTAAATAATAATAAAGCTATTAGTAGTAATTTTTTCATAGTTTTCTCTAAGTTAAGTATGCTTAACTATAAAGGTAAAGCATAGTTCACTATTAGTCAAGGGAATTTTTACTGAGTGCGCTGGCTTTTATGAAAAACTAATGATGCGGTAGTTATTTGATTAAACCCAAATTTTTCATTAGAAAAATTTGCCCTTCGGGGTTCGGCAAAATATTTATTTCTAATGAATATTTTGGGTTAAAAATATTTATCAAACCTTTCGGTCCCTTCGTCTCCGCTCAGGAACCTGATTATATTGAAAATAAATTCCGAGGAAGTAAATTAAACAAACGACATAAAGATAAACACCTGAAACGACATTATGCGGACTTCACTACTCTAACTTGAGCGAAGAAATTTTTGTTTTGATTTTGGTTACCTGGCTTTCAAGAGATTCAAGGTCGGCTTGAAGGGCGAGCAGGTCATTTTCTTGCGGCGGAGCGAGTTGTTCTTTAAGAATGTCCCTCTGGGCTTCGTTCATACTGTTGATGATCACGCCAATGAACAAGTTCAGCATAATCATAGTACCGAATACAACAAACGAAATAAAATAAATCGTTGCGCCGATAGGTGATGCTGAGGGTTCAGCAGGCGTATCACTGAATTGCTCGAAGGGCACGCTATCGGAGCCGTAAATATTGGTGTACATTATGTCAGTCCAATCTTCAAGTGTAATAATTCTGAATAGTGATATAACCGCGGTTGGCAGATCACCGAAATGAGTTGGATCATTTTTAGACCAGAGAAAAACACCTAGTACTGCATAGACATAAAAATGAAGTCCCAAAAGTAAACTAACATAAGTCATTGACGGGATGCTTTTCAGTAGTGCGCTTACAAGCAGCTGTAGTTTAGGTACAGCAGTAACAAGGCGCAGGACGCGCAGTATTCTTGCAAGACGCAAAACAGCCGCAAAATGGTAATCGCCTGGAAGGAAACAAACGACTACAATTGTGAAGTCGAATATGTTCCACGGGTTTTCGAAATATTTATAAAATCTCGACCCGTATTGCGCCATCTTTAAAAGCGCTTCAAGAGCAAAAGCGTAAATGATGATTTTATCGAGAATATATAGAATGCTTCCATAGTTCACGATCATATATTTCGATGTTTCTAAACCCACAAGTATTGCCGCGAAAGCAATTAAGGCAATAATAGTATTTTGGAACCAGCCGGATTCCACTATATTCTTTATTCGTAGTTGAATTTTATTTTCCATCTAAAACAGCCAAAAAAAATAATTAGTAAATGAAATGGTTTAAAGAAATGCTGATAAAGCAATATATCAAAAATGAAAAAACAGGTCATAAAGTTCAATTTGAAGATAGTTTAATCTGTGGTAGAGTTTTTCTCATGATAATATGATAAAATAGAATTAACCAGGTAGTCACGGTCGCACTGTGACCGGATTAAACTAATTACTCGCTTAAAGTGCAATAGTGCGATCATAGCGTTCGGTAAGAATAGAATTTACATCGTAGTAAAACTAAACGCGAAATCTTCTTCCAGGTTGTTGCCAAAATAGTCTTTTAGTTTTTGATTTATTGTTAGCGTGTATTTAGTTTTTGGTTCAAGTCCCTGGTGCTGCAAATAAATAATAGAGCGGTTATTAAATGAACTCACTGCTATTGTCAAATCAATAGCAGGTTCTATCGTAATACATTCTCCAAAGAATAAGCTATTTTCATCAAGCATGTAGTTAAATTTTATTTCGAACATTTTGCTGCGCGGAACAAATTGCTGCTTATCTAAAGGCGATGTTTCAACTATTGTAATTGGCGGTGTTGTAAAAGCAATGCTTGTGTCGGTCATTAGTTGGTTGCCTTCATAATCAGTTAGGGATTTTAAAATTGTTAATCTGAATTTAGTATCCGGCAGCCAGGAATTAAGAAGAACAACTAAATCATTATACCGGTTTGTTGCATCCAGCTCTATATCCGGCTCAATAACAATGTGTTTCGAGAGATTAGCGCTAAAGTAATTGTTAAAACTTACTCTTATTGGGTCTTTCGCTGAATTTATGAGTGTCGTATCAATAGCGGAAATCATGAACGGAATAGTTGAAAACGAGAAGGTATACGGGAATTCCAATGATTCTCCTGAATAAGATTTAAGAGCACTGTCCAACTTTACGTTGTAATTTTCACCGGCTTTAAGGTTCAGCTTAACATAATATCTATACACGTTTGAAAAAGTATCGGAATTTTCATCAATGCTAAGTATTTCGGTAGTCGGAGAAATGACAAGCGCGTTTTCAAAAGTATTCAAATCCATTCGTTTGTTGAAATAAAAATATAACGATGGATTGTATTGAAAAGTATTTACTTCTTCATTACAGGGAGATGCCATAAACAATGGATTAGGCATATCGGTTAATTCAATCAATCCGATGTCATATCCTTCGCCGTCTTCAATTTTGATATTCTCTCGAATATGCGAACCGTAGTTATTTGCAGAAACTTTAAAGACATAAACCCCGGGCATAAGATCGGTTATAACAAACAAACCGTTTTCATTAACATCAGCGCTGAATTCTTTAGCACCTTGTTTTAAAGTAATTTTAGCCTGAATACCTAACGGTAAAACCGTTCCGGTAAAAGTGCCGGGTTCTTTGTTAATGGTAATTTCATCGTCCTGGTCGCAGGAGATAATTGCAATTAATGATATCAAGATTATAAATTTCTTTAGCATAAAGTACATTCCTATTCTTTAGTAAAATTAGCTAACAATGATTGTAAGCAAAAATGCGGAAGAGGTTAGATTAATCACAGGGATCCCAAAATGGAATCATATCGGTTTTATGAAGTACAAAAGAGAAAGAAGAATCATTTTTATAGACTGATAAAACCCCGTCTTCAACAGATTTGAAAGTAACTTGAATCTGTAAGCCGTACTGTTCATATTTAATTGTTGACGAGTTAATTATAACTTTGGCGTCTGTGCAGGCAATTGGATCAAGTGATCGAATTCTCAAGGTGTTTCCGCTAGCTTTAATGTGCAAATTATTCGGAATCCATGACCCGCTTAATGAAAGAGGTTCAGCATGGTCTTCAGTTTTCCAAACGCCTTCAAGGTTTTTTATATCAATATTGGCAGGTTTAACCGGATTTTCAGTACTGCATTGAAGTGCAGAAATAATTGCTATAGCTAATGGGACAATTGCAAAGCGATACTTTAGATAATAAAAATGATTTGTTATAAAAGTCATGAATTGAATTGTGAAATTCTTCATTGTAAGCCAAATACAACATACGGAAGAAAACCTATATTCTCAACTACTTAAATTTCACCTATAATGAGATAATTTGTCTGAAAAACATTCTATCATTCGTTTTGTCGCCCGGTCTTACAGACTGCATAGTAAAATGCGAACTAGATTTCGAAACCCTTGTAACCTATCGAAAATGAGTACAAATTGGTTTCCCACCGAGTATCTTCATTTGCTGTTGCAGAAGTATAACTTAGTTCAAAATGATCTGTGATATACTTCAGGATCCTGTTTTCGGACAAGGTACCTACCAATTTGAAAAGGCCTTTTGTTGATACTGAAAATGCATTTGATTTGCGCGAACCGACAATGCTTTTACCCGAAAATCTTCCGCTCGTAAATGTGATGGTTTCGAATAGGTTTATCATGTGTGCTTTATGCGATAAAATTTTCGAACTGCCTTCGAGATGTATTAGATTTTTTGTGAACTGAAGATCACTCAAAAAACCCTGATATTCTGTATTCCTGTCATCGGGAATAAAACAGTTTTCTCTATTACAATACAATATACTTCGCTTAATTAATAGATCGCTTGCCTCACCTGTAAACGAATAATTGAACAAACTTATTTTACCGGTTTCATATTGAAGGTCATAGCCAACATTAAATGTGTAACCTATTCTTGCGGTTCTTAGTATTGGGTCTTTTTGAGCGGGAAATCCATAATCAATTTCATCTCCAATATTCATGGCTGCAATCCCCAAAGATAAATCGAAAGTAGGATAAACCGATGTTTTATTGTCCAGCCCTGTTTTGCAATAAGGTTTTAATAATTTTGTAAATGGAATGTCTAAAAGAAATCCGATATCGAAAGCAGTTATTTTAGCCTGCCCTGTACCTTCTTCGTTTTCTGTTGGACTTTCACTAAGATGAGATTCAATAAGTTTTATCGATGCACCAAGACTAATTTTCACAAAGTACTCGTACCCGATGCCTCCGCTTATCATTATAAAATCTTCGAATGCTTCGTAAGTTCTTAAAATTCGCGGGTTGTTAATAGAGGTGACTGGAAAATTTCCATAACTAAACTTATGATACATAATTGCTGCACCAATGCTAAAAGGTAATTTCCATCCCGATTTGCTCAAATCATATCCAGCGCTAATTCCAAAACTTCTAAACGTTGGTTCAATAATCCAATGTCCATATTCCTGTCTTGGAGTAAAAAATAGAGATGCAGAATTGTTAGCCACTTTTCTTCCTAACGAGGCAGGGTTAAAATAAAATCCGGCCGGTGAACTTGCCGGATCGGTTACACCAATATCTCCTGCACCTAAATACATTGACTCCTGCTGAAATCCAAGGAACGGTAATGCTCCTTCGCCCTGCGCGAATGAAGTAGTTGAAAAAACAAACATTAAAGCCGCCAAAATAGATTTTCTCATTTTAGTTCCTCCGTATTGTGTTGTAAGGGAATCAGACAGTAAAGCATTTAATTGGATGTTCACGTTTTATTTTGCTCCAAAACGTATGCAAAGCATTAAAACTAGTCAAGTCTAAAATAATGACAGAAAATCATGATGACGATAATTCTCAATGAAATAAACAGGAAGGAACGAACCTGCCGCACATTTTGGTGAACGACAGGTTCAACGAATATTAAACTAATGTCCCTTCGTGTTCGCGCAGAGGTTTGGGCACGCTTACAAATTTTTCTTCATACCATCTTTCATCGGATTTAAATGGAATTATAAAATTTGTGGAATAATTAATGAGAAAATTTACAACACCAAGAACAACGGCAAAGAATCCCAAAAACATTGCAGCAACGAATAGAAAGAATAGTCCGATAATAGCCATGTTACCTTCTGTTTCCCAGTCTCGTTGCCATGGGCCGCTTCCTTCTTTAACGTAATATTTAACGCCGTCGCCTAAAAACAATCCACCCATAATTCCGCTAATTAAACCGGCGCCACCGCCGAAGTATTTAATTCTTTTTTCAATTCCGTAAAATGTTGTGCGGCTTGAAAGAATGTAAAATGCAAGCCCGAGAAAATGTATCACTAAAAACGTGCTAAAGCCGACTGAGTACCATAACAATAATCCGATTCCGGCACTGCAAGCAATAACCCATTTTGATCCTGTAAATGCACGCCTTGCCCTGTCATCGTAAACTCCTTTTAGCTCGTAAACTCTGTCCATTATATCTGCGTCGGTCGGTTTTAGATACTTTAAAATATAATCCAATCCTCGCTTGGTAAATTTTGCCTGTGATCCTTTTGTAATCGTTATCAATTCTTCTCCGTCGTCCGAAGTAAATGGCGTCATTTTCGCTGCGATCTGATCGAGAATTTCCTGCGCTCTTGCATTCCTTTCATCATCATTTAAACCATTCAAAGGAGGTAGTTCAGCTTCTCCTTCAGCGGCCGGATCAAATATCTTTTCTTTCATATTTGTGTAAATAACAATAGGAAGCAAGATAAATACACCAACTAAATAACCGCCTGTAATAATAACTTGAAACCAATCAATTCCCCCGCCGGTATTAGCTTCATCCGCACTTTGTGCGAACAGTGTAATACCACATAATAGTAAAATAGAAAACAAAAAAGTGGATGATTTTTTCACTAGAGACTCCTTTTTATTTTTGGAAAGAAATATTTATCCCGGAATTATAGTTCCTAATAATCTACTTTCTAACATTTCCATTATGTTATTATGCTTTCATCGTTTGGTGGATTTTACACGGTAGAGTTATTCAAAATTGACTAGACAATTAATTGAATAACAACAGGCATAAATCGATTTAATATTTATTCTTTCGGTAAGTTAGCCCTCCTAACTTGAAGCAAAGTAGTTTCACATTAATACTAATGCAAAAAATGCAGAAATTAAATTTCTACAAATGGTAAAATAAGATGTTCGAATCTTAAAAGCAATGAATAATATTTGAACCAAATGTATTCAACACCATTGTTTCGTTAAATGAGAACGATCTTTTGAATAAAAAGTCGAACTCCCGGAAAGGTCCGATTTTATTATGCCCGAATTAGCTGCTAATTCGGGCATAACTGAATTAATTGGCAAGGCTATTCTTTTGATAAAACTAACTTTTCGGGAATGAGCATAGGTTTTGAGCGTATTAAATTTATTTCCTCATACTTCGGCTGTGTAAGTCAATAAGTTTAGTGCTATTGAAGCCTTAACACCTAAACATTCATTTGCGAGTTCCTACTCGTTCCAATTAAATCTCCGAAGTAAAGACAGTATAAAACAAACTCATCTTCTAAATAAATTTTTTGTATCTCGCAATTATCTATTTCCGTTAACTCGTTTATTGGAATCTGCGGCGGCAAAATTAGCGCTGCGTTCTTTGTAATTTCTAAAATTGTGTGCAATAACTTATCGGCAGGGGGTTGCATATTGGAATTTCTAAATTTATAATTGTAGTTGGCTCCTGTTACACACCAGTCGGGATCTAAAAAAGCTGCATCAAATTTTCCTAAAGAGTTAAGGAGTGACGTATTCAATACATCGCCTAAAACAAAATTTACATTGTGCAATAATCCGCATCTTTCAACATTTACTTTTGCCTGGTCCTGATGTTCGCTACAGATTTCAACTGTAGTCACTTTCTCGGCTACTTTGGCCAATGAAATTGTTGTAAATCCCGCACCGGTACATGTTTCAAGGACATTTTTATTCCTGAATCGTTGTGCTATTTTTTGCGTTATCCTGCGATCAATTCCCATAACAAATGTTTTATTGTTTGCCCGGAAATCACCGCCAAACTTATTGCGTATTTTGTTTGAATCCATTTTTATAATTTTATCCATTAGTAAGGGAAAAGATAAATGCCTGGGAAACAAATATTTTTATGAATCGGCAACACATATAAAATGTAAGGATGGTTTAACCTATGTCTTGTTCCCTCGCAAAGCTAATAACCTGAGTGTTGTGCTTTTATTATTTTCCCAGCCTCTTTTTGAGCCTGGTTCAACAGTTAGTACATCGCCTTTGTCGGCAATTATTTCTTTATCCTTAATGGTGTAGGTACCGCTTCCTTCAATTACATAAAATATCATTTCAAAGGGTACTTCATGCGGCTCGAGTCGTCCCGGAATTTCAAGTTCCACTATAGTGTATTTATTAAGCTCGGCTAGTTCATACCCGGTGTTTATTCCATCGTTAAAAATTTCTTTTTTAGACTCTGTTTTGAAGTGCATGTTTCCGCATTAAAAAAATGTAAGCTAATAATTTCGGATAACTTTAGTATACAAATGTCATTAAACACCAGTGCCCGGAAACATGAGTTCCCACATTGCCCGGCAAAACTTCTAGGCAATAATTCTTCTTTGCCTTTTAGAATCCAACCACCTTAAAATGAATACTCCAGAAAAAATTCGACAAATTTGCATCGCTGATTTTTTCAACTTCAGTACCATGGACCGACCGGTATCCTATTGCCAAAGCGGTTCTAAAGTGTTCAACAACTTTAATTTCTCCCGATATTCCCAATTCACTAACAAAAAGTAAGTTGTTAAAAGTATATTTATCGTAATCAATTGTTCCACCGCCGATAAGCGTGTAAAGACGGTATTGAAATATATCGAAAGGAGCTTCGCTGTATCCCAGGATAACGCCGCCATAGGCAAATTTCAAAAATCTATTCTGATTATTGATTGTAACAGCAGTATTGTTAGCTAAGCCGAAACCACCACCTCCTATAAAAATATTTTCGGATATTTTTCTTCCTCCGTATCCGCCAAGCATAGTAACGGGCTGACCGTTAATAGAAGTGCTTAGTATTGCGGCGCCAATTTCAATATTGTTCTTCATAGGAGATGCCGGGTTATTTCCATCTGCTTCAACGTTTTGAGCAAATATCGGGAGCGATAGGAATGTAACTATAAAAAGTATTAATAATCTTTTCATATCTTCTCCATTTAATTTGTTGCTGAAATTATCTTTACCTACGTTTAGTAAAATAATGAATTATGTCTTAGAAACCGGCCTTAAAAATGAGAGTTTGTTTGAGGAACAGAAGTCAAAGTATCAGTAACTCATTCTCTGCTAAACGACTAATTTACTATGCAATAAAAGATCGACAATTTCATACTATCCTGCAATTTTTAGTTCATTAGTATACTTTCAGAAGAAACTTAGCGCGGTCGCTTTCTTAAACCTTAGCTGCAATTATTGCTGTTCCATTTTAATGAAAAGCTCTGCGCTTTGTTGCAAATGTTACTTAGTTGTTAAGTACATAAAGCAGAACAGCTGAAGATAGTATTGTTAGCCACGGCATCACGCTGTGGACGGAATTAACCCAATGAGGCATCTGGTTCTCGGAAGTAAGTAAAGCGCCGGTTGCTATAGTTGCTGCATAACAAAGGTTTGTAAAAATTGTAGCCGCAATTTCAGGCCCATCTAACTTTGCGAATTGATGTCTTTGATACACAGTGTAATTAAGTAAGAGTAAATCTGCCGTAGCAGTAATTTTATGTCCGGCGACAAGTAGGGTGTTTTGCGGTTTCCCCTGGTTAGAAGTTATGTATCCGGTTATGATTGTAGGCACAAACAATGCACCCGCTATGATAGCTCGTGTGGTAATGTTGGGCATGGCTTCTCCACTGATATTAGTATTGGCTTTATTCAATTGAACAAACATAGGCTTTGGGGAATACATCGACTCAATGGCGCCGGCTAACGAAGGGCGGAATGTTATAGGGATATCGCTCAACGATTGAGCAGGAGAATGATTGAATAATAGTTTGGATGTTGAAGGAATGCTTCCGGTGAAACTGCTGAATCGCAGAACTGCCGAATCGTTTTTCGAAAATGAATTATTTACGAAGAAGGTATTGAAAATACATATCGTAGCAAACAGTTTTATTGTTTTTCTCATATCAGTGCCAGGTTAATAAACTCATATATTGAAGATCAAATATATGGAAGGAGGCAGAATTTACTATTTGACAAATGTCAATTAATTATTTTTTCGCACGCAGGCGGGAAAGTGTTGCGATGTCGATTCCGAGATAAGAAGCAATATGTCCGAGAGGTACACTCAGAACGATTAATGGGTTCTCTTCGCAGAATTTTTTATACCGTTCCGCCGCTTTATTTGTTTGGAATTGCACGGTTCGATCCATCAGTTGTTGGTTTTTTATTTCTGCAACGTTTTTGCAGATCGGTTGCCAGGCGGGGACTTCTTCTATCAACTTTGTAAATTCTGCATTGGTTATAGTGATAAGCTCACAATCGTCGTAAGCGACTATGTTTTCGTTTGCAGGTTTATTTTCGTTGAAGCTTCGCGGAACAACAACAACCTGGCCGGGCTGAAAGAATTGAGTTGTTATATCCCGCATGTTTTCATCAATATAATGGCTTCGCAAAAGTCCCGACTCAACAAAACCCAATTTACTTGCTATAAAACCCTGTTTAACAAAATGCTGCTTTGCTTCTATCATTTCGTTGGAAAAGTATTTTTCAGTCTTATTCCATTCCAATTCAGAGAAATTGTATTTTGAAATAAGAACTTCTTTAAAGTCGTTCATTTCCTTATTAATGCTAACCGGTATGGTGAAAAGTAATATGTAAAGCGGCTTAATCATTTCAGAAAAAGCCGCAAATAGTTGTTAACCCGCAGGCATGCCTGCACTAAGACTTTTACTTCTTTCAATTGATTGCAACGCCAGGTAGCGGTCACCGAATTTAGACATATTTTCCAGCTCAGTATCGTATTGATCAAAATGGCGCTCTTCATCCGCAACCAGGTCTTCGAATATTTTTTTGGAAGCTGAGTCGGCATTAGCCGAGCATTCATTCGCCCATATATTATAATCCCGGGCGCTCTCTTCTTCCATTTTTGCTGCCTTCTCCAGCATCTCTTTTACATCGTGAATTTTCTTTACTTTATCAGCAACAGCCATTTCAACTTCTCCTTTAAGGAAGAGAATTCGTTCCGCCAATTTTTCGACATGGATCATTTCTTCAATTGCAGTGCGTTTGAACAAACCGGCTAGCAAGTCATATCCCTGGTCATCGCAATGGAAATGGAAATACATGTATTGGTGAACAGCGTACATCTCGTCAGCTATTGCTTTGTTTAACAGTTCGATACTTTTCTCTTTCATTTAATTAACTCCGCATTTAAGAAAATTTATTGAATTTCGTAAATAAAAATAGAAAATCTTTATCAAATAATGGTACAGAACAATGGCATTAAACGGGACTCAATGAGCTAATAGGATATTGACTTGGCAACGAGGAGGGCATTTGAACATATTTTTCATGTGCCTTTTTAACCCAAATTTTTCATTAGAAAAATTTGCCCTTCGGGCCGCTAAGTTGTAACTAGCAAATTTAGAATGACTTAGATTTGTTGAAGAATAAAAATATGGTTCAAAAAAGCAACACCTTTTAGTGACAACTTTGCGGGGTTAACCCCGTCAGGTAAAGTGTCTTTTCAAAACATTTTACCATCGGCCTTCGGCAAAATATTCATCTCTAATGAGTATTTTGGGTTAAATAAAAACCGATTTAATCCGATAATTGGTAGTAAATTCAGATATTGAGTATATTTTCCATCCAAAATATGAAAGTCGAGGAAAGTTTTGAATAAAGAGATAAAAGTTGCAGTAATTGATTTATATGATAACGAAACCAACCAGGGAATGCGCTGCATACAGGATATTATAAAAGAAAGCAACAATTACTTTAACAGTATTGATGTAGAATATAAAATTTATGATTCGAGGTATAGGGGTGAAGTACCGGGCACGGAATACGATGTTTACATTTCTTCAGGAGGACCCGGCAGTCCGTTCGACGGCGATGGTAAGAAGTGGGAAAAAGATTATTTCAAGCTAATGGATGATGTCTGGGCAAACAATCAAAACAACAGCAATCCAAAAAAACATGTGTTTTTTATCTGTCATTCATTCCAGATTATGGCCCGCTATTTTGGATTTGGCGATGTGATTGAAAGAAAGTCCAAATCATTCGGATTGCTTCCGGTTCATAAAACAGAATCGGGGAGATACGATCCGATTTTAGAAGGCTTACCAAACCCGTTTTACGGTGCTGATTTCCGGGGCTGGCAGGTTATTCAGCCGAACAATAAACGAATGGCCGAGCTGGAAGCAAAAATAATATGTCTCGAAAAAGAACGACCGCACATCCCGTTGGAAAGAGCAATGATGGGTGTTCGTGTTTCCGATGAAATAGCCGGGACACAATTTCATCCCGAAGCCGACCCGGCAAGTATGGAATATCACTTCAAACAACCGGAACGAAAAGAGCAGGTGATCAACGAGTACGGGCTTGCAAAGTGGAAACAGATGATTGAGATACTCGAAGAGCAAAATAACATTTGGGCAACACGTAACACGGTAATTCCAAATTTTCTGAAAAATGCTTACAGAAGCTTAAGACCCGAACCTGCGCTAGTTTAATGGGGCACAACCACAATCATAATGATGCACATGTAAAGTCAACCAAAGGCAGGTTGATAGCTACGATGGCGCTGAACTTTGTTATAACAATTGCCGAAGTTATCGGCGGTATTTTGTCAGGTTCTTTGGCGCTTATATCGGATGCGCTGCATAACTTTAGCGACGGCATTTCCGTGATTCTAAGCTACATTGCAGTAAAGCTAAAAGGTAAAAAGAATTCCGGGAAACATACATTCGGACTAAAACGCGCCGAAATACTTGCGGCGGCATTTAATTCATCTACCTTAATCCTTATTTCCTTATACCTCTTTTACGAAGCTTTCAAGCGTTTTGGTCGGCCGGTGGAAATAAAAGCCGAGCTGATGATTATATTTTCCGTAATCAGTCTTTTAGCTAATATTGGCGCCACTTTACTTTTATACCGCGATTCTAAATTAAGCATGAATATCAAGGCGACATACTTACATTTGCTGAGCGATGCTGTTTCATCTGTCGCAGTTATAATCGGTGGAGTTGCAATTTTATATTTTGACCAGTATTGGATTGATCCTCTGCTAACAATACTTATCGGCGTGTACATCGTTTGGGAAAGCTTTAAAATACTTAGCGAGGCCACACACATATTAATGGAAGGTACGCCGCCGGACATAGATGTTGATGAAATTGAAAAACAAGTATTAACCATTGAAGGTGTTGAAGATATTCATCATATTCATGTCTGGTCGGTTGGCGAAAACGAAGTTCTCCTGGAAGCGCACGTAAATGTAAATGATATGATGATTAGTAAAAGTGTTGCATTGCGGGAGAGCGTTGAAAAATTACTGCATGATAAGTTTGGAATTCAGCACACTACATTACAGCTCGAATGCAATCATTGCGAAGATACCTCGCTTATACATCAGCATTGATCACCTATATGCATAATTGGTAATAACCCATTTTTCGTTTTCATTATTAAAATTAACTGAGCATATATCTGTTTTAGCCGATTCATTAACGTCTGCATCAACAACCGATAAGCTGTAATAAACGTCATCTACTTTTGCAGAAGGCATTGTTGCACCTCCCCATCTGAATTCTGAGATATCATTCCTATGTAATACTAAATCGACCAGCTCCCATGGGTCATTTCCTGAAGTCTTTTTATAAACATGATATCGAGCAATATCAGGTTCCTGGTTTGCCGACCATGTTAGTGATATCTTTTTTGATGAATCAATAACTACATTGAAATCCTGAGGCCTTGACGGCTTACCTGCAAATACATTGTTAAAATAAAATTGGATTGAATAAGCGTCCTCGTTTGCTTCTACTATTTCTATAGTGAACGGAATCTTATTTCTGTTTGCACTTGAAGGATTGCTCACAGGAGAGAACACATTGTTATATGTAAGGTCAAATGCGTCCGTATTATCGCCCCATGCATCGTTGCTTCCGTAAACATCTTCGTAGCAAGAGTAGCCTTTCCTGTTTACTCGCTTGGTAAAATTCATTTCCGATTTCCCGTTCACATTCGGACGCAGTTTCCTTAGCTTTGAACTAGCAGTATCAATTTCAAAATCCCAATTACCGTCTGCGCATTTAACGGTAATACGCGGCGTATTCCGTTTATGTTGGATAACATGATAAATATAAATTCCTCTATCGCCCGCAGCATCATGTCTGCTCAACTTCTGCCGGTTTTCAACTATGTACTGCTCCGTGTCCGACAGCTTTACGCAAAGCGCCTCTCCTGTAGTCATATAATCGTGTAATGTGTAAAACGAATCTATCGAAGTGTCTACCTCATAATAGTTGATCCATCCCAATTGTTCTCTTTCTACGGATAGCATTCCGCGGCTTGCGTTCCATACCGGTCCCCCGGTCATAAGTGCAAGATTCGAAACACCTTCGATGTGTCCGGCCCCAAAGAGGAAATGTCCCAGTTCGTGCGCTGCAATATATTTCGTGTAATGGAATCCGTGCTTAGCACCCCGCATCTGTATTCCCGAATTCATCCTGCCGCGCTTGATTGTTACACCGTCATTTGTTTCGATGTTTTCGGTAAGATACAACTCTGCGCTGCCGGTCCACCCGTTGTTAAAGAACAATCGATTTTCAAAATTGCGGTAGATCAAAAAAACCATGTCTATAATTCCGTCGGAAGAATCAATGTATTCGCCGGATTTTGAGCGTGTCCAGTTATCATACTTTGAAAAGTCTGTAATACTGTCAATAGAAGTTAGAATTTCGTAATTGACTTCACCTATATTTTTGTATCGACCTTGAACATGTTTTGGTCTTATCAGTTTTGGGTAAATATCGCCGGTTAGCAAAAACTTTCCATTCGACATCTCACTGAAATATTGGGTTAAATTCAGTTTACCGGTTGATTTTTTAGAACTGTCGATAAAATCATAACACCAACCGGGCAATGATAAGGTATCGTATGGCCATGTTTTGCTTTTAGTTAAGGAGTCATCGTCAAATTGAATGAATACAAATAATGCGTGAACGTTACCGTGTGCGGTTATATGTTTACCGTTTCCTTCCTGGGGAATCGAGTTTATCACAAATACGAAATATAGTAATGACGATAGATAGCGCTTGTTCAAAACCTACCTGAATAATTATAAAATTGCCGGTTATTAATTAACAGCAACAATATACGAGTTTATTCTTTACTATATAATGCTGCAGCGCTTAATAGGCACAAATAACGTTACTATTCAGTTATGACTTTTATAGTATTTTGAAAGCAAAGTGGTTTAGTTGTATGGTTACCATAATTTTCTTTACCACAATGAGCACAAAGGTTTCACAAAGCGCACAAAAACCATATAAGAATTTTTCTTTGTGAACTTAGAGTATTCATTGCGTGCTTTGTGGTTGTCAACATAGCTGAATTATAATCAAATAACAAAATCGCCCAAATGAAAGCCCCTTTTTGATGGTCGGTAAAATATTGCTTTGAAGGTTAATGTATTTATTTTTGTTTGCTGTATATTTTCTTATTTGGGCCCAACTGTTATGGCGGCAAAAATTAACCTACGTCAATTCGAAACCCAAGCAAGTAAACAAATACCGAAGATGCTTAGTGGGGCAACTTGGGTTTTAACCAGGCGTATAAGAATGCTCCTGCAATTGCTCCTGCAAGCGTACTAATCGCCGCGTATTCACCTGCACCTATTTGTGCGAAAATAGGTCCGGGACAAGCGCCGGTTATTGCCCAGCCAATGCCAAAAATAATGCCGCCGATTATTATTCCTTTGTTGTCCTCTTTACCCTCAATGTTCAACTCCTGATTCGTGAATGATTTTAATTTCAACTTTTTTACAACAGCTATTGTAATCATTCCAACCAATACTGCGGCGCCTATTATCAGGTACATGTGAGCTTCTTCAAAAAGAAACATACTTTGTATTCTAAACCAGCTAATTACCTCGGACTTTGTAAGGACAATGCCAAAAAGTACTCCGAAAATTACGAATGCAACATTTTTCATTTCTTAGTGTCCCCTAAAATATTTCTTTGAGTCTTTGAGCCTTCGCGGCATAAAAGATTTAATTAATAAACAACATCGTATATGTAAATAGCAGCCCCCCAATAAAAAATGAGATAGTCGCCTTTAAACTTGAAAACTGTAATGTAGCCAGCCCCGTTATTGAATGACCCGAAGTACACCCGTTGGCATAACGTGTCCCGAAACCTACAAGTATACCACCCAGAAATAATTTCACGAATCCAAGCGGAGAATAATATTCTGCCGGCAAGAATGCTATGCTTGTTTTGCTCAGAAATTCGGAAGAAAGAAATCCGCCTATCGTTATACCCAGTACAAAGTACAGCTTCCAGGAATTTGATTCCCAGTTATGATCGCTGAACATCTTTTTAGTGGCAGGGAGCAGTAAAGTGCATATATGCGTAAAGGAAGATGAAATTCCCAGTAATTTATTTGTAGCGACTAATAGTATCGGTACAAACAAACCTATTATCGGTCCGGCAATGTACCAGTTCCAGATTTCAAATATATTTTCCATGATTTAGGCTCTCATTTATTTAGTTCATATGTGTAAGTTATTTTTACTTTTTCTTTTAGCATTGCAGACACACTGCAATATTTGTCCATCGATAAATCAACAGCCCGTTTTAATTTAATTTCATCCACATCGCCCACTACTCTGAAATGGATGTTGATCGATTTAAAAACAGCAGGAATAGCATCCACTCTTTCGGCAGTTACTATTACTTCATAGCGGTCAATTTGCTGTTTCTGTTTCTTTAAAATTGATATCGCGTCAATCGATGCGCATCCGCCTAGTCCCATAAGTACTAACTCCATGGGACGCGCGCCTTTATCATGTCCGCCGATACCGTGGGAACCGTCTATGTTTACAACTACATTCGACGTTCCCTTTGCTTCAATGTGAAAGTCGTTATCAACCCTGTTTAATTTTACTTCCATCCAACTGCCTATTTTGATTTTTGTAATGCTTGTTCAATATCAGTGACTATATCTTCAAGTGATTCCAGTCCGACTGAAACACGTATAAGCCCAGGGTATATGCTTACAGCCTCCCTTTCTTCATCACTTAGTTTCGAATGAGTTGTTGATGCAGGATGAGTAACTATGGTACGCGTATCGCCGAGGTTAGCCGTTACAGACAGCATTTCGAGAGAGTCGATAAAACGTTTGGCGCGTTCGTATCC
The DNA here is from genome assembly GCA_028280855.1 of Melioribacteraceae bacterium. Taxonomy (GTDB): domain Bacteria; phylum Bacteroidota; class Ignavibacteria; order Ignavibacteriales; family Melioribacteraceae; genus PGYT01. The sequence continues at coordinate 38,845 of JANQLA010000250.1, forward strand.
ACCACCGACTATAAAAGTAACAATACCTCCGCCAAGCTTCATTTGTTTTTTTGCAAGATTGTATTGCGGATGAGTTTCAAGAAACGGGTATTTTACAAATTCGAGCTCATCGTGTTTTTGGAAATGCTTAGCAAGTTCAAAAGCATTTTGCGAATGCTTTTCCATTCTAATAGCGAGTGTTTCCAGGCTCTTTGAAAGAAGCCAGGCGTTAAAAGGGGAGAGCGACGGGACTGTTTGACGTGCAAAGAAACGAATTTCATTTATCAAATCCTCTTTACCAACTACTCCTCCTCCAAGTACGCGGCCTTGACCATCGATATATTTAGTTGCCGAATGTGTTACAAGATCAGCCCCGAATCTTGCCGGGTTTTGAATGTAAGGTGTGGCGAAACAGTTATCGACGTTTAGTACCAGGTTATATTTGGTTTTCAACTCACCAAGCCATGCTAGGTCTATTAGTTCCAGCCCCGGGTTAGAAGGTGTTTCGATATATATCATTTTAGTGTTGGGTTTGATTTCCGTCTCCCATTCAACGGGGTTGGATGCGTCAACGTAAGTGTAATCAATACCCCATTTGGGAAATATCCTGGTGAAAATATGATGGGTTGAGCCAAAAAGCGAGCGGCAAGCTAAGACGTGATCGCCGGACTGAAGCAGCGCAGCCATTCCTGAAAATACTGCAGCCATTCCCGAAGCAAATGCGAATCCGTCTTCGCATTCTTCGAGCTCAACCATTTTGCGGATAAACTCGGATGTGTTCGGGTTAGAAAAACGTGAATAAATATTGCCTTCGATTTCGTCGGCAAATAAAGCGCGTCCCTGTTCAGCATTTTCAAAAACGAAACTCGAAGTAAGATAAAGTGGTACTGAGTGTTCCCGAAATTGGGTGCGTTCGGATTGTAATCTTATAGAATCCGTTTCGTAGCTTTTCATAAAACCCTCTTTGTATAAAGGTGATAAATTGTATATAAAAAAAGGTCTTCCAGAGTTTGAAAGACCTTTTAATAAATAATAAGTATGTAAAGCCTTTCAAATCATTCACGCAACATAAGAATTTTGCATCCGCATGAAAGCATGCGGCGTTTCGTAAATAATATTTTTGTAAGGCTTAGTATCATAGTTGCTGTAAAATAATTAGGAGGCAATATACAACTTGCGGAATTAAAAACAAGAGAGATTTCAGTAGTCCGTTTTACAATTCTCCAAATTTATCTAGCCCCCATCAATCTTGACGGCAGCTTAAACAAAGCGCGAATTAGATCCAATACTCCATCAACAGCTATACCGAGTAATCGAAACGGCAGAAGAAGCAGCCATACAAAAGGGTAAAGAATAAGTGCAAGAATAGCAATAGGCCAGCAGATGAATAGTACAACGAGCCAAAGTAAAAATGTAGCCATTTTTTTATTAGATTTTTGTGAGTTTCTATTTTTGACGTACGTGGGTGTTAAAAGACTTATTATGAATATAAAAAAGCCCGACTTTAGCCGGGCTTTTTTAGAAGTAATAAAATTTTGCTTATTCTACAACTCTTACTTCGTTAGCTTGAGGACCTTTTTGTCCTTCACCGATCATGAATTCAACTTTTTGACCTTCTTCCAAAGTTTTGTATCCATCGCCAACTATTGATTGATAATGAACAAAAACATCGTCACCGTCTTCACGGGAAATAAAGCCATAGCCTTTAGAGGCGTTGAACCATTTTACGGTTCCTTGTGTAAGCTCTGCCATCGTACAGAAACTCCTTTTAATAATTAAAAAAAATGTAGATTGAACAGAGCTTTAAAGATAGAGGACGAACTAAATTACTTGTAAAGATCCTTTCAATTACTACGAACTAAAAATCTGAATAAACAGATTTTCGCGGAGGGGGAGGGATTCGAACCCCCGGACAGCTTGCACCGTCAACGGTTTTCAAGACCGCCGCATTCAACCACTCTGCCACCCCTCCAACATAAACAGCCTGCCTCATTTGATAAAGGGCAGCTCGTATAAATGAGTTATAATGTCAATATTTAAAAGAGCCGAAAAACTAAGACACTAAATATCTCGATTATTTTGAAAAGGTGCAAAAACTTAATTAATTCATCAAAAACTAATATTTACTCGCTTCTTAAACTATCGACCGGATTAGCACGTGAAGCCCTTATTGATTGATACGACATCGTCAGCAAAGCAATAATCAACGCTGCTATTCCTGCGCTTACAAACGGAAGTATCGAAACAGAGACTTTGTAAACAAATCCTTCCAGCCACAGGTTTATTGCAAAATAGGAAAGCGGCCATGCAACAATATTTGCCAGCAAAACCCATTTTAGAAAATCTTGTGCAAGGAGGTACACAATTCTACTTTCGGGTGTGCCGAGAACTTTGCGAACTGCAATCTCCGATTTCCTTTGTTCAACCGAATAAGAAACCAATCCAATTAGCCCCATGCATGCAATAAATATTGCAAAGCCGGAAAAATAAGCTATGTTGGTTGCAAACTCGCGATCGTTATTAAATTGCTGATCGAATAAATCATCGAGGAATGCCATGTTGAAGTTGGCATTGGGATATAGTTCCTTATAAATTGGTTCAAGCTGTTCAACAGTTTGCGTTATTTGTCCCGCAGCTAATCGAACAATTATCATGAACGTGTTCTGTGTATTTAGCTGGAAGAATAGCGGTTCAATTTCCTGTCGCGCATTGGCAAAATGAAAATCCTTAACAACACCAACTACACGTTTCGAAGTTATGCTACCGTCAATTTCTACCATGTCAATACGTTTACCGATGGGGTCGTTCCATCCGGCTTTGCGAACAGCAGTTTCATTTATAACTAATGAATTAGCTGTATCGGCCGGAAAATCTTTTGAGAAGTTTCTGCCGGCTGCCATTCTTATTTGTAACGGATCGAAAAACTTTTCGTCTATAGCCAACTGCATAAACATTTGGCTGTTCTCCCTTGTAGAACCTTCGGGAATTACTTCGTACCGGATAAAATTAGCGCCGAACAATCCGCTTGATCTGCCTACTGACACAACTCCGGGTAAAGCTTCAAATCTTTCAACAAGTAAATCACGCGACTGCGGGGGTGCAAAAGTCCTTATTACTCTATCGCGGTTATAACCCATGTCCATGTTTTTCAGGTATTCAATCTGATCCATTATAATCATAACACCTGCAATAAGGGATATAGTAATAGCAAACTGAAGCAGCACCAAAACTTTCCTTATAGATGTTCCAATTCCGCTGCGCGAAAACTCACCTTTTAATACGGTTGCCGGCTGAAATGAAGAAAGTACAAAGGCCGGGTAAAGTCCGGAAATAATTCCTATTAAAACGGCAATACCAAGCATCCCGATAAATAGAAACGGGTTGGCGACAAAGTCTATTTGAAGCTGTTTACCCAGCAAATCGGTTAAGTAGGGAAGCGATACCTGGATGATAATTACAGCTAAAATCATTGAAAGGATTGTAAGAAAAACCGACTCGCCGAGAAACTGGCCGATTAAACTGCCTTTGTTTGAACCGATGACTTTTCGCATTCCAACTTCGCGCGCGCGTTTGGATGCACGGGCAGTGCTAAGATTAATGAAATTAATTGCGGCAACGAAAATGATCATTACGCCTATTACGGCAAGTGCGTAAACTACTGTTGAATCGTTCTTTCCGAAATTTGAACCGTCATATCTATGCTGCGATGAGCCGAGATGAACGTCTTTGAGCGGCTGCAGCTTAGGGACGTAAACTTCAGCCATGTTGTTCGAACGTGCAACCTGTTCAATTTTATTTTCCAATTCCGTTTCAATAACATTGTTTCCCGCCAGCACGTATGCGCTTAAAGCGAGATTTTCCCAGGAGTCCCACCAAAGCGGGTTATTCTCCACAACCAGCGGAATAATGAATTGAAACTGTATATGTGAGTTTAGCGGGGGATCTTCTACAATACCCGCCACGTATGCATTCGGAGTGCCCGGAATGGTGATATTTTGACCCATTGGGTTTTCGTTACCGAATAAGGCCTCAGCGGCAGAAGGTGTTATAACTATTCCGCTCGGATCCGTTAGGAGTTTCTCTTTGTCTCCATCAATTACCTCGAAGCTGAATATATCGAAAAAACTATTTTCAGTAATGTAGCCTTGAAGCCGCACCGAATTTTCAGCGTTCATTTCCTGCGGAGGCACATTACCTTTCGCTACAAACGGCCTTCCAATCGCAGTAACCCGGGCGCCGTTTTCAACCTCGGGCAGTGTTTCAATTATAGCCGGAACAAGCGGCCCCGAAGTAATTGAGTAAATCATTTCTCCGCCCTGACCGTTTTCAATTGTTAAAAGGCGATAGATGTTATCAGATTTTTCATGGAATTTATCGAAAGTGAGATCATCAATTACGTAAAACGCTATTATAAGTGTTATTGATAACCCGATTGTAAGACCTGCGATATTGATGAATGAATATGCTTTTTGGCGTTTGATGTTTCGAACGGCAACTTTTAGAAAGTTTTTAAACATACCTTCCCCCGAGGACATTTATATATGCTTTTTTGCGTGAACCTGAATAGACGTAAAAAAAGATATTTTGTTTCCTTAAACAAAATATCGTCTGCAAATAATTCGGCCGAGATTGATTATTGAGAGGTAAAATTAGGCATTAAAAAACCCCATATCTCAAATTGCATTATTGAGATGTGGGGTTAACTCAACTCCTTTTCCGCCTCACTTGCGGATTCGGTTGTTGCTAGAGTGGTTATGCCGACCACCCGGATGATTCACCTCTTCCAGTTAGATTGTTCGGTTTTCGGTGAAACCCTTCCTACTGGTAGGTTTAGGTTCCTCATCTTTTTTGCAACGTAAGGAACAAGAGACACAAAGTCAAATTAATTTTTTGCTTTGTAGAAATTATGTTTCTATTTCAGCAGCATATGCTTTTTCTTTATTATTAACCCGTGCTCAACTTGTAAAAATATAAGCAGCTTGTGAACTTGTTTGTATTCTACTTAACTATGTGTAAGCCTGTTCTTATTTCCCGAATTGCTTAGATAAAATTCTTGAATTCTTTACTTCATTCGAACCATTTGGAGTAAAAACACCTCCTGGTATTTTTAATAATCTCATTGAAAATTCCATGAGTATTTATTTTTTATTCTACAAGCATACAAATGTTGGAGATTATTACCAGTTTAATTCTAGCTTATCAATCATAGCAGAAAGAGGAATTCTAATCCATTCAAGTATTTTTTTACAAATATTTATGTTGTATAAAGGTTTTGCACAAATTCGGTGTGTAGTTTGAAAGAGTAAACTGCGGTCATTTCGATAAGTCGTAATCATATTATTTTGTATTCATCTTCCCCCCAGAAGTATGATCCGTGAAGTATTTAACTATTTTCTATTCTTAATATATAAGAAATCCGTTGGTAGTAAACTGCACGATCATGCGGTTTTGGGAACTAAAGATGAAATTAAGTATATAATTGCACCTGATTATGCAGTTCCTGCGAAATTTTTGTGCAGGTTAAATTGTTGTTTTTATAAAATTTTATTTCTACCTTGAAAAAAAGGCAAAACAAAAAGTTAATAAAATCGTCAAAACCACCTCCGTTATTTAACTTATTGATTCATTTAAGTTGGCAAATGTTAATCAAGAAATTACATATTTCGTTTCTGTCATTATTATTGGCGGCACTGCTTTTCCTACCAGCCTGTAGCAATGTCGAAGAAACTACGGTAGATTCCGCAGACTTCGACCTTGATAAAATAAAAGAGCGCGGTAAAATAATTGCGCTTACAGGTTACAATGCATACAGTTATTTTATTTACCGCGGCAAGCCGATGGGGTTTGAATACGACCTTGTTAAACGCCTGGCAAAGCATCTTGATGTTAAACTTGAAATTAAAGTTGTGCGCGAAATCGGCAAAATGTTCGAGATGCTTAATAACGGTGAAGGGGATCTTATAGCCTTCAACCTAACAGTAACAAAGGAACGGGCTAAAAAAGTAGCCTTTACTCATCATCATCATACATCTCGGCAGGTACTAATTCAGCGGCGTCCTCAAAACTGGCGACAGATAAAACAGCATCAAATTGAGCGCAAGCTAATAAGAAACCCTATTGACATGGAAGGAAAAACTGTTCACCTGCGAAACGGCTCGGCTTATATCCAAAGGATAAAAAATCTTTCAGATGAAATCGGCGGTGAAATAAATATTGTTGAAGCTGCTCCGGATGTTTCTGTTGAAGAACTTATTAGAAAAGTTGCCGACGGTGAAATTGATTATACTGTAAGCGACGACAATATTGCCAGGTTAAACCAGGCGTATTATTCGAATATAGATATTGCAACCCATCTGTCATTCCCGCAACGAATAGCATGGGCTGCACGAAAAAATTCGGTTCAGCTTTTAGATACCGTGAATAGCTGGATAGACGAGATGCGCAAGACATCCGATTATTACGTGATCTATAATAAATATTACAAGAACCGGAATGCATACGCCCGAAGGGTTAAAAGCGAATATTTCTCAAACACCGGCGGACGGATTTCTCAATACGATGAGCTTATTAAGCAATATGCCGACAGTCTTAACTGGGACTGGAGAATCATTGCGTCGGTTATATACCAGGAATCCCAATTCCGCACTAATGCCAAATCATGGGCGGGTGCGCAAGGTTTAATGCAGCTTATGCCCGAAACCGCTGCTATATACGGTGTAAGCGATATGAACGACCCTTATCAGAGCCTGAAGGCGGGGATATCATACATGGAATACCTCGATAATTTTTGGGAAGAGATGGTTCCCGATTCGATGGAAAGAGTAAAATTTGTACTTGCTTCTTACAACATAGGACCCGGGCATATTATTGATGCGAGGAATCTTGCGGAAAAATACGGTGCTGATCCCGGGAAGTGGTTTGATAATGTTGAAGCATATCTGCTGAAGAAATCCAAAGACCGCTATTATAATGACGAAGTTGTTAAACTCGGTTACGCCAAAGGAACAGAAACCGTTAAATACGTGAAAGAGGTTTTGGAACGTTACGAACACTACAGGAAGTTTATTAGTTAACTCCCTCCCTCATATTAACCATATTTTTTTCGATACTAGCTATAATTACGGTAAATTAATTTTATTTGAACCGCCAAGTACATATTTTTGAGTAGCGAACAATTTTTCTTAATACTGTAATCATTTCGGGAAAACTTATGAAAAACATACTCGTACTAGGCGCCGGTCAGAGCGCACCCTACTTGATTAAATACCTTCTTGACGAATCAAAAAAAAATAATTGGAACTTAACTCTTTGCGATATGGACGAAGAGCTTGCTATGCAAAGAATCAACGGGCATCCAAATGGAAATGCAGTTAAATTCGATGTTAATGATGAAAGCACCAGACACGAACAGATTAAAAATGCAGACGTAGTTATTAATTTTCTGGCTCCTAAATTTCAATACCTGATTGCACTTGATTGTCTTACCTACGGGAAACATGTCGTTACTGCATCTTATGAAAATCCAAGGGTTGCAGATCTTAATAATGATGCTCGCAAAAAAGGAATGGTTATTCTTAACGAAATGGGATTGGATCCCGGTATCGACCACATGTCGGCAATGAAAATAATCCAGGATATTCGCGATAGGTCTGGCTACATCACAAGTTTTGTTTCGTACGGAAGCGGCTTGCCTGAGCCAAATATTGAAACCAATCCTTTGAAGTATTGCATAACCTGGAATGCACGCAACATATCCATGGCGGGCGAAGCCGGTGCACAATATATGGAAGAAAGCCAGATAAAAGTGCTTTCTCATCACCAGGTATTTCAACGAACATGGAAAGTTGAGGTAGAAGGCGTTGGTACTTTTGAAGCTTATCCGAACAGGGATTCTTTAATTTATCTTGATGTATTTAATTTGCGCAAAGTGCACACGATGATCCGCGGAACTCTTCGCTATCCGGGCTGGAGCGAAACGTGGCTGCAGCTGGTACGGCTTGGAATGCCAAATGAAAATATTAAAGTACCCGGACTAGCTGATATGACTTATCGGGATTTTACCGCCATGTTTTTGCCAGCTCATTCAAATGGCGGCAAACTCGAAACAAGGCTGGCTAATTTTTTAAACATCAATCCTACCGGCAAAATAATGGAAAACATACAATGGCTGGGATTACTGGATGATGTTCAAATAAGCGGTAATGTTAAAACACCGGCTGAAGTTCTTACTCAATTGTTGATTGATAAGATGCCGCTGCCTGCAGGCGCCAGGGATATGGTAGCCCTAGTTCATGAAATTGAAGCAACCTTCCCGGAGGAAAATAACCGGAAAGAAAAAATAGTTTCTACCTTTGTTGAATACGGCGAGCCAAACGGATTTACTGCAATTGCAAAGTCAGTCGGTCTGCCTGCCGCAATTGCAGCAAAATTACTTATGAAAAATGATTTGCCGGTAACAGGGTGCCAGATACCCACGAACAAAACAGTGTATACAAAAGTATTAAAAGAGCTTGTTGAGCATGGGTTTAAGTTTGATGAGAAGACGATAGCGTTAACTTAGATTTGGGGTGATAAGTCGACTGTGATTTTTTATTCGACTAGATGTATTGGATATAATTTTTTCTTGTTGAGCTTGGCTCGTTTTCAATAGAAAGGTAGCACAGGCCGGAAAGCCTGTGCCACTGGTTTAAAGATTAATTCCTACCCCAGCATAAAATGACCTGCCGAGGGTTCCGTAGAATAATATTTCCTCATAATCAGTATCAAATAAGTTTTCGACTCTTCCACGAATCGATAGAAAATCAAAAAGTTTATACGAAGCAGCAAGATCGGTAATTACATAACTTTCAAGTTCAACTCTAGAGGAAGGAAATACACTGAAATCAGTATCATATCTTTTGCCTACATATCGTACACCTAAATTTAGATTCAGTTTCTCCATTGGAGCATAATTAACATTCATGTTGGCTTTATAATTTGGACGACGGATTAAATCTTCTTTCTCTTTTGTAACACCAGGTGATTTATCAAGCGCTTCAGTGTAGGTAGCATTCAGGTTAACTACCAGGTTTTTATTGTTATCATACGAAGCAGACAATTCTAACCCGTTTGTTTCGGCTTTATCAACATTTACCGTAATGAAATTTTCGTCGAAACCAATCAGCTCGTCGAAGTCGATGTTAAAGTACGTTAAACCTATGCTCAGCTTGTTGCCCAGTAAATACTGTTCAATACCAATATCCCAGCCTGTGCTTTCTTCAGGATTTAAGTCAGGATTACCAAACGCCGGGTCAAACAAATAGAATAACGACGGCGCTTTATAACCGGTTCCGTATGTAGCTTTTAATTTAGTGCCCAATGTAGCAATGTAGTAAGCAGGCGCAATTCTATAAGTTACTT
>JANQLA010000268.1 GCA_028280855.1 Melioribacteraceae bacterium
AGGTCGGGCTTTCACTCGGTGCTACTTTGTATCCTGCTTACGGCATTCAATTATTTGTTTCAACAAGTCTATTGATATTTATTACTGTTTTAATCGTAAGCTTTCTTCCGACAAGAAAAATTGCAAACTTAAAACCTACGGATGCATTAAGGGGGAAAACAACATGATAAGGTTTCTTTTTAATGGTTTAATGAGAGATAAGAACAGGAGTTTATTTCCTGTTATAATAGTTTCGTTCGGTGTAATTCTAACAACTGTTTTATACTCTTTTATGAACGGCGTGTTTAATGATATGATTGACGGAAATGCCAGGTTTGATACAGGGCATGTAAAAATTATGACCAGAGCATATCATGAAATTTCGAACCAGGTGCCTAATGATCTATGCTTAGCTGATGCGGGCATATTAACGGACAAATTAAATACTGAATACCCCGGCTATGATTGGAGTTCAAGAATTAAATACGGCGGATTAATAGATATACCGGATGAAAACGGAGAGACCAGGGCTCAATCACCAGTTATGGGTTTTGCACTGGATTTGCTAAATCCTGATTCCAAAGAGATAAAAAGAATGAACATTGAAGATGCTTTGGTAAAGGGCAAAGTAATTGAAAAACAAGGTGAGATTTTAATTACCGATGAACTGGCAAACAAGTTAAATATTAAAGTCGGCGAAGCTGCCACACTTATTAGTTCTACTTCAAACGGGAGTATGGCTATTCAGAATTTTATAATTGTGGGCACTATAAATTTTGGAATGATTGCTATAGATAGAGGGGCAATGATTGCCGATATAAGCGATATTCAATACACGCTGGATATGATGAACTGCACCGGCGAGATTCTCGGATTTAGAAAGGACATGATTTACAACTCCGAAGAAGCTGTAAAAATCTCTCAAGAATTTAATTTGAATTACAGTAATACTGAGGATGAATTCTCACCGATTATGATAACACTTGAACAACAGAACGGGCTTGGCGAATATTTAAACTATGCAAAATCGTTTGGATTTATAATTGTATTCATCTTTGTTTTTGCTATGTCAATTGTTCTTTGGAATACGGGCTTAATGTCGGGTATACGCAGATACGGCGAAGTCGGGGTGAGGCTTGCGCTCGGAGAATCGAAGGGGCATATTTATAAAACTCTAATTTACGAGTCAGTTTATGTAGGCTTAATCGGCTCGGTTTTAGGAACACTAATAGGGCTTTGTATTACTTACTATTTCCAGGAAGTAGGATTTGATATCACGGAAAATTTTAAGAACTCAAGTGTAATGGTAAGCAATATCATAACGGCACAGATTACAGCAACAAGTTATTATATCGGTTTTGTCCCGGGATTATTGGCAACTGTACTGGGTGCAGCATTTGCCGGAATAGCTGTATTCAAACGTCAAACAGCATCATTATTTAAGGAACTAGAAACATGAAAAGGATCGGAATTATCATCGTGATTTTTTTAGCAAGCTTTTTTTTAACAAAGGCGCAAACTCCATCGGGAAAGGAAATATTGCAGAGAATAGATGCTAATTTAGTAATAGACGAAGCGATAAATAATGCAACTATGATTATACACAGCAGGACAGGTTCGCGAACTATAAAATCGAAGTCTTGGATAAAAGGGCGGAACACTGTTTTTGTTGAGTACCTTTACCCGGCAAGGGAAAAGGGTAAAAAGATGCTGAGGCTCGAAGATAAACTGTGGAATTATATTCCGGAACCAACGGATAGAATAATTACTATTTCCGGTCATTTACTGAGGCAGTCGGTAATGGGATCGGATCTATCTTACGAAGATATGATGGAAAATAATAAACTTGTAGAGATATATGATGCAAATGTTATTGAATCAGAAATAATAAATGAAAGAGATTGCTATGTGCTTGAATTGACGGCTAAAGAAAAGGATGTAACTTATTTCAAACGGAAAATCTGGGTTGATAAAGAACGGTGGTTACCTTTAAAGGAAGAGCGTTTTGCCAAAAGCGGTAAACTTTTAAAGCAGACAGAAATTTTGGAAGTGTTCAAAGTAAGTGGCCGCTGGTATCCTAAAAAAATGACTGCCATGCAGTACCTGCGGCGTGAAAT
>JANQLA010000279.1 GCA_028280855.1 Melioribacteraceae bacterium
TTCACATATTCTTCATGCGTTTGATCATCAACTTTAATGCTGCCTTCATGCGTTCTTACATAATTAAATACGGCAAAGAAAGGTTTATCTGTCGGTCTGTTTTTCCAATGCGCTGTTTTACTTGATTCATCCCAAGCGCCGGAAGGAGTAATAAAATTGTAATCTTCTTTATAGTTGTTTGTACAATAGTAACCGGCTTCTATTAAATATTCAGTAAAGAATTTAACTTCTGCGTCGGGTTTTGGAGTACTGGTTTTCTCTTTACCTTCGCCTCCGGATCTCATGTTTTGAACACCTGTAGTGGTTGGATACATACCTGTAATAATTGACGACCTGGTTGGTGCACAAACTCCCGCAACTGTGAAAGCATTAGTAAACCGTATTCCTTTAGCGGCGAGTTTATCAATATTTGGTGTAATTGCATCTTTGTAACCGTAGCAGCCAAGGTGCGGACTCATATCTTCAACGGAAAGCCAAAGTATATTTGGCAGCTTATTCCTTTTTTGCGAAAGCAAAATATTTTTTGGCAGCAACGCGCCTAACATTGCCGCCTTAGTAGTATTTTTAATGAACTCTCTTCTTGTACTCATATAAAATTATCAGGCTAATTACCTGTTACTTTTTAGTCTTATTCTTTTCGGCATTCATTTCATCCTGTTGCTTTCTTACCCATTTGTGTCTTCGTTCGTTAACTGTTGGATCCTCCGACATAACTATCCAAAGACGGATGCATCCGTCCTGGTGTGCAGACACAAGCATCGAACCGTCTGTGTTAAAATCAATATATTCAGCTTGATCGCCTGCATGAACCTGGAGGGCAGTGTAAATCCTGTTGCCCGAAAGGATATCCTCAGTTCGGAAAAATCTTATAAAAGGATCGTTACCGGCTGTTGCGAGGTACTTTCCATCGGGAGACCAATTTACTACTTCAACTTTATGCCCGCTTCTGTCAAATTTTTCTTTCAACTTGCCCGTTTCAAAATCCCATATCCAATAGTTGCCGTCTTTATCGCCCGCTGCAATCAGTTTTTGGTCGGGTGAAAATCTCGCTGTAATAAAATGATGTTTAGGATCGCCAACAAATTCTTTTACTAATTCAAGTTCCGGCAGCTTAAATACCTTTACTTGAGCTCCGTGTCCCGCTGCGAGTATGTACTTGTCATCCAGGGTAAAGTCGACTTCGTTCATTGTAGTACCGAAATCATATCTTTTATGAACGGTACCTTCGGGCATGTTAAAAAGAGTAAGATAACCTCGGCGAACTCCATCTTCGTCATCATGATATTCTTCGCCGGAAGCAAGCCACCTTCCGTTATGAGACCAGTCCAATGCATCAATACCTTGTTCGTGGCGGAGTTCCATTACAAGTTCGCCGTCTTCTGCTTTGAATACTCGTACTAAAAAGTCCTCGCTGCACGAAGCAACGTACTTTCCGTCAGGCGACCATGCAACGCGTTCAATTTCTTGAGGTAAAGTTTGGCGCCACATTTCAAAACCGTCTGATGTGCGCCACATTATTACCGTGTTATCGAATTTTGAACCGCTAACTATGTAACGACCGTCTTTTGAAAACTCTGCTGATTCAATAGAACCCGCTTCGCCATACACATCGGCCACTCTGGTCCAAACTGGATTTAGCGCTAACTGTTTACCATCGAACTTGGTAGTTACCTGGAATTGTGATAACACCGATATAGAAAACAAGAAATACATTGCAAAAAATATTTGATTGGAACTTTTCATTTCACGGTACCTCAATGAATTTATTTTATGATTTGCCTACGATTAATTTTACTATTTTCTAATAACTAGTTACGCGGTTTTAAAATAACTCTCTTTTATAATTCCTTGCGGCGTCTTACAATGCTTTGTAGAACAAAACTGATTCATTAAATAATTGTTAAGAAAATTAATTTTTCACTTGCGCAGTTAGTCTCAAATTCTTATGTTGTTATAGTAGGTATACCAAGTATGACAAATATGCTGAAATATCAACCCAATTACAAATTATAACTTACGTATTTAAGCTGAGGTATAAATGAAAGGAAAATTTCGTTTCGCCGAAATTCTACTGATTATCCTATTTATTATTACCAATCAACTCTATGCACAATCGGGTAATGTTGCCGGTCGCGTATTCGATTCAATAGATGATTCGCCTCTTTGGGGGACCAATATAATAGTAGCAGGTACATCTATTGGTACCGCAACAGACTTAGACGGCAAGTACAGGTTATCGAATGTACCAGTGGGTTCACAGGTAATAGTTTTTAGGTACTTAGGTTACAAGTCTGATAGTGTTAATGTAGAAGTAGTTAGTGGCAGAACTTTACAGCTTGATCATGAAATGAGTCCGCAGGTTATTGAAGGAGAAGAAGTACTTGTAACAGCGCAGTTGCAGGGACAGGTAGCTGCAATTAACCAGCAGCTTACTTCAAACACAATTGTAAATGTTGTATCAGCCGATAAAATACAGGAACTGCCTGATCAAAATGCTGCAGAGTCACTAGGAAGATTGCCCGGGGTATCGATTCAAAGAGATGCGGGCGAGGGGCAGAAGGTTGTTGTGCGCGGTCTTGCACCAAAATATAACTCCATTACGATTAATGGCGAGAGAATCCCGGCTACCGGCGGAGATGAAACATTGTTCGACGATGAACAAAGCGGTTACGGAGAGGATCGCTCAGTTGATTTAAGTATGATCTCGCCCGATGTTATCGCGGGCATTGAAGTATTTAAGGCAATTACTCCCGACCAAGACGCAGACGCGATCGGTGGATCAATCAACCTTTCTATTAAAAAAGCACCGGAGAATTTTAGAGCGACAGTGAGACTGAATAATACGTTTAACAACCACGAAGAAGATCTTGGGTTGTATAAAGGAAGTTTTACAGCTAGTAACAGATTATTTGACAATCAACTAGGTGTTATTGCTACCGGTAGTATTCAACGTGCAAACAGGGGGTCTGATGTTTTGGACGCGGGATATGATCCAGGAGGAATTGATGACCAAGGCTTAGAAATTATTGATATTAATAGCGTAAATCTTATAGACCGTTTTGAAATTCGCGACAGGTACAGCGCAAGTTTGACTCTTGATTACCAGATGGGAAATTCATCATTTCTTTTAAGCAATTTTTGGGGAAGAACAGATCGCGAAGAGGTTCGACGAAGAAGACAATATAGGCTTGGTACCGGTCGACAACGTTATGATATACGTGATCGGGAAGTAAATATAAACTTGTTTTCGACTGGTTTGAGCGCTGACCACAACCTGGATTTTATGACTATCGATTGGAGAGCTTCTTATTCTCAAACAAGCAATGAAACCCCTTTTTCACTTTATTCAAGATTTCGTGAAAACGCCGCATTCTCTACTCCAGTGGACACTGAGGTTGGCCCCGATGGAATTCCCCCGCAGGCTAAGGATCGGCTTGAACAGACATGGTTCAAAGAACAGCGACTTGAGACATCAGAAGTAAGTGATAAGGATTTAACTTTAAAGGTTGATTTTAAAATGCCTTTCAGGCTTGGAACCGATGTATCTGGCTTCGTAAAAACAGGAGCAAAATTCAAAAAGAAGGATAGGGAAAGAGATAATGACAGGTTGTGGACGAATTCTTTCGGTATAAACGACCTTGGAGAAGATATAGCAAAAAATCCGGATGATTTTTACAGAACGTTTGAATTAACCGATGACAGTGAAATTCTAGTTACAAATTTTTTTAATAATGGAATTGACAGGGGAAACTACCTTGAAGGCTCTTATGAATTTGGAAACATTTTCGACGACGAGCAATTGCGAAGATTCTACAATGAATTCAAAAACGATATTTTTGAAAACGATGACCGTATTGATATAGAGGATTACCAGGCTAGTGAAGAAATTCTGGCCGGTTATTTTATGGCGGAAATTAATTTCGGTAAGCAATTTATGCTGCTTCCGGGTTTGAGATATGAGAAAACAACTAATGATTATAAAAGTGTATTCGGCAATCCTATTGATAATGATGAACTTGATCCTGATGATCCCGCAAAAACCGTATTTACCGATACAACTGGTGGCAGATTTTATGAAAACTTTCTGCCAATGGTTCACTTTCGCTACAAGTTCGCCGAATGGGGCGATTTAAGATTATCATATACCGAATCACTTGCAAGGCCGAATTACTTTCAGCTCGTTCCTTTTCAACGGATCGATTTCTTTTCTGCTACAGTGGAGAGAGGCGATCCTAACCTGAAACCAACTGAAGCAATTAATTATGACGTTTATTTTTCTTTTTATAATCAGTTCGGATTATTGACAATTGGCGCATTCTATAAAGAACTCAATAATGTCGACTATATTCGGGAGAGCAGGGTAGTTGATCCTGATAGTGATACAAACGGATTCTCTTTAACTGCTCCGGAAAATGCTTTGCAGACGACCTTTGTAAGAGGTTTAGAAGTAGATATCCAAGCTAATTTAAGGTTCCTGCCCGATCCGTTCGATGGAATTATTCTTGGAGCGAATATTACGAAAATTAGTTCTAATACAGTATACCCACTTTTAATTGCAAAAACTGATCCTAATCCACCCTTCCAGGCAATCCTTTTTGATTCAACCAGATCAGGGAGAATGATTCAACAGCCGGATTTCCTGGCAAATTTTACAATTGGCTATGAAAGGGGAGGCTTCTCAGGCAGGATATCTTTTGTTTTCCAGGGCAAAAGTCTTGATAGAATTGGCAGAACCCAGCTTACAGATAGTTTTACTGAAGATTATAATCGGTGGGACCTTGCTTTGCAACAGGAAGTTTGGAATAATATAAGTGTCTTTGTGAATATAAATAATTTTACTAACAGGCCCGAAAAATCATCTCTTGGCAGTCGTAATTTAACTACAAATGAACAGTTTTTCGGATGGACGGGAGACCTTGGAATTAAATATAAACTTTAGAGAAAGATCAATTAATTACCAATCAATTAAACAATTATATTAATAAAATAGGAGTAATAGTATGCCTGGATATTTAAAAATATTACTAGCTTCACTATTAGGTGTGCTTTTCATTTTTTCAACTACTCAAGCGCAAAGAATAGTAAATGTACCTCAGGGTGTAGGAACCCTGAACGAAGCAATTGACAGCGATACAACTGAAACCGGCGAACGTGTAGACTTAAATACAATCTACGTTCTTGAAGACGGCGGTTTCTATATAACCGTTCGCTCCATAGAAAACACGTTTCCATTATACATTAAAGCCGCAGATGGCTATACAACCCGGCCGGTTGTACAACCAGGTGTTCCACCTGAAGGCGGAGAATCATCAAGACCATTTACTCCTGAAGGAGATTTGCATTTAGAAGGTCTATATGTTACGAATCTTGACAACGCACAAGGATTGTTGGATCGAATCATAAGAGTTAAAGCGGACACTGTAACCATAATTGTAGATGATTGTCACTTAGATAAAGCAGGCCAATCTGCCATTAGACTTGACACTGAAGGAGTGACAGTATTTATTGTGAATTCAATAGTGAGTAATATAGGTATCACCGAAAGTATGAGCAACGGTCGTGTGATAGATGATAGGAGTAATGACATTGAGAGAGTCTTTATTCAAAACTGTACTATTTACAATATAACCAGTCGTATACAAAGAGATGGGGGCGGCTGGATTAAAGATTTTACGTTTAACCACAACACAGTTAGAGATGTTGGGCAAAGGGGACTAGTTATCGGAGAAGCAGTAAATGTTACTATAACAAATAATATTCTAGGAAATCTTTGCTTTACAGGCCGTTCCCTCACCGACACAACACGAGCTTTTATTCAGATTGATCCTATTGAAAACGAAACTCTCATTGGTGAAGGTTATGTGCAAAACATAACTATTGCAAATAACAATATGTATTATGATACAGAAATACTAGATGCTATTAATGCATTCGATTATCGAGAACCATGTCCGTTTGCAGATTCCTTATCAACATTTTGGATTGAATCCAAGGGGACTGGAGCGAGTAACATTACAGAAATTTTATCATTTACTAACACAGTTGAACCTCCGGCTGATTTAGCTACTGCTGTTATTGATACGACTGATCCACCATTACCTAATTGGGAGGACGGTGACGGAGGTATTTTAAACCAATTGCCTTTCGACTTTACTTACGATGGTGGATCACAGTCAGCTTCCGCGGCCTCTGACGGAGGTAGGTTAGGGGATCTCAATTGGTATGGAGTAGTTTTATCCAATGAAGATAAACAGTCAGTTCCTGTTGAATATAATCTTTTTAGTAACTATCCAAATCCTTTTAATCCGTCTACAAACATAAAATATGCTTTACCTGAATCAGGAATTGTTACTCTTAAAGTTTATAACTTGCTTGGACAGGAAGTTAAAACACTTGTAAACAAAGAGCAAAGCGCCGGTACTCATAGTATTATTTGGGATGGAACCACAAACTTCGGTATAAAAGTTACTAGCGGTGTTTATATTTACAGCATAAGCAGCAAGAATTTTGTAGCAACTAAAAAAATGATGTTGATTAAATAGTACGATCATTTTTTTCTAACTATGCAGACTTGTATAATATGAAAAACGGAATTGACTTTAATAATCCCGCCCCGCTCTACGAACAAGTGGAGCGGGATATTAAAAGAAAGATAGAGACAGGTAAACTAGTGCCAGGCGATCAAATTGGTTCACACCATGAATTATCAAAAGAATACGATGTAAGCCTGATAACAATAAAGAAAGCGTTATCGAATCTTGTTGCTGCCGGTGTTCTTTTTACACGTGTTGGAAAAGGAACTTATGTTGCCGAGCAAAGCCAGCCCAAAATTGACCTTGGAAATCATAAAACAATTGGACTAGTGTTGCGGGATTTAAAGCATCCGTTTTTTTCTCTTATTGTTCATGCGGTAGAGGAAAAAGCTTATGAACTCGGTTATACTTTGATGTTATCGAGTTCAGCTGGAGATATTCAAAAAGAAGAAAGTCAGATTAATCATTTTAGAAATCTCGGTGTAGACGGTTTAATTATTGCTTCCTTGTCGCTAGAATACAGGGCAACCGATTATATTCAAAAACTACATGAAGAAAATTTTCCATATATAATGGTATCGTATATGCACGACCCGGATTACTGGTATGTTGGCAGTAATCATGAACTCGGCGGATTCATGGCTACCGAGCACCTGATAAAGTTGGGATACAAGTCGGTTGGTTACGTACACGTAGGTAAAGGAAATCTTTTGAGCGAAGTTAGAAAAAACGGTTATTACAGGGGGCTAACTGAAAATGAAATGCCTTTTAACTCGGATAGAATTTTCTTTTTGGGAGCCGAACATTTTGAGGCAGGGTCGGATAGGTTTAAACTCGGTTATGAGTTTGGCCAGGAGTTTTCCGAAATGAGTGAAAGACCCGATGCCCTTGTTGTTTATAGCGACCTGGTTGCCATTGGATTTCTTAAAGCGTGTAATGAAAAAAAAATTACTGTGCCGGGTGATGTTGGTATTATTGGCTTTGATGATATTGAAATGGCGAAGCATGCTTCGACACCGCTAACAACAATTAGGCAGGAATGTAACAAAATCGGTTCCCTCGCAGTTGATATAATTCAGAAACGTATTGATCGAATTGATATTGGAAACAGGACAATTCTAAAACCTACATTAGTTGTTCGCGATTCGTGTGGGGCTAGTAATAAAGGCGAAATTGAACACATAGCAGCCAATAGCTCGACGGCACCTAAATAAGCGATAGAATCTTTTTACTTATGAATCTTTAAAACTTTCAGGTGAATATGCTATATCCTCAAAATAATAAGTACCGCTCGGTTGTTGATATATCGGGCATATGGAAATTCAAAGTTGATCCCGGTAAAAAAGGTGAAAGAGAAAAATGGTTCAACGGCTTTGATACCGACCTGGATATTGCAGTGCCGGGCAGCTGGAACGAGATGCTCGAAGAACAAGGGCTGCTGGACTATAACGGGAATGGTTGGCTTTCAACGGAAACGTTTGTCCCAGCACATTTTCAAGGAAAGGAAATTTGGCTTCGTATTGGCTCCGCTGATTTTTATTCCAGGCTTTGGGTAAATGGAAAATTGGTCGGGGAAAATCATGGTGGTTATCTTCCGTTCGAATTTAACATTTCCGAATTCGTGACTCCGGGCGAAGAAGCTTTGATTGTTATATTAATTAATAACGAGCTTACCAACGAAACTATTCCGCAAGGTATTACAGCCGAAGATTATGAAAGAGAAGGACGGTTGCGTGAAGAAACTTATCCCCCGGCCAGGTTTGATTTCAGCCCCAACGGAGGCATTCACAGACCGGTTAAACTACACTCGACGCCTTCGAGCTACATCGCTAAAATCAAAGTTGATACTTTTGTGCCTGGCGGAGGTAAAGGAAAAGCGGTTGTAAACGTAGAAACCGTTGGAGCTTTAAATTATTCAATTGCAGCATCGCTTTCCGGGGATGGGTCTACAAAAGAAACGACATCAGAATTAAATGAAAACAAATCTACATTTGAATTGGAGGTTGATAACTGTCGTTATTGGTCGCACAAAGACCCTTTTTTATACGGGCTTAAAATTCAACTTAACGATGGTGAAAAGGTTGTAGATGAATACACCCTTAAAATCGGAATTCGTGAAGTAAAAGTCGAAGGTAACAAATTTTTATTAAACGGCGAGGAAATCTATTTTACGGGATTTGGCAAACACGAAGACTTTTGGATTATCGGCAAAGGTTTATTTACACCTTTATTGGTAAAAGATTTCGGGATAATGAAATGGATAAACGCCAACTCGTTTAGAACCTCACATTATCCTTACGCCGATGAGATTATGCAATATGCCGATGAAAAAGGATTCCTGGTAATAGACGAGGTGCCTGCTGTTAGCCTGGACTTGCGGGTGTCAAACGAGAACACGCTTAAAAAAAACCACAAAGAATTTATGCGCAAATTAATTGAACGTGATTACAATCATCCCTCAGTTATCATGTGGGCGGCAGGTAATGAACCTAACCTTGTTGGCGCAAAAGAATACTACGACGGACGAGGACGTGAATACTGGAAAGAAATATTTGATTATACTCGTTCAATGGATTCTACTCGTCCGATTACTGTTCCTACCTGTCAACGAGCTGGCATAGATGACCCTGTCTTCGAATTTAGCGATATATGTACTATTAACCGGTACTATGGTTGGTATGAACATCCAGGTAAACTTAATAAAGCTCTAGATTACCTTGAACGCGAGATGGATAAAATTTATAACAAGTATGGCAAGCCAATATTTGTTACTGAATTTGGGGCCGATACCGTTCCGGGTATGCATGCTGTGTCCGATCAGATGTTTAGTGAAGAATATCAAACAAAAATTATTAAGATGTACATAGATTTATTCCGTAAAAAGGATTACGTAATTGGCGAGCACATCTGGAACTTCGCGGATTTCCGTACACCGATGCATTTCAGAAGGGTCATGCTGAATCTTAAAGGTGTTTTTACACGCGAGCGTTTACCTAAATCTGTTGCGTTCAAACTAAAAGAAATTTGGAACGAATAAAAAACAATTGCGACAAAGGTCCTAAGACTCTAAGGATTAGTAATGTAGAACAGGCTTTCCGGTCTTAGAAGTCTTATAGCCAAAAAAATAAATTGACTAACAATAGAATTAAATAAAACCCTTCGTGTCTTGGTGACCGGTATGTTAAAAGAGCAAAAAAATATTTGCCACCAAGGCTCGAAGTCACAAAGGAAATTATACTTAGAAATGAAGAGTTTTATTTTTATTAATATTGCCCTTCTTTGTGTCTTGGTGACATAGTAGCATTTAAAAAATCATTATTAAGTAAATAATAATTTATAACAAACTAAAACCATATGATATTCGGCTTAACCCTTTTAGACATCCTTGTAATTTTGATTTACATCACCGTAATCGTTTATATGGGATGGTGGACGAAAAAGAAAGTCCAGTCATCCGGTGATTATTTTATGGGTGGTCGTAAGGGAAGTAAGTTGATGATGATTGCCAACGCCTTTGGCGCCGGTACTCATACTGATCAGGCAATTGCTGTTTCCGGGGCTACATACCAGATTGGACTCGCGGGCATCTGGTATCAATGGGTTTGGTTGTTTGCTACTCCTTTTTACTGGATACTTGCGCCAATATTCAGACGTGTTCGATATGTAACTACCGGCGACTTCTTCGAAGAACGATACGGTGCAAAGCTTGGTGTTGCCTATACGATCATGGGTATATTGTTTTTCATGATCAATCTTGGATTAATTTTAAAAGGAACCGGTACGGCAATAGAAGCCGTTACAGGTGGCGAAATTACAACAGCGGCAGTAGTTGTATTTTTAACACTTTTCTTCCTTGCGTACAGCGTGCTAGGTGGATTAGTGTCCGCGCTTATAGTAAATCTTATTCAGGGAATGTTCATACTAGTTTTATCTTTCTTATTAATACCGTTTGCAATTAGTGCTGCAGGTGGAATGTCTGAAGTTAAAGCTACGCTCCCCGAATACATGTTTAGTTTTGTAGCCCCTGAAGAGGTTACCTTATTTTTTATTATCGCAGTAATTATCAATGGTCTTGTTGGAATAGTAGTTCAGCCTCATCACATGGCTGTTGGCGGTGCCGGTAAAACTGAAGTTGCCTGCCGGTCGGGGTGGACTTACGGTAATTTCACTAAGAGATTTGCTACATTGGGATGGGCTTTCGTGGGAGTATTTGCGGCAGCGTTATTCCCGGGACTTGAAAATGAAAACAGGGAGTTAGCTTTTGGTACAGCGGTTGCGAATTTATTGCCCTCCGGATTAATTGGTTTGATGATTGCTGCAATGGCTGCTGCGGTTTTGGCGGCTTGTCATAACTATATGGTTGGCGGCTCGGCCTTGTTTACACGCAATATTTATTCGAAAATTATTAAAACAAAACTTGATACAGGTAAAGAACTTAAAATTGCGAGAATCGCATCGATCATTATTGTAATTGGCGGTGTAACAATAGCGCTTACTATTCCAACCGTAGTTGAAGGCATAAAATATTTATGGAAAATTACTGCATACTTTGGAATTGCGTTTTGGGGGGCGGTTATGTGGAGACGATCCAATAGGTATGCAGTTTGGGCAAGTGTAGGGGTAGCTGTTTTTGTTACGTTTTTAACAGGTCCATATTTTTCTTTCGGATTAGGATGGGCAATAGAATATCAAATTGCAGCATACCTTCCGGCGGGTATAATAACATTTATCATAGTAAGCTTATTAACAAAACCTGAACCGGAAAAAATTCTGAATAAGTTTTATGCCCTTCTTCATACGCCTGTTGGTGAAGAAGATAAATTAAAAGAAGCCGGGATAGATATTATGTTAGAAGGCGAGTCGGAATCTGCTAAGAAAAAAACAAACGAGTCCTTAGAAGATCAGGGACATAGTTTGCTTGTAGTAGATATCTTATCCCTACGTAAAAAGTTTTCTTTCAAGAAGTACAGGATTGATATTACGGGTTTTGGCTGGGCAATGTTGTTTGTTGCTCTGATATTTTTGTTGGGAATTATTTCAGCCAATATAGGATAAATCGAATGCTTATCGTAACCAGGAAAATGCAGTTACTTACACTGTTAAGTTTATTTCTAATTGCAACAATTGGTTGCAGTTCCGACACATCTGTTAAAAGAATAAAAATTGGCCACGGCTTAGATCAGTCACATCCCGTCCATAAAGCGATGGTTTACCTAGCAGAGCGTGCAGCCGAAAAATCGAAAGGACAATTACAAGTTTCGGTTTACCCTAGCCAGCAGCTTGGAACGGAGCGTGAGTGTCTTGAATTGCTTCAGATAGGCAGTTTAGGAATGACAAAAGTTTCCGCTTCGGTACTGGAAGGCTTTGCGCCAATATTTAAAGTTTTTTCACTTCCATTTGTACTTAGAGATGAAGCTCATAAATTCAAAGTTTTTGAGGGTGAAATAGGCAGGCAACTTCTCTTAAGTACAGAAGAGTATTGGTTAAGAGGCATGTGTTTTTATGATGCGGGAAGTAGAAGTTTTTATACAAAGGATAAACCAATCAATACACCGGCAGATCTCGAAGGATTAAAGATTCGGACCCAGGAAAGTCCTACATCCGTAAAAATGGTTAATGCTCTTGGCGGGTCAGCTACGCCCATATCATGGGGCGAGCTTTACACTGCTCTTCAGCAGGGTGTTGTTGATGGCGCCGAAAACAATCCGCCCAGTTTTTACTTATCGCGGCACTATGAAGTTTGTAAATATTATTCGCTTAATGAACACACCGCGGTACCTGATGTACTTGTTATAAGCACCATTGTTTGGAATGATCTTACTCAACAGCAGCAACAATGGCTACAGGAGGCCGCAAATGAATCTTATGAATACCAGAAAAAATTATGGAAAGAATCTGTAGAAGAATCATTAGCAGCAGTGAAAGCTGCGGGTGTGGAGGTTATATACCCTGATAAAACTCCCTTTGTTGAAAAAGTAAAACCACTCATTGAAGAATATAAAAGTGAACCAGAGGTATACGAGTTAATTCAAAAAATAAGAGATGTAAAATAATATGTTAGCAATAAAGGCGAACATCGACAAAGTATTAAAATGGATTTTAGTAGCGATAATGGCTGCAATGACTATTAATGTCCTGTGGCAAGTGTTTTCGCGTTTCATACTAGGAAGTCCGAGCTCGTTTACTGAAGAACTAGCGCGATATATGTTGATCTGGATTGGGATTCTTGGTGCGGCTTACGTTGCCGGGCAGAAAATGCACTTAGCGATTGACCTTTTGCTAACAAAGTTGAAAGGGAAATCAAAAACTTATTTAGAACTGTTTATTCAATCTTGTATTTTCTTCTTTTCTTTAACTGTTATGGTAATAGGTGGAATAAGACTTGTATATGTTACATTGCACCTAAATCAAATTTCCGCGGCTATGCAGATACCGCTTGGTTACGTTTATGCAGTTCTTCCTTTGAGCGGGATACTGATGATGTTTTATTCATTACTATTTATAAAAGAACAGTTGGAAATAATTAGTAAAAAGAAATAATTATATATAAAAGCGCTTTTCTTTTTAGCCCCGAAGGCGCTAAGACGCAAAAGAAAATAAATAAAACATACTCGGTTGAGTTCTTATTTTATTTACTGATTTATAGTTTATTGGCAATCAACAAATTGTTTATTAAAATAATCTTCGTGTCTTGGAGCCTTAGCGGCGATATTATTTTGTATTGAATGCAGGCATGATTTCAAAGGTTGATATTTATGGAAATTCTCGAAGTTTTAATATTAGTATTAACATTTCTGATTTTACTTTCAGCAGGTGTACCGATATCATTTAGCATTGGTATTTCAAGTTTAGTTACCATGCTGGTTAGCATTAATACTTTACCTTCACTTACAACAGTTGCCCAGCGAATGGCAACGGGGCTTGACAGCTTTGCTTTATTAGCCATCCCGTTTTTTATACTTGCCGGTCAATTGATGAATAGCGGCGGGATAGCGCGCAGGTTAATCGATTTTGCTAAAGTGCTTGTTGGTAAGTTACCCGGCGGATTAGCATTTGTTAATATAATGGCCGCGATGTTATTCGGCGCAATTTCCGGGTCTGCCGTAGCCGCTGCTTCGGCTATCGGCGGATTTATGACACCCGTCATGGAAAAAGAAGGTTACAATAAACCATTTTCCGCTGCTGTTAATATTACATCTGCGACTACAGGGCTAATCATTCCACCTAGTAATATCCTTATAGTTTATTCATTAGCCAGCGGTGGAGTTTCAATTGCCGCTTTATTCCTTGCGGGTTATATACCTGGAATTGTAATCGGCTTATCTTTAATGATTGTTGCAGGTGTATACGCAAAAAGAAATAATTATAAAGTAACTGTTGATTTTACAATTGGTGAGGCATTTAAAAAATTCTTAGATGCGCTTCCAAGTCTGTTATTGATAATTATCGTTATTGGGGGAATTGTTGCCGGATACTTTACCGCTACTGAAGCTTCTGCAGTTGCGGTGCTGTATGCATTTGTTCTATCGGTTGTGGTATATCGTGAGATAAAATGGAAAGATCTTCCCTCTATTCTTTTGCATAGTTCGTCAACAACTGCAATTGTTATGCTGCTTGTTGGTACATCAATGGCAATGTCGTGGGTTATGGCTTATGAAAATATACCGCAAAATGTTGCACAAGTGCTGCTTGCATTGTCTGAGAACAAAATAGTAATCCTGGTTATAATAAATCTTATACTGCTGTTTATAGGAACATTTATGGATATGACCCCGGCGGTATTAATATTTACTCCAATATTTTTGCCGGTTGCTATTCAGATGGGAATTGATCCCATTCATTTCGGTATAATGATGGTCATGAATCTTAGCATTGGTTTATGCACTCCACCTGTTGGCAGTGTATTATTTGTAGGCTGTTCAGTAGCAGAACTCCCTATTACAAAGGTTATCAAACCGTTGATACCAATGTTCATTGCAATGATTATATCATTACTACTTGTAACGTATATTCCAGAACTAAGTATGATGATTCCAAAGTTCTTTGGTTATTAATACAGTTTAATCCTTTCTTAATCGCACTGCGTAAATTAAGATAAGGATTAGGATAAAGATTAAGATTCTAC
Source organism: Melioribacteraceae bacterium (assembly GCA_028280855.1). GTDB lineage: Bacteria > Bacteroidota > Ignavibacteria > Ignavibacteriales > Melioribacteraceae > PGYT01. The sequence goes on from JANQLA010000279.1 coordinate 14,659, forward strand.
TTAGATGGCTTTTTCATTTTTCTTGACCTTTATCTTTCTCTTAGTCTTAATCTCTTTTATAATTCTAAAATATTTTGAGATAATATAAGGATTATCATAAAGACTAATATAGTTGCACGATTCTAATACAAAAATATTCTATAGTTTATTTGGAGTAAAACCAATGCATCTAAATATTCGTGTTTTAATACTAATATCAATTTTTACGGCTCTGGATTTGTCATTTGCTCAAAACGAAGATTCACTCAAACAAGAACTATTTTCTGCCTTGAAGGGATTCACCGATTATACGGTAAATGTTCTCCTCGATGAAGAAGGAAAATCCCGATGCGACTATAACATGATTGAAGGCAAATGGTATCCATACGAGGAAGCCTGGCACACGGGTCAACTTATTTACGGACTTGTAGAAGCCTATAGAACTACCGGTGACAAAAATTTGCTTGAGGAAGCAAAACGTGCGGGAGACTGGTGGTGCTCTCTATTGATCACCGATCACCCTAAACTTAAAGGTATGGTTCGTGCTGTTCACGGGGATCATGCGGGTAACCGTATTGTGTTTGCTACCGTAACCGATGGCACAGCAGGTTTGTTCAACCTTTATAAAGAGACCGGCAACAAGAAATATGCAGAAGTTCCAACCAGCGCCGGTAGATGGATGATGGATAATATGTACGTTCCTGAATACAAATTATTTTATGATTCAGTTAATGAAGAAACAGGCGAAGTTATGAAAGAGAACAGCCCGTTCTGGCCGAATAAAGAAGAGCAGGATATTTTTGATGTTGCGCGACCCAACAATGAAGGCTCGATATTTAAAGATATGTACGAATTTACAGGTGATGAGAAATATAAAGAAATGTTTATCGAGTTATGTGAAAGCCTGCTGCAATACCAGGGTGAAGAAGGTTTGTGGATGGACTTCATGCCTAACCATAAAAATGAAGGTACATTTCACCCGAGGTTTAATTTGTGGTATGCTGAGTCGTTACTGGAAGGTTATGATTTAACCGGTGACGAAAGGTATCTTAAAGCCGCAAAGAAAACATTGGACTTATACTTAAACTACCAGAGGGGTGACGGCACAATATATTATAAAAATTATCTTGACGGACGATCAAATCAAAACTCTGTTACGGGATCTGCTGTTGCATTCGCAGGGATGTTATGGATTCGACTTGTTGGTTATGGCGTTGGTCAAGAGTATAAAGATAATATAGAAAGATCATTTAATTGGATTACTCGTAACAGGTATTCAATTGATCATCCGGATGAAAACCTTGCCGGCTCATTGATCAATTTGCGAACGAGAAGAAAATACGGGAAACTTTGGATAACTCAACGCGACGTTGGTACAGCGTTTGGGATGCGCTTTTTAGCTGCCTATTATAATTATAGATTCGCTGAGTCGGATAAATAATATAATGGCATTATTGAATTATACTCTGCAAATGTTTCTGCTGCTTTATTGTTGCTCAAATATTAGCGCAAAAGAAATTTACGTTTCCCCCGATGGTGATAACTCTTTGTCGGGCGATTCTCCGGGTACTGCGATTCAATCTGTCAGAGAAGCGCTAAACAGGGCTGAGGCGCAGGATATAATTCAACTTTTACCGGGAACATATTACCAGTCAACTACGGTAAGCAATATCAACGGGCTTCCTGATAA
>JANQLA010000496.1 GCA_028280855.1 Melioribacteraceae bacterium
TCCTGGAATAATCCCAGGTACTTACCGACGTGCAGTCCGTCCATCAATCCGTGATGTGCGTTAACAGCAATGTTCATCAGCTTTTTACCATTCGATTCAAAGTATTTACCAAAGGCAATTTTCGGAACGCTGTCTTTACGTTGGAGACTCATTGGGTGCTTAATAGCGCTTAACTTAAACCATGGAAGGGATGTATAATGAATGGTATCCAATCGTTTTGCTTCTTCGTTAAGCCTAATACCAGAGCAATTTTTTACAGCCTCAATTTCTTTTGCTGCATTTTCCGCGAATTCATCGAAGTTCCTTGAATACGCAATATTCGAGTATCCGAAAGTTCCGTCTTCCCTCCCCAAAGTTGACGATGCGCTTATGACGTCGTAGCATACAACATCGTCACCTTCAATGCGGTAGCGAAACTCTTCTGTTCCATTCACAGCAACCAAAGACTTATGCAAATAATACAAGAAGAATGACGCACCGATTTCTTTGCATTTATTATATGCAATTGTGCAATCTATTTCGGATACTATCCCGAAAAAAGGATCGTCAAAATTTTTAAAAAATTCAAAATGCTCCCGGCGGTTCCAAGTGTTGATATCAAGTTTGTTTTTCATACAATGTATCTGCTGCAGGGTTTATTGAAAAAAAGAATAAGCAAATATAATTAATATTGAGTCGATTCCGATTTGAGTTAAGATTTTAGCTATCAGTGAAAAAATTCAAGCAGATACCGGGAAACATAAATCCTAATACTATAACAATGAACAAAAATTTCTATGGAATTTTAATTCAGTTTAAAAACACGTTCGCCTATTGGAAAAATCCTCGAGCGAACTAACCATAATTTATTCATTCGTGTAATTAAGTTGATAATGTTCCATCGCACACCATTTTCTCAATCCATTCACCGAAAAGAGAATTGACCCATGCAAACCACCCGCGTGTAATCTTTTGGGGTTTTTTAGCTTCAAAACTTTCACGTATATAGTCTTTATTAGGATATTTTTCTTTGAACCACTCTGCCGATCGTTCCTTTCGCCAACCGGTAGAAAAATATCGTGCATAATCACAACCATAATCAGGATTCATACCTTCAAATTGGGTTGAATCAACTGCCATCTTTAAACAACGCTTAATCTCATCCTTGTCAGTAGCAGTCATTCCCTGCATTATAATCGCCATAGGCCAAACACCTTTATGCTGGTTTCCATAACCGTAGCTGGGAATTTTCTGTGAATTTGTATATCCTTTATTTTCTGTGTGCGGACTACCGATTCCTTTGTAATTTTCTCCTTCGAAAAAGAATGGATTGTTAGTTGTTAACAGGAATTCCCTGGTGTTTAAATAGGTTTCATATGTGTCCTTGTGAAAATCGGGCGTGCAAAACCCTATGTATGGTAAAGACAGCAAAGATGGAATTCCGGAGTCATCCATGAATATTGATCCCCTGTTTTCTTTGTAACCCGCATCCGTTTCAAAGGGAAATATTTTTTTATAATCTCCATAATCGAAAATTCCGATACCCGGAGTAGCCAATGCCTTTCTTATTTTGTCTCTCAAAGATATTGCTGATTCGAAATGAAATACATCAACCGAATATTTGCCGGCCAGGTCAATAACTCTATCCATCATTGCCGTTACAAATGCATTTACGGGAATATTGAAATACCTAAACACAGGATCATCGCTTGGCCGGGTCGGGACTTTAATCATCGCAATATCGCTTCCCAAAGGGATTAAATACTTTTCGTCTGAAAGAATCTCCACGACTTTATTTACAGTTTTCCAAAATAATAAATCCAGGTGACTGCTTTGCCCGGATGCCTTCTCATAATCAGCTGCAAGAAAAATTACATAAGCTAACGAATCCGGCTCAAAATCTTTACCCGCGGAATCGACACTACCGCATCTATTAAATGCATGCGCCGTAATATTTTCTTCTTTCCTGGTTAAGAATAAGCAGCACGTTCTAATCAAACCTTCAATAAACCGGCCGAGGGCTTTTGTCTGTAAAGTAGTTTCTTCGGAACTTTCTTCTTCTCCGTTTAATTCGGGATTAGAAAAAACTCCAAGATAACCGTGATACAGTGCGCATGCATCCCTAATCCACATTGGACTTAATGAGTAAGGGTAGTATTCGTCTTCAGGAATCGGAAACTTTTGCGGTGGACCGTAGCATCCCCAGCCCCCTGTTCCTGCATAAGAATGATATTCATGTTCTGAAAACTCGGGTAGGTATTCCGCAGTTGTTAATATTGAATTTTGATAAGTTTTGTAAAACACATTTGCAGTATTCTCTCCCCAAATCGAGGGCACCAGCAGCTTTTTAATATTCTTTGCACGCTTATTAATAATTTCTTGAGCAAGCTTTACTGTAGTAGTATCATTAATTGAAACTTCGGCATCCATGTTAATTACTCCTTCTTATAATACTTTTTTAACATATATATAGATTATCCGGCTTATGATCGACACCGAAAATTTGCCGAAAAGTTGTTAACAGCTAACTACAATTTACAAATGTGTAAAATCCTTTTACGGATAAAGCGTATATGGATCGTCCAATCCGTAAATGTGTATCTGTCCGGGACCGCCTGCAAAGTAATCATTAAGTCCGGCTGGCTCCGTAACATTAAACACACTAATGTTATTTTCATCCAATGATTCAAAGGTTGCGTTTGTAGACCGCTGCGCATTTGGGTCGCCGCCAGTCGCCGGATCCAGCACACGAGCTAGTTGCGAGTGAGCCGCATAAGCGCTGTTGCTTCCATCTATATAATTTGCATAAAGGCAATTCACTTGATTTATTATGCCCAGCCCGCTGGGATTATTATTTAACGCATACTGTCCATCGCAGTTAAAAACAAATCCCTGGCTGTCGGCCGCAACACTTGGTAAATCAATTTGCATACCGCAGGAAGGTATTAGCTGAACATGTATACCGCCGATTAATGAAGGTTCATTATCAATGTTACGCCTTAGCCTGGTATCACTATGATCAAGGCAAATCTCTATACCGTAGTCCGTAACTGTTGTAGCTATAGGATTAGCTGGATCGATATCGTTTTGCCTGAAGATTGCGTACTTGTCGAATGCACTTTGTTTTGCATCCCCTGCCGATAAGTCGATAGTCGGGTAAGCCGTCATTTGCTCCGTGATAACTTGTTTCCCGGTTACGTCATAGAGAAGAAAATCTTCGTTGGAAACGTAATACTTTTCAGTAGTCATCAGGTTGGTTGGGTTATCAACTTCGGGCGTGCGAATGGGAATGTTGCTTACAATTACGCTGCGGTTACGCACCTCGCAGTTTGGGTAAGAATGGCAGTTCTTAATAAAGTTAACCAGCATATCAAAGATTACATCCTTTAACGGGCCGAATGAAGCAAGCCATTGCTCGGATAAGTTTTGCACAACGCTGTTACGTGTTTTCGCGGAAGTAGAACCGTATACTTCATCAATGTTTTTAATCATTGTTGTAATTGCACTGCCGCAGATAAAAGTCAAGTTGGGATAGTCGTTAGCATTAAATGTTGCTAAAAGCTGTTGCCGCAATGTTTCAACAGGGTCCTCGGAAGGTGTGCTGTAAATATAAGGCCCCTCGGTTCCGTGGAAATAAAATTCAGGCGCTACAAAGACATTTATTACGTCGTTTTCACCTGCCGGTAGTTGGCTTTTGGCAATATCAACTGCATTCTTCATAATTGCAATGCGATTGTTCATATCGGTTTGAATATCGGGATTAGCTAAATAAGTTCCTGCAACAGCTCCAGGCCCGTTAGGATTTCCAATAGATACCAGTTTTGCAGGCGTAGTGGGAATAGCATAACCTATAAAACGAATTTTTTTATAACTGTTACTCATTCCGGACTCCTTATATTTAATGAATAGTTTATTGCGTCAATTGGTATTGCCTTATTACTCAAACGATTATTGACAATAACTCACGCTATAAATAAAACTAGTTCTCTCTGCTGTTTGAGATTGTCGGCTCATTAATAAAACATCCAAGCAACTTATAATGTAATTGAAAGATTATTGCCTTTACGTTTTTTGAATCACTATGTTAAATCTGCGTAAACAGACATTAGAAAATTGTGGTAAGTGATAAACTCTCTTTGCCCTATTACCACCAAGAAACTTAAGGAAGATCACTTTAAAAAGAAAATATTTATTTCTTGCTGCTTACAATTTCATCTATAGTTAATTGAAAAGTAAGCTTACGATGGAGTTAAGTACTTGCAGGCGGATCGCACCACGCTATTGGTTACCGTGATGCTGTATTAATACAACATCATGAAGCTAATCGATAGTAGTCGTACAATAGTTTTATTTTACAACCTGAGTTCGATATAATAATTAAGCAATCACTAAACCACTTTCTAGATTCAAATTCAATTTAGGCTTCTTTACTTGAAAATGATAAGCCGCTAATCC
>JANQLA010000550.1 GCA_028280855.1 Melioribacteraceae bacterium
TTTAGAGAGCCATTCACAGTTGAATACAATCTCGTTCACTGCCGAGGTTGAAGAAGGTTTAGCGAACGAAACAGAAATAATTTCTAATGCAAGAATTTGGTGTGATGAACAGCTTGTAGCAACTACTGTTACATCGGTAATTAAGGTTGCAAATCCTGAAATTAATTCCATTTCGCCTAACAGAGGAGGGAATACCGGAACAATCAAAATTAATATATTAGGTAATAATTTAGACCCTAATGCCGGAGTGTTTTTGAAAAAGTCCGGGGAAGAAGATATAGAGGCGTATTTAGTTTCAGGCAAAGATAACGGGACTGAATTGATTGCAACATTTGATTTATTAAATAAGAATCTGGGGGATTGGAATTTATTTGTTATTAATCCAAGTGGGAACTCTGTAGAGTTAACAAATGGATTCAGTATTGAAAGAACTATTGAAGATATTAAAGTTGATATTACGGGACGAAATACTATTCGTGTCGGCAGAACATCTGAGTACCAGATCACAGTCGAAAATTTGGGTAATGTATCTAAAGAGCGACTTTTAATTAGAGTTTTTACCGAAGGCGCCTTATTAAACTCAGATATAACTTCTGCACTAGAATATGAAATACCTATTTCTGAAAATGACACACTTGATTTCGTTATGTTAGATTTACAGTCCTTATCAACATTATCTTTACCAATAGATGTTCGTTCTATTGAAGGATTTGATAAAGTTAAAGTCAGATGCATGTGTTTTGTTCCTCCCAGCCCATTAATTGAGGGGCTTGAGAAAAACAATAAAACAACTTTTACGCTTAATAGACCTTTGAAAGGGATTCCGGTTGATACAGCCATGATACAACCAACTGATGATATGGATGGAGCATTTATAATCTATTCTGGATCAAAAACGCATAGTGGAATACTTATAAAAACAGAAGATGGATGGGTTTTTGGTGAGAACCATCCCAAATATGGCCCTTCAGGTTATAAGTTTAATTCTTGGACATCTTTATTAGAAAGAATAAAAGAAAGAAGACTAACTGCTTACTACGTCAAGATACCCCTAAATTCCGATCAAAAAATAAAATTAAAGAGATGGATGACAACTGAAGCAGATTCATCAAGGGGGGAATACAATATTTATTTTTGGAATTGCACACATGCTACAATTGAAGCATATAGAGATGGTGCAGGAATAAAAGAATTCCCAGAAATTGATTGTTTAACCTTGCCCGCATATATTTATAAATGGTTGACAGGTGAGTTACCAAGAAAGTTGATACCTAAAAGCTCTGTTGCTTATAAATTAACTTGTAAATATGGATTTCGTTTTGAATCTAAACTACTAGTTTCTTATGCAGAACTAAGCCCAAACATAGTTACCTCATGGGATCCTAACGAAAAAGTTGGCCCAACCGGGTATTCAACAAATATTGAAAACGATAGTCTAGTTACAAATTTTATTACAAACAATAGTATGAATTACAAAATATTTTTTGAAAACCTTGAAGCTGCTACTGCTGCCGCACAAGAAGTATTAATTACCGACCAACTTGACACAACATTAAGCTGGTCAACTTTTTCGTTTGACAAAATTCAGATTGGTGAAAAAAATATATCAGCACCGGGTAATTCAAAATCCTTTTCTACTACAGTTGACTTAAGACCGGATTTCCAAACAATTGTTGAAGTTGAATGCGAATTTGATGAAACTACCGGGATAGTTTCCGTACTACTAAAAGGTGTTGACCCTTACACCGGCGATTATGCAGATATGCTTCCGCCTAATACAGACGAAGTAGCGCCAAAAGGAGAAGGATGGTTTTCGTTTTCGATTGAACCTAAAGACAATCTGCAAACGGGTACTGTTATTCGCAACAAAGCTATAATAGATTTTGAAGTTGATATTCCACCCGCTCCTTTAGTGACAAATGAAGTATTCAATACCATAGATGCCGACTTACCGGAAAGTAATGTAATTTCAACAACCCAATTTCCAGACTCATCTTTTTTTGAGGTTAATTGGAGCGGTTCGGATGTTGGTTCGGGAATTGTTAATTACTCAATATATGTATCAAAAGATAATGAGCCTTTCTCAGCATGGTTAAGAAACACAGCGGACACTTCTGCTAATTTTGAACCTCAAGCTGGAAATCATAATTACCGTTTTTACAGCATCGCTCACGACGGTGCCGGTAATGTAGAAACATTACCGGATTCGTTTGACGTGCAAATAGATGTTGTATCTGGTGTTGAGCAAACTGATGAGTTACCAAAAACTTTTTCACTTCATCAAAATTATCCTAATCCTTTTAATCCTTCGACTACCATTGAATTTGATGTACCCCAGTATTCATTAGTTACAATGAAAATATATGATATTCTTGGCCGTGAAATATATACTATTGTTAACGAGGAATTAAAACCCGGTAAGTATAGAGAAGTTTGGAATGGTATAAATAATTTTGGAAGGCATGTAGCTTCGGGTATGTATTTAATTAGAATGAATACAGGAAAATTTGTGAAGGTGAGGAAAATGTTGTTAATTAGATAATCTTGTGCATCGGAGATTTCGAACCTAATCAAAGAGAAATGTAGCTATAGTGTTAGTTGGCCCAACACTTATCTTCTTGTTGAACTACTTTTATGTTCTTATCAAAGATCTACCTAAAGTTAGCTAGCATCCTTGAACGGTTTTATATAGCAATTTTCTGATTATATCAAAAGTTCATTTGGAATTTTGTTATTTTTTAATTCATCACTCCAAAATATTTAGCGACGAGTTTAAGACCTGGTGGCAGTAAGTCAAGCACATGATAAAACACTACATAATAGACGGAAACAACTTACTTGGCAAACTGAACAAGTATAACGAGTTTCGCAAAATAAAGAGCGATGATACCCGTGCTAATCTTGCACTAATGGTTGATAGGTATTTTATACGAAAAAAGTTCACCGTTACTCTTCATTTTGACGGGCATCGCAAAGACGTTATTAAAACTAATAAAGTAAAGCTTGAGTATTCGAAAAACAAATCTGCCGATGAATGGATAAAGCATGAAATTATGGTCATGAAGAACCCCAAGACAATATGTGTTGTTACATCTGATAACAATGTTGCACAGTTCGCAAGGGTGAGCAGTTGTAAGGTAATCAAGAGTGAATCTTTTGCAACTCAGCTAATGGAAAATGATAACCCGGACGATGAGAACGACAGGATTAAATCCATTAATGATGACGAAATGAAAAAACTTTTTGGAGTTGACTGATGAATAAAATTTACAAAGTTATATTTGTATCCGTGGTTTCAATTATTTTTATTTCTTGCGAGAGTAAAATGGATGTCAATTTATTGGAGTTAAAAATCAAGCAAAACATGCCGGATGATAGCGGATTATTTGCCGTTGCGTTTATAGACTTACAAACAGGTGATGAGATTTTTATAAATGCGCGTGAATCTATGCACGCGGCAAGTACGATGAAAACACCGGTTATGATCGAGGTTTATAAACAATCGGATGCAGGAAAATTTTCGCTTAACGATTCGATTTTAGTTAAAAATGAATTTAGAAGTATTGTTGATTCCAGTTTGTATTCGATGGACATTGAGGAAGACAGCGGTGACAGCCTTTACCAATATCTGGGTAAGAAGCGAACTATATACCAGCTTGTATATGAAATGATTACGGTTAGCAGTAATCTTGCTACAAATATTCTTATAGACATGGTAGGCGCCGTAAATGTAACCGAAACTATGAGGCAGATTGGCGCTAACGATATTCAGGTTCTGCGAGGCGTTGAAGATATTAAAGCATATCGACAAGGGCTTAGTAATACAACAACAGCGTACGACCTTGCAATTATATATAAAGCAATTGCCGAAGATTTAGTTGTGTCTCCTCATGCTTGCGAGGACATGTTGCAAATTTTGCTCGATCAAAAGCACCGTGATGTTATACCGGCTTTGTTACCGGACGATGTGAAAGTTGCCCATAAAACAGGTTGGATAACGGGTGTGCGGCATGACTCGGGAATTGTATACCTGGCCGACGGAAGAAAGTATATTCTTGTTCTGCTTTCCGGTAATGTTGAAGATGATACTACTGGAAAAACGTGGCAGCAAAATATTTCAAAACAAATTTACGATTACATGAAGGGTTAATTATGAATAAATTACTACTTGTCGGTGATTCGATTATCGAACAATTTGATGCATCAAAATATTTGGAAGGGTTTGAAGTAAAAAATGCGGGAGTTTCCGGTAACAACAGTTTGGATTTATTGAATAGAATTAATGTTGACTGGTTCAAGCCTCAGCCCGATTATACTTTTCTTTGTATCGGTACGAACGATATTTCACAAGGTTTCGGCGATATTGATATTATAAATAATATCCAGGAAATTGTTTTTAACATTCGTGAATATCTCGAAAATGAAAATATCTATTTGCTTCCGATTTTTCCTACCCGACATAATCCTCCACGACCAAATGATCGTATTCGGATGCTTAATGATAAAATTAAATTTTTAAGCGAGCAGATTGGCTGCCATTATCTTGATATACAAGAAAATTTCAGGGATGAAAATGATGCGTTAAAGCGCGGCTTTACTGAGGATGGATTACATCTTACCGATAAAGCTTATGAACAGTTCGCTGCAATAATTAAAGGAATTGTATAGTTGATAGGTCGAATAATCATTGCGTTATTGCTTGTCTTTGCCTCAATTGTTGATGCATACGATACGCTTGCAACAAGGCAAGTTTCGAATGGCGTTTTTTACGTTAAATTGGCCGATACGGCAAAACCTGTTGTCATTGATGTTCTTACTATTGATTTGCTTGATACTACTATAAGTATTGATGTAGCCGTTGCCAACGGGGGACTAAACCTGGGAGGCGAACGAACTTCAGACTTGATAGCACGGAAGCAGAAAAAAGGAGACAAGATACTTGCAGGGATTAACGCCGACTTTTTTGGTAACAAGCCGATGCAGGCTCAAAACAGTATTATTGCCAATGGTGAGATTGTAAAGGCGGTTAATCTTAAAAGAACTCAAATCGCTTTTGCAAATAATAATAAACCCACAATAGGTCGCTTTAAATTCCTATCAAAGGGATTAAACGTAAAAGGAATTAACGCAAATGATACAACTTTAGCGTCAAGATTATTTACACACCATTGGAAAGGCTTCATAAAGAAACGTTCCGATAAAAATTATGCAAAATTTTTATATGATGGTAAAATAAACCCCAACATTCAAGAGATACTAATTTTTGATAGAAGATTTGTAATGCCGGATTCGATTGAAACTGATAATAGCTTTTTGCTCTTCGAATATGATAATCAAAATGCATTAGATGATACTTTGAAAGTTATTTTTGATTTCTCTGGTTTGTCAGGAAATATTAAAACAATGACCGGTGGATTGCCGTCATTGTTTTACAAAGCAACGATACCGGGTAGCTACATAGGTAGAGATGGAATGAAATCGAAACGTTTTTTAGATCTAAACCCTCGTACCGCTGTTGGATATGATGAAAACAAAACTACACTTTTTATAGTAACAGCTGACGGGCGACAACCCAAGCGCAGCATGGGGTTTT
>JANQLA010000048.1 GCA_028280855.1 Melioribacteraceae bacterium
CTATTCCGCCTTTGTACCCAAAGCATATTGTGCCTGTTCCTGCGCCGACATTGCCTTCTTCAAAGTTACCGGTTCGTGCATTTTTAATTGCCTGCAGCACATGCTCTTTTTTAACATACCTGCTTTGAATATTGTTAAGTCTTCCGTCGTTAGTCTCGCCAACCACAGGATTAACGGATCGAACGTTTTTATTTTCTTCGAATGATAAAGTGTAATCTATTAATGCATCGGCGGCAGTGGGTACGGAAAGCGTGTTCGTCAAAATGATTGGTGTTTCGATATTCCCTAATTCTTCTACTTGTGAATAGCCTGTAAGTTTACCAAAGCCGTTTGCTATATAAATTGCTGCAGGCACTTTTTGCTGAAATATGTTTCCGTCATGTGGAAGTATTGACGTAACGCCGGTTCGTTTATCTTTGCCGTCGACTAATGTAGTATGCCCGACTTTTACACCGGCTACATCGGTTATAGAATTTAATTTCCCGGTTTCGTATTTGCCGATGATTATACCATAGTCACGGGCACGACTATTTTGGGCAGACAATGACCCCACAAAAAGAAAAGAAAAAAAAAGATAAAGGAGGAGCGATGATTTACTCATATAATGACCCCACATTAGACACACAGTTAATTTGAATTTTATCTATCACATGAGAAGGGTAAAATTGCAAATAACAATAAATAGCATGACGGAAATTAGCACAACTTTTTTAATACTGCTAATTCAAAGTTCTTACCTGGAGAATGCCCTTCTTATAAAGTTGATTTACAAGAAGGATAGATGTTATTTATTTTCAAATTGGTAGAAAATTGCAACCCAATTCGATCTTTCATTTCTTCGAACGATTTCTAAATTATCCGGCGTAAGATTCGACAATAGTGTAACGAAATTTGTGATATAATAAGCCTCAGCCGCCACAAAATATTAGGGGTTCTAATATGTGACAAAGATCGTCACACTGTGGTAGGCTGAGGCTATTCTAAGACTAACTTTACACAAATTCACTGATATTTACAACAATTGAGAATTAGTTAGATCGCTATTGTTTGCTATGAATCTATCTTTTTAATAAAGAAGTCTAATCGCAGAATGCGTCCAAGACAGTAAAATAGTTTGTATCGGTTTCTTCTTCATTAGATAAAATCCCAACCATTGAAGTAAAATATTGGGGACCTTTCGCGGACTAGTTTTACTTTAATTTCAATTTAATAGATAAGAAGTAATTTTCACAATAATTTTAATTTGAGGTATATTCTATATTAGTTTTTTGCTTTCCAGTTCCAGCTAGTGCAGATGTTTACTTTATTTCTTTAAGTGCCTTTTTTATTGCATTAGCTCCAAATATACCGGGGCAAACGGTCTCATCCTTAACAGATTGTAATTTTTTTTGAACAATTAGTAATTCTCTAGCTTCATTATGAAGCATAATATTATTTTTATCAATATTATATTTTTGCATCAGGTCCGACAAAAGTTTTTTCAAACTTCTAATTTGACAACTTGTTGGCTTTTCTTTTTCAAAGTTACCATCTAGGCAAACTCCAATAGAGCCGTAATCGGGGTCAAGTTTATATGCTTCAATAATATTTTTCGCATCCAAATGTTTTCTTATGCTGTCGGCTAAATTGTTGGCTTCCAATGTTTCACCTGCATGAGCACCAACTATATTTATATTCCGTCCTTCAAAAATTTTTCCGTCTTTGCTAATTAGATAATGATAAGCGATATCGTTAAATCCGTTATCCTGTTGGTAGCTCTGAATGTTTTCTACTCCAAAATTTCCTGAAAAAGCAGAGTGATGTATTACGATATTTTTTAAAACTTTTAGCAAATCCATTTCATAAGAAATTTCATCTGCAGTATCTAAGGGAGGATTTGCTTTCCATTCATTTCGAGAGATTACTTTAAAGTTTTCGGTGCATTCGTAATTTGGTAAATTAAAAAAGCTCAAATAAATTATAACAGCAAAAGTTAATACAGCGATACCGAGTAGATATAGATTAATTTTCTTCACTTTTACTTCTACCAAAAAAATTAGAATAAGTGATAAGGCTAATATTTCTTTTATTTATAAGTTGAGAAGCTTCTTTGGAAATAACTGCCTGAAACTCACGGTAATAACTCTCTCCGCTTTTAGTAAATAAAGGTTTGTTCAGGTCTCTCATAGAATTAAGTTCCTCAGGGTATGAAGCTATATGCAAAACAATTATATATGTTTCACCATTATTCAAGCTTGAGAGTATATCAATATATTTACTCGTTTTATTTTCCCCGTCCACTTTGTATAAATCATCGATCAATAGTTCGTTGTTCATCCGTGAAACCAAAAGATTGTATTTTTCGCCAAGCCTTCTTAACATTTTGCCACAAATTGATGAATATAAGAAATACATATGCGAATCTATAAAGTCAACTTTTATCCCTGATTTTAATATCTTTTGAATCTGAGCTTCTGCTTCAGCCTCTATCTCTAGTGTATCAGGATTAGCATTAATTAGAGAAAATCTTGAGGGGAGAAAATATCCATTGCTGTCAACCAAACTTTTTACTTTTTCAGCGGGTAGTAAAGGTTTCCACCTGTCGTTTTCCCATTCGGAAGTAAAGGCAAGATGAACACCAACTGAAATTTCAGGATGTCGTTTCAACATCTCTATTGCCTCGTTGTAGTAGCTGGAATTAACAATAACTGAGGCAGAAATCGGAATTTTCATCGCTGCAAGTTTTTCTACAGCTTCGTTTACTGATTTGCTCATCCCAATATCGTCACATCTTAATAGCACAACTGGAGGAATGGAGCTTTTTTGGTAGAAAGTATCTTTAAAGAAAATGAATACTGTTAATAATAATAGAATACCTGTAATACCGTAAATCGATCTGATAAATGTTTTTGATTTCATAAATCTCTTGGGTAAATATCAATCAGATTACTTGAATAGTAGAATTTTTCAGCATTTATTCCAACCGGGCTGGTAAAGTCTTTATTAATTTTTCTTTTACCATGATCGATTCCAAGGCTGTAGTGGGAGCCAAGCTGCTTAACAGTAGGCGGTTTGCCATCAATACTTAGGAGTTTCTCACTAATCAATTTTATATAAAATGTAGTATAAGCAATGTTTGTTTTATCATTTAAAATTTTCCGAACAACTTCATTTTTGTTCCGGCTTTTAGTAATTATTTTTCCATCCGCAAAATTTTCTTCGAGCCACATAAATGTTGAGACCCTCATTTGTCCGAAACCCGCTGATGGATCGAAACCAAACTCCGCCCTTACATCATCAAAACCATCAAAAAAATTGAAATTACTATGTAGCTCACCATAAATAATACTTATATAGACTCTTGGCTCTAGATTATTAACTTTGCAATAATAAATTACATCATCCCTATTTTGGCTAATCATCTCTAGGATTTGGCTCTCACTGGAAAAGTTATTATCGTATATAAAGATTGATGCTAAGGCTATGATTGCAAACAATATTATGCCGCTTATAAACCAATTTCTTTTTTTCATTTTAAATTCTTTATTAAATTAAAAATCACAGGCGAATTTTCTAGTATTTTACGAGCGTTGTTTTGTTCCAGATAGTATGCATATAAACATACATTGCTGTTATTAAGTAATAGTACAATAGCTCCCCTTTCGGGCAACGAAAATTTAATGCTAAAAAGATCTAATGAATCTGTAGTTATTTCAATCTCATCTTCAAAGTTTTCCCGAATGATAGTGAGAATAGGATAACTTTCATTTCTTTTTAAATAAAGAAGATCGAGTCCAGCCAATGTTAAAGAATCCTCTCTTTTTTCAATATAGTATTCCATAGCAGATTGTAGATCTTTTCTGAAATCATAGGTCTTATTATTTTTATCAAGCTGAACAAAAACTATCTTGTTACTTTTAGATTCTGAATTTACTGGTATTTTTCGTCCGATTAGCTGCAAGTGCAAATCCATTTCTTTATCAAGTATCTTAAAACGATTTTCAATCGCTAGCTCTATTGTATCAGAACGAGCACTAGTAACATTTTTTATCTGTATGAAGACAATAATCAGAATAACGGCTGCAGAAAAAATAATTAATACCTTTTTCATAATTACAATCATACCTTCATAAATCAATACCGTTGCTTACCAAAAAAGTAAATTACGGCCAATTAAAGAAATTTTGAAAATAGCTCAGTTAATCATTCCGGACTTCATAGCTGAGCATAATCATTAAATTGAATTAAATATCATCTACATATTGTGGACAAGCTTCCCAATCACTCCAGTAGTCATTGGAAATCTTTATATACCACCAGGTATCTTGAGAAAGAAGAAATGCATATAATCTATTGCATAGAAATGGATCACCAGATTCCATTCCGCCGCCATTAATCTGCGCTGTATGTGTTTCATCTAGTTTCTTCATGTTCAGCTCCATTAGTTTGATTATGTTTAATATAAGCCCAGCTAATCATTCCGGACTTCATACCTGGGCATCATTTTCAACGAAATTATAAGTCTCCGTCTAATCCGCAGAATACATAAGCGTCATACCAATATTCGTTTTGCACTATCTCATAAAAATAAATATCCTGGCTAATAAGAAATCCGTACAAGTTTGAGCATAGGAGTTGCTGCTCAGCAGGAGTACCGTATCTCATCCATGATTCCATTCCACCACCAGTAATCTGTGATGTCTGAATTTCGTCTAATACTTTCATGTTTACCTCCTTTTTTATTTTTGTTTGATCACGGCTCAAATAATCATTCCGGACTTCATATTTAAGCTTATATTTAATTTATAATCTCATTTATACTAACTGATCCTTTCAATTTCTTTTTAAGTTTATTATTTATATCAAATACGTAGATTGAAGGAACTACCCTAGCTCCAAATTTGGTTTTAGCTACTTCGCTTTTTATGAAACCAAAGAACACATTGTCTTTTTTTAATAGATTGGATACATTATTTAATTGGTTATTCTTTATTTCGTCAAATAGATTTGCTTCTTTAGCAAGAAGATAAAGACTCACATTATTTAGTCTCCCGGTATTTTTATTGAGATTTGACAATAAGGTGTTGCAATGCGGGCAATCAATAGAAAATATGACTATAACCAGTTGGCCCGTGTGGCTTGCATCAATTGATTTTGTCCCATATGAATCGTGGTAATTAAAAGAAGGCAAATCGTTTCCTAAAGATATCTCATATGTAGTAAGAGATTCAACATAGAACCAAATTGTAATTCCAACAAACACAACAAAAAATGATATAATTATGATTTTTTTGATCATTTCTTCTATTTTACTCTATATTTTATAAATCATACCAATTATTGCAATATTCTTAATTATACCGACAAAGGGTGCTTGTTTTATAAATGCCCCAAAACATCCGCAATTGTCAATGCCTTTGTAAGCTAATACTAAATTAAAACCAATAAACATAACTGATAGAAAGAATAGAGCATATTTTGTAGACATTCGAAAAATATTGAACACTAAAAAAGCTGAAATAGATAATTCAATAATTATAAGTAAAAATAAAATAGTTTTAGTAAGTACAATATCAACATAAAAAATATTTTGTAACATCAAAGAAGTAGCTTCAAAATCAATCAGCTTGAGAATTGCCGAAATTAGAAAAGTAAAAGCAATAAGATGCTGAAATACTTTTGAATATTTATTTTTCTCATTATTAGGCATTCAATACTCTTGTTAAATACAAAGCAAACCCCATTTGAAACAAAAAAATCATAATCCATACACCAAAAGAATATAATATTGATTTTGTAAATTTAATATTAGAAAGCGTTCTTATTAGGAAACCAATCACTAATAACCAAATAAGTTCAAAAATGTTAACACTATTCAAAACTCCAACCATTAGCTTATCTACTTCATCTATATTAACTAAATTAGAAAACGAAAGTGGCATAATACCCAATAATTTATGCGTTATTTGCTCCTTCGGTATAGAAATAAGCCACATCATCTTAATCAAAGATCCTAATGACAAAACAATTAAGCCAAATAATGTAATTCTAAAAACTTCTTTAAATTTCAAATTGTGGTTACCAAATAAAAAGAAAAGCTGAATTAACATTGCTACTGTTATTGCTCTGATTATTAATATAAAGGGAACCAATAAATAATTATATATCGAATAACGCTTTATCATCATGTAAAAATTGTCAATTTGGTAGCTTTCCCACCGTGATGAAAGTAAAGTTTGATATGTTTCTTTTGTCATAAAAAAAGTATCCATAATAATTGCCAAGAAGAGGTTAAATACAACCAATAGCAAAAATATTTGCCAGTTTTTAATCTCTTCATTTTTGATTATGCTTAATATTTTTGCTTTCATTGAAATTCCCGAGAATTATTAGTCGCACTAAGTTTTACTTTCCCATTCTCAAACCTGTAAATACGCTCACATTTTTCTAGTGTCTTACTATTATGCGTAATTATTAAAATACAATTATTTTTGGAATATTCTTTTAGCTTATTAAATATCAAGATCTCTAAGTCGGGATCCAATCCACTTAATCCCTCATCAATTATCAAAATTTTTGGTCTATTAAACATGGCCCTAATTAATGCGATTACCTGTTTTTCCCCGCCTGAAAGTTGTCGGCTATCTTCACCTAATTGTGTAAAATAACCATTCTCAAATCTTGTGAAGAAATCATTAAAACCTAGGCTCTCAATCTTATAATTTAGCTCGTCATCAGATGAAAGTTTTCTTCCAACTAATATATTCTCTAACAAGGTGCTATTAAATATTTTAATATTCTGAGGAACAACAGCCACAAATTTTCTGTAGTTTTCTAAAGTAATAGTGTTAGCATCTACATTTTCCAGAAGCAGTAGACCTTCGGAAAGTTCATACTTCCTTTGGAGAATTTGAACAATTGTACTTTTTCCGCTTCCGCTGGGACCATATAGCCCGCAAATTTTACCCTTCGGAAGCTTCATATTTACGTCTCTGAATAAAAGATTTCTTACATTCCAACCAAAACTCGCATTTCTTAATTCTAATACAGACCATTCAGTTTGCATTTCATTGCCCTCTGATTTTTCAGTTTGAACTAAAAATAAATCCATTAATCTTTGAGAAGCAATTGAAGCGCCTTGTAGGCCGACAAGAGAACCTACCAGGCTGTTTACAGAAGGCATTATAGTGCCAAAAAGTGAAAATGATGCCATCATTTGACCAAGCATTATATCTTCTTGAACAACCATTAAAGCCCCAAAAATTAGTAATGAAATTGATACTGATGTGCCAAATCCTTCCGAAGCAAATGATAAATTAGCTTGAGTTAAACCTAATGATTTTATTTTTTCTTGGAATTTCTTGAAATGCGATCTGTTAATTTTCGAAAAATAATTAGATGCATTATAACTAAGAATTGCGTCAATGCCATTTAGTGAGTCAATATATGATGCTTCAACAATGGAATGATTTTTCATTACTTCTCTTTGATGAACCTTTAGTTTTAAGGAGCCGTAAATCATCATCGCCAGATAGACTGGAACTGCGCAGACAACAATATATGCTAAGGAAACTGAAAAATGAAAAAGGAAAACAAAGGAAACCGTTATCACTAGTAAATCAATTACAGTGGTACCCGTAATTTGTAATACTGATTGTTGAATCTTCAAAGCATCGTTTATTCTAGCAGTTATATCACCGGTTTTTCTGGTATCAAAGAATTTCTTTGGTAATTTAAATATGTGAGATATAAAATCAGCATTAATGCTTATGCTCATTTTTCTATTTAATTCAACCAAAAAACGCTGTCTTAAAAAACCTGCCATTACTTTTACTACCAGGAGTATGATTAAAAATAACCCGGTATATAATATTTTCCAGGTTGACTGTTCCGGTATATACTTGTCGATTATTACCTGGACAAATACGGCAGTCAATAAAGAGATTATAGTGTAAACTATTCCTAAAAATATTGATTGATATACCCATGTATCTTCTTTTTTTATATATTTTATAATCCATTTATACCAAACAGGAGAGTCTAATTTTGTAAGTTCTCTCTCGGGTTTCAATAAAACAACTGACTTACTCTTCCATATTTTTAAGAATTCTTCCTTGGTCAAATAATACTTGCCTTTGGCAGGGTCGGCAATGTAAACTCTTTTATCATCAATTTTATAAATGACAACAAAGTGTGTAAGCTTTCCATTAAGAATAACATGAGCAATGCAAGGCATAGCTTCTTTAACCAAATCTTCGTATTCACCTTCTGCCCCGAAAGCATCAAAACCAATTTCTTTAGCAGCATTTACTACATCCAGCATTGTGGAGCCACTTGTGCCGGTATTACATAATTCTCTCATATGGACCAACGAAGTATTCCCGTTATAAAATTTGAGAATACTTAAAAGGCACGCCGGTCCACAGTCTATCTGATCGTACTGTTTAATTAAAGGGAATTTAGATTTTAGGTAATGAAGCATAGGATGTTGGATTAAATTAGAAAAAATGCAACATTAAATAAGAATTAAGTCACAGAGATATCCCAACCTTCTCATATATTAATAAGTAATCTAACAAGAGGGAGAGCCAAACCGTAAGACTCAAGTAAACTCTACTATGTTCATACAATGCAACAATAGCGAAACAATTATTTTCTAAAAATATTAGTGAAGCGCTGTTCTATCTTTGGGTTTTTATTATTCAGTAATTTAGTTATGTTAAAATAAAATGATTTGTAATTACAACTTATGTTCCCTGCGTAAAATGAAATTTGGAGTGATTAAACTTTTTCCTAGTTCCCATTTGCAACATAACGATTTACGATTAAAGATAAAACAATAAATTAAGAGATATCTACAAAAATATTCTATCTTCATATGCAATGAAATCAAAGGTAAATACTTTCGCAAATCCGAAAACGGAAACTCATCAATTCCTTCGGGCGCTTCTAACTTTCCCTCAACCGGTTTCTCGGCAATTTATGAACGATATTTCCTTTGATGTAAATTGCTTTATAAGGAATTGTTGGACATGCTTACTAGCAGGCGCCGCATTCGTTTTTTTGTTTACGCCAGACGTCTATCTTTAACAAACTCTATTTTGCAAAGAATATCATTTGAGAAGAATCATTTTTCTACTTAGGCTATGCCCATTAACTTGTAGTTTATAAACATATACCCCGCTTGCAAAACCGCTTGCATCAAATTCAACAGTGTATGAGCCGGGCGTCTTTTTTTCATTCACTAGTGTTGTCACTTCTCTTCCCACTAGGTCGTATATTTTTAAAGTTACATTTACCTCTGACGATATTTCATATTCAATAACGGTGCTCGGATTGAACGGATTCGGGTAATTCCGCTCAAGTACAAAACCACGCGGGGTATTTGCAGGCTCAGCTGCCACACTAGATGGGATATCAACCAGCTTACGCTCAAATGCTCCGTTTCCGTGCGTTGCTATTCGCAGCATTTTGTTCGAATTAGAAACCGATAAGTTCGTAACCATGCAAGCATCTGGCAATCCTTCGTTATGGGGTGTCCAAGTTTCACCGTTATCCGGTGAGAAGAAAACGCCCAGGTCATTGCCAACATAAATATGAGTTGGTTTGAACGGGTCAACAATAATAGAAGTCGTCGGAACATCCGGTAGTTCGTCTCCAATATTAATCCAGGTATCGCCTTTGTCCGCAGAGCGGAAGGCATGCGAAGTTCCGAAGCCGGAGAAAACAACGAATACATTGTTATCATCATTAGGATCAACTGCAATGTCGGTTACGTACCTGTCGGGCAAATTACCGATAATATTTTCCCAGGTATCACCGCCGTTAGTTGTCCGGAATATCTCAGCAGAACTTGCAATCGGAGCCATACCTACAAAAACCAGATTCTCGTCAGTGTTTGAAATAGCCATTGAGATCGGTACGTTTTTACTTAAAGGCTCTCCCGAATTTGTTTCATTCCAATCTACACCTGCATTTGTCGATTTATAAACAATATCTTTTCCGATATAAAGAATATCCGGATTGAAATTGCTGATAACATGAGGTGTTATAAAAGCAGTATTACTTCTTTGGGGTGTTGGTAAACCAAAGTTGTCGTATTCGCCTAAACCAATTCTTTCAATAATTCCAAGTCTTCCTCTTTGAAACGATCCATAAGCAATACTATTATCCAGTTGATTTATTGAAGTCCATCCACCGTCGCCTCCTAAAGTACGAAACCATTCGAGCGTCCCGTCGTAAATAGCAGTTGAGTTATCCTGCATTCCGCCGAGCGAAAAATTAGAATCCGTAATCGAAGTTGCAAAGCCGTTGTAGAATTGGGTAGTTTGATAGCCGCCGTTTAACCCCTCAAATGTTTCCCCAAAGTCGGTGGTCCTGAAAATACCGCCGTCATTTGCAAGATATACCGTATTAGGATCATCCGGATGAATGACAAATGCATGATGATCTGCATGAGAGTAATCGCTCGGTCCTTCCGGCCCTCCTGCGGGAGTTCGACCGAAATCCCATAGGTACCAATACGATTTCCGGTTTTGTGTTACACCGCTGTTAGTCGATTTGTAAACATCTACGCCGGCCGTTAAAACTGTACTTGGGTTCTCTTGGTGAACAACCGCAAAGTGCGAAAACCATCCCTGGTAAGTAGAATAATCGAATTCGGACTGAACATTCCATGTGTCTCCGCCATCCGTAGTTTTGCACAGCCATGTTCCGGCATCACTCCGGAAACCGTTGCCGATACTCAAATAAATTATTTTCGGATCGGCAAAGTATTGTGAGAACATTGCTTTGCCGCCGTAAGTTGATGGTAGTCCGGCAATTAGTTTTTCCCAATTAGCGCCGTTATCTTCAGTCCGGTAAATACCATGTCCCGGACTTTCAAGATTTCCGCAAGCAATAAATACTTTATTTGTATCCAGCGGATCAATTATTAAATCCGTTACCATTATGGTCGAATCGACTTTAGACCAGGATTTACCTGCATCAGTTGATTTGAAAGTTCCTTCCGTAGTTCCAGCCCAAATAGTTTTCCTGTTGAAAGGATTAATTTTGATGGACCAAATCCCCGTTCCCTGTTCGTATTGCCAATCCAAACTTTTTATCCAGGTCTGTCCGCCGTCGGTAGTTTTAAGAATACCGATTCCGTAGCTTCCCCTTGTTTCCCGTATAGCTACTCCGCCCCTGGTATTATTATAGTTATATACTTCACCTGTCCCAATATATATTTCGTTAGAGTCGCCTGGTGCAAAAGCGATTGAACTTGCTCCCAGAACAGGAAAACCTGTGTACACATATTCCCATGCGTCCGTGCCTTCACCGGTTGAATAACTACGCCAT
>JANQLA010000060.1 GCA_028280855.1 Melioribacteraceae bacterium
AAAACTTGTGCTTTGTAATAGGCTGCAACCGAGTTGGGAAGGACCCGTCGAGCAAATATAATGGGCATAGTGCGGTGTATGCTCCATTCGGTTCTACAGTACTCTTTTGCGGCGATTCGCAGGGCATACACACAACAGATATTAACTTTGATGAAGTTAGAGAAACGAGGGCAAAGTACCCGTTCTTAAACGACATTAAACTTTTTTAGGATATAACTACATTCCCGCTTCCTCCAGTCTGTTTATAAACACGTCAAGTCGCTTATCTTCAAAATCGCCGTATGCGAATAACTCTTCGTTTACGTATGTCGCAGGAACAATAGCAACCGAATTCTCATTGTTACTATTAATGCTTGTTACTGTAAAACTAATTCCTTTGCGTTTGGAAACAAATGTACTTAACTGGGATTGGACTCTAATGCAGGACGGACAATTATTAACAACGTATAAATTTATTTTCATATTTTTTTAGATGCAATGTATCGTATGCACCTACTAATGTCTGTCGTCCTAGTGACATTAGAAGCAATCAGGATAATTTCTTCAATTCAGCCTCTCTGCTTATGATAAGCTTTTTGCGGTCAAAGTTTATTATCCCCTGTTCGCGTAAGTCTGTTAATATTGCATTAACTGTTTGTCTCGAACAAGCCGTGAGTTCGGCAATATCTTGGTGCGTTAGAAACGGTTTCACAAATGTTTCTTCACCGATTTTTTTGCCCTGCTCTTCAGCCAGGTTTAATAAAAATGAAACAACCCTTTGGGTAGCATCCTTAAACACAAGGTCTTCAATGTGCTTGCTGAATTTTCTCATCCTGAATCCAATCAGCTTGGATATCTTTAAATTCAGTTCAGGATTTTTTTCAAGAAAGACGTTAAAGTCATCCCTGCTTATTGCACATATCATACACTTGTCAAGCGCTATAGCGTAGTCGGTTCTTTGACTATCATCATAGATAGCCAATTCGCCGAATATTTCACCGGGGTTTATTAGAGCCAGAATCATTTCCTTTCCATCAGGTGAAGTGCGGGTTAATTTAACTCTGCCTGTTTTTAGCATAAAAATAGAATTTGATGGATCATGCGCAAAATAAATTGGTTCTGATTTTTTAATTTCCCGGTCAACTGCAATTTTGCTTAGAGTCATCATACTTTCCTGGTCTAAACCTTTGAAGAGATTAAAGTTTTCCAGGTACCACAGTTTGGACTTATTCGCCATTAGCATTTTTAAGATTTATTGAGGGTTGTTTAAAATATAATCTTAAGATGGGGTTGTCAAATAAATTATTCGATAGAAAAATTTGTTGCTCTTCAAAACACAATTTTATAGCACTTTGTGCATTCATTGTTCTTACAAAACTGAACGTGAAAGTGCCTAGTAATATTATTTGAAATAGAATCTTTGTTTAGAATTATCTCGCAGTCGAACCCGGCTTGTTTTTGTTTTTCCAGGAATAATTTGAAGTGAGTATTTAGAAATCTTTGGGCGTCTTCGTAACTGATGTTCTGCATATTACCTTAGCTTTGAATTGAATTATTTTCCCCGAACTCCCAAAAGCAAAACTTCTTAATATCATCTCAGAGCCTTAAACAAAATGAGCGTTAGCATATTATCGAAAAAGCATTAAAAAAGTTAAGGGGCTTATTGTAAGTATAAATACATCCAAACGGTATCAGTGTCATATTAACGACAAACGCAAAAAGTTGGTGAGGATATATTGATCTCAAAAAAAGACGGGAATGAAAAGACCGGTACAAATATTAATTAGTTTAATTGCTATTTCAGTTAATATTTACGGACAGGCTTGCTGCACGGCAGGTACACCGCTTTTGGGATCACTCGAAATGTCCACTTCAGCCAAAGGAAGTTGGCAGTTTGGTTTGACCTACGAATATAATCTTCTAACAAATGTATATTCAGGTTCGAATGAATTGATTGACAACACAAGAGAAAGACTCACTCAAGCCGTACTTACCGAAGTGAGCTACGGTCTGACAAACAGAATTACACTTACCGGAATGTTTTCGTTTGTAAACCAAAACAGGAAAATAAATCCTATCATCGGACAGGCCAACGAGGTAGATGTAAACGGTATAGGGGATGCAATATTCCTTATTAAGTATAGCTTAATGCAGCTTGATATTATTAGTGAAACGGAGTTAGCAATAGGGGCAGGAGTTAAAGCTCCGCTTGGGAAATCCGCCATTGAATCTGGCGGAGTGCTGCTGCCCGCAGATATGCAGCCGGGTACTGGTTCATGGGACGGAGTACTGTGGGGGTATTTTACCAAAGGAAGGCTATTTAATCTTCCGCTGAATTTAGTAAGCAATATTTCTTATCGTTTCAATACCAACAACGACAGGTTTGGAGCTAACCGTGAAGGCTACCGATTCGGCAATGAATTAATAGCAGCACTTGGTTTGGGTTATCGTACTGATTTACCGGTAGATTTTAGTTTAATGATCCGTTATAGGAATACTAGCCCCGACAAATTTGCAGATCGGGATATCCCCAATACCGGCGGTAACTGGCTAAATATTGTTCCCGGAATCAATTATAAAGTTCTCGAAAATCTAACAGCCAGGTTATCAGGCCAGTTACCCGTCTACAGGAATTTAACCGGTACCCAGTTAACAACGACATTTACAACGTCAATTTCGCTTTTCTACACAATCTCAGGCGGTATTAATTTTTAATGATTTTGAAAGGATTATAAAATGAAATATTTAATAAAGATTTCTTTTTTCCTGCCGTTCTTATTCTTATTCAATTCTTGCGACGAATTGGTTGAAAGCAATACAGCATCAATAAGCGGTGATTGGTCAATTCCTAAAGACGAAGTATTTGACGGCGGGCCCGGGAAAGACGGGATTCCGGCTCTTACCAACCCTGAGTTTACGACAATATCCGGTGCAGGCTATTTAAATGACGATGACTTAATCATCGGAATAAAAGTACGTAATGATATACGAGGCTACCCTCACCCGATTTTGGACTGGCATGAAATAATTAACGATGACCTTGGGGAAAAGTCCTTTGCAATAACCTATTGCCCTTTAACAGGTTCTGGAATTGCTTGGGACAGAAACTTAAACGGTCGGAACACGACTTTCGGTGTAAGCGGGCTGTTATATAATACGAACCTAATTCCATATGATAGGCTAACAAACAGTAACTGGTCGCAAATGCTGTTACAAAGTGTCAATGGTGAAAATAAGGACAAAGAAATTAATACATTCAGCATAATTGAAACCAGTGTAGCAACTTGGAAAAGACTTTACCCGAATTCTCTTGTTGTTTCAACCAGTACGGGATTTAACAGGGACTACGGCAGATATCCTTACGGCGGATACCGAACGAACTCGTCACTGATATTCCCTGTAAGCAGGGATGATACCAGGCTGGCGCGTAAAACAAGGGTACTTGGAGTAATTGTCAACGGTGCTACGGCGGCTTTTCAATTCGATAAATTTAATGGTGAACTCGTTTTAAAAAATGAGCAGCTTTACGGTAGGCAAGTTGTTTTATTGGGAAGTGAAACTAATAATATTTTAACAGCCTATTTTCCTGTACTAGACGATGGAAAAGAAGTTGTTCTAAGTGCTACACCCTCTACCTTACCAAGTGCAATGGAGGATCAGCTTGGTAATATTTACGATCTTTTCGGAACAGTCGTAGACGGGCCCGACAAAGGAAAGCACTTAACAGCGCCAAAATCTTATATAGCCTACTGGTTTGCGTGGGCGGCATTCTATTCAAACACATCCCTAAATTAATCCGGGATACCGATGAAATTAAAAATGAGTTTACTTTCGGTAGTATGTTTAATAATTCCAAGTATGACCGTTGCTCAATCGGCAATGGATAGAATTCTTAAAACTTATCCAAACTGGCGAACCGATTTTACAAAAAAATCAATTGATCTCGAAGAGCTTATAGCTGGAGGCCCACCCAAGGATGGAATCCCGGCACTTACCAATCCGAAATTTATCTCTATCGATGATGCCGGCGAATGGCTTAAAGATAACGAACCTTTAATCGCGCTCGAAGTAAATGGAATTACAAAAGGCTACCCTCTTCAAATATTGATCTGGCATGAAATAGTAAACGACGAAATAAACGATGTGCCTGTTATAGCTACGTTCTGCCCTTTATGCTACAGTGCAATTGTATTCGATAGACGCGTTGGTACTAATATATTAACTTTCGGGGTATCGGGCTTGTTGCGAAATTCCGATATGGTTATGTACGACCTGTACACCGAAAGCTTTTGGCAGCAGTTTACGGGAGAAGCCATTGTCGGTGATATGCTGGACAATAAGCTAAAAAGTATTCCTTCGCAAATATTATCGTTCAAACAACTCAAACAAGCTTATCCCGATGCAACGATTTTGTCCCGTGAAACCGGCTATGAAAGACGTTATGGTATGAACCCGTACTACGGCTACGACGATATTGAACAAACACCCTTCCTATACAATGGTGAAACAGACGACCGGCTTCCGCCCAATGAAAAAGTAATCGCGGTTAAGGAAGAAGGTTATATGAAAGCGTACCCATACTCTATATCTTATGAGAAAAAGGTAATACACGATACAATCGGCAGTAAAGCAGTCGTCGTATTTCATGCTGAAGGAACAGCTTCGGCGTTGGATCAGAACATAATCGCCAACTCTAAAGACGTGGGATCAACAGGAGTCTACTCCCCAATTATTAACGGGAAACAATTAACATTTTTCTACAGGGAGGGTAATTTTATCGATAACGAAACCGGTAGCAGTTGGGACATAACAGGTAGAGCAATCCAAGGGAAACTACAAGGAACACGGTTAACAAAACTACCACACGGCGATTATTTTGCTTTTGCCTGGTTGGCCTTTATGCCCCATACTGAAGTTTATACTGCAGAATAATAAACATACATTCCGCTATAATTACCTATATTTGCGTAATTTATTTTTACTACCTAACAATTGTTTAACTGAAGCGGAATAAAATTCAATGGACAGATTCGCCCCGCTATTTGTAATAATAGCA
>JANQLA010000076.1 GCA_028280855.1 Melioribacteraceae bacterium
ATGAGGCAAGTTATTAATTATTTTGCACTTTTCTAAGTCTAATTCTTTATATCCGGTTGCTGAATAACTACTTATTCGATTTTCAGCAAGCCCTATTTAGGAAACAAATTAAGACAAGCTGCAACAAAGTTCTGCAATGCCAGGTTGCAGAATGAAGACGCGGTGAATCAAAGTTCTCAAACACCGGGTTGCCGAGCGGAGACGAGGTGACCGTAATCATTAAAAGTTACAATTTCGAGAGAACAATTGTTCTAGCAATAACTTTAAAGAATATCCTCTCACTTCAATCACGAAAATTGAATAGCACGCGGATAAGGCAGATTAAACAGATTTACACGGATAATTTTGTAAAGCATCACGAGCATTATTTAACCAACAAATCCTATCTGCGAAAATCTGTTTAATCTGTGTCATCTGTGTGTTAATTTAAGCCTGCGTGCTATTATTTTGAAACTATTTTGTAAAAATATTCCTTTACTATTAAGTATGTCCGCAAACATAAAAATAGAATCCCCATGCATAAAAGTTTGCGAGGTTGATAAATCGACCGAGCTTTGTAAAGGCTGTCTGCGTAATATCGATGAAATAACTTCATATCCATTCCTTGATCACGAGGCAAAAATTATATTAAACCAAACACTTGCGAAACGCCGGGAACAATTGCTAAACTTGAAGCAAAAAAATCCGGGTATGTTTGATTGGGTAAGTTAGGAGAAGTTGAATAACCAACTTCTCCTTTGTCAATTTACTTAGCCAGAATAATTTTCTTTGAAAAAGAAGAATTTTTGAAGTTAAGTACTGCTATATATATTCCGCTTGATAATCCATCGGCATTAAATTTAACGCTATAACTGCCCTGAACCTGGTTATCATCAACAAGCTGTAAAATTTCCCTTCCTGTTATATCATAAATCTTTAAACTTACGTGCCCGTCACCGGGTAATTGATAATTTATGAACGTAGATGGGTTGAAGGGATTAGGATAAGCTTCTTCCATATGAAAACTTGTAATTGAAACATCTTTCATGTACCTGATATTACTATTCTTTTCAATTTGAAAATCACTGGCGGCTTTGCAAATATCATTGCTATAATCAGAATTATTTGAAGCAGCGTCGTAAGCCAGCATTTTATAACAAGCTGTATGTTGCAGGGGAAACCCTAAAGTAACATCGGCATCAATCCACGAAACCTGAGATGGATTTGTTATATTTTTAACCAAACTAAAAGGACCATCTACGTTTCTGTATATTTTGTAACCTGCTATGTCCGGTTCGTTATTTTTATTCCATGCTATTGTCGGATGCTCGCCATTTCCTCCCATTATGGCAAAACCCGCCGGTGATTTTGGCAAAGGATCAATTACATCACCTGCAATAGTCCATTCATGTTCAACCAAAGGAGGTGGAGGTGGCGGATCGGATAATATAACACTGATATTGCCAAGTTTTATATCTGAAATTTCAGTTCCAGTTACATTCCCGTAAGGAGTAGAATAAGTGTATTTATTTAACCTTGTACCGGAATAATCATCTAATGTTGTTCCGCCGGAGAACTTTGGCGATCCTACAATATCGCAATTGTCTAAAATACTATATGTTTGACAAATCCAAATATGTAAACCTCTCTCTTTTGCTTTGTCAAAATTTGGAGTGTGCTGGGTATAAGTTTCAGAGCCGTCGTATGCTTCCAAAATAAAAAACTGGTATGATTCACCGTACATTTCAACTTTATAATATTGGTTTAACTGTATTTCGTAATTGTATGAATTTTTTGCAATTGTTGTTGCGTTTTTCCAGCCCATTTCCATTTTATATACAGGGTTTATAGGAGCAGGGCACGAACCTGCCGCACCAGTAGGACCATTGTCATTGCCGTTTCCCATTATTGCCCATGGGCCAGGGCTTACATTTCCCCTGTATTGATCCTGGAATCCAAACCCCGCATGCAAAAATTCATGGGCAATTGAACCCATATGAACTAATTTGCCGCCGTCATATTCGTCTATGGTAAACATACTAATATCTTCACCATCGCTTAAGGTAACCATATCGGCAGAGAAAGACTCGGAAGATTCACCCGCAATTACCAAACAAATAGCGTTATAACTTCTTAAGGTCTGTAAGCCGAACTCAGCTTCGAGCTGCGAAAAAACAGTATCCAGTCTTTCTGTCTCATCTGTTACGAGATACCAATCCTTACTTTGTTTTATTTCAAACCATTCAGGGTATTCCGAATCAGTTGAGTCGTTACCGTTTAGTATATTGCCTGAAACAGACCAGTTGGAAGCGGTTTGGTCTATTATATAATCATTTAAACTGCCGAATACTTCATCATTGTCATTCGGTCTTTTATCATCATCATAATAGAAACCTTGGGAAAAGAATATTCGTTCATAAAAAGTTCTTTTGTGTCCTTCTTTTTGGCTTTGAGGTTCAAAATCAATCAGTACAATACCTAAAGTTTTGACTCCGCTTGTTGTTTTTTTTAGTCCGTTTCCATCCAAATGCGAAAGGTATAGCTTATGTCTTTTTTCAGTAATCCTTTCTATTTTATCATTTAAATAGTCTGTTCTTTCCTGCGATCTTTTTAATTGTTTTACAAAACCTGTTGGTTTGTGTTTACCCACAATTTTGTTGGAAGATCTAAAATCACCTTTGTTATCAAGCTTAGCATATGTATACCAGCCTTCGCTGTTTTGTTTAATCGTGTACCCGTCATCGGTTTCAAACCAGTTAAAAAATTCATCGCCCCAATGACGCGCAGTAAACTCAGTACCGTCCGGCTGCTTCCATGTTTTGTAACCCGTGTCGAACCAGCTGCTATAAATAGCACCTGTTAGTATTATTATCACGAGTAAAAAAATCCCCTTTTGCATATAGCCTCCGTTATTTTAATAGAATAAGTTTTTGAATGTTAGTATTTATGCTATGTGGTACGTGAAGGCTTCTTAATGTAATTGAACAAAAATAAACACCTGAGTTAATGTCTTCGGGTTCAAAAAGGAAAGAGTGGTTTCCTTTACTAACGTTTTTCTTTTCCGAATAAACCAGTTGACCCAGTATGTTTGTAATTTTAATAGTTACTTCGGAATTATCAGGAACGTAGTAATCAATTCTTGTTGAAGGATTAAAAGGATTTGGATAGTTATTTGATATATAATAATCTTTTGCAATATTATCAAAGTCATTCTCCTGAACAACAGATACAACTTTACCGAACTCACCATATTTATTTATATGTTTACCCCTTAAACCTCTAAGACATTCCTGCCATAAAATAATAATACCGTCATTACCGTCGCTAACCAGAACAGGAAGTGTGAAACAGTCCTCGATAAGTGAAAAAACCAAACCCGTGCTGTCCCAAACCGATTTGCCTTCAAGGTCGTATTTAAATAGTTTATAATTACCTGAAACTACTAAAATAGTTTCCTGATCATGGTTTAGCATTCTGTTTGCGTCAGTATCAATACCAATTGTATCGTAAACAGTTTTATATTCTGGCGTTATTATTTGATAATTAAATTCGTTTCCTGTGTCACTTGCGTAACTCCATAATAAATCAATGTAATTATTGGATTTAATATTGGATTGGCGGTGAGTCAGGTCTATTTCTATAGAGTCGATAATAACTGTAGGCTCGGTAAATACGCAACTACCATCGTTATTATAAATATCAGCTATCAATTCTCTAATACTTGCCTGGTAATTCCCTGTAAGTCCTAGAATAATAAGCTGATCATTCGAGTTAAGATGGCTTATAAAAGGTTCATAATTATTTGAAATTTCATTCTGCCAAAGAATAGCGCCGCCATCGTCTATATAATGCACTACGGTGTAATCTTCTCTAAAAGCAATTGAATTGATAAACAGGTTGTTATCGCTTGTAAGATAAATATCAGGCGGTAATACTCCGCGCTTACTTCCTTGCCAAAGTGTAACTCCTCTTTCTCCCCACACACGTTTACCATCTTTATCAATTCTTTGAGCAAACTTAACGTCGGCACCGACTGAGTTAATATTCCTTGTATTAGCTGAAATATAGCACCCGCCTTCCTTATCAGATATCAGGTTGAAGCTTTGAAACTCCAAACTATCGTCAGGTTCAATAATGAATACACCTTTTTCCCAGACAGGGTTGCCGTTATAGTAAATTTTCTGAACAGCTATTCTTGTGTAATACTCGTTACGTCCGTTATGGTATCTTATAAATTCGTTATCATGGTAAGCAATAATTAAGTTACCATCCGAAGAATGGATGATTTTTACCTGCTCCGTATAATTATTAATCATCTCTATTTTTTTTTCGGCATTATTAATAAATCCTTGCTTATTGATGTGGATAAAAAGCAGTTCGTTTATTTCGCCTTGTTCAGACCAGGTATAATCGCCGAATATAACAAAAGCCCCTCCGTTGCTGTCTTCAACAGCCGCGAGAGGACCGTTTCCGTAGTTTGTAAATTCTCTTTCTACCTTATAAGATATAGGCCACTGGGCGGAAAGGATTACCGGTATAATTATGAAAAAAATAAATGTTGGAAATAATGTTTTAGAAGTTATAGTAATTGTAAAAAAAATAACAAGACCTCTTTATTGCATAAATGTATTTTATATTTATTTAATTATCAAGACAAAAGGAAGAGTATTCATTTTATTAAATTTTATCTACAAATATTCTGCGGCATCTTTTAGTTGTTTCATCGAGTGTTATTTGTGGTTTCTAAAACTAAAATATAAGCACTTGCGAAACGCCGGGAACAATTGCTAAACTTGAAGAAAGAAAATCCGGGTATGTTTGATTGGGTAAGTTAAAGCAGGGTTTTGTTCACGTCTATACCGGTAACGGCAAAGGCAAATCTACCTCCGCTGTTGGGCAGGCTGCGCGCGCTGCAGGGCACGGCTTAAAAATTTACATTCTTCAGCTAATGAAAGACTTTCCTTACGGTGAAATTAAAGCGCTGGAACACCTAAAAGAAAACATCGAAGTTGAGCAAGTTTGCAAAGACGATTGGGTTTTCAAAAAACAGCTGCCACCCGAAGAAGAAAAAGCAAAGGCTCTGAAAGCGCTGAACACGACTAAAGACAAAATGCTTTCAGGGAAATATGATATAATTATTCTCGATGAAGCTATTGTATCGATTTATTTTAAACTGATAGATGAAAATGTTGTTATCGAGCTCATCAAATCCAAACCGTCTGAAGTAGAATTGATTATTACCGGCCGTTACTGCCCCCAGTCAATAATTGATCTTGCGGACCTGGTATCCGAGATGAAAGAAATTAAACACTATTACAATAAAGGTGTGCTTGCAAGGAAAGGGATTGAGTCTTGAACGAAATAAATCCCTGAAATCTTTACTTGTAACACTAAGTGGGAAGATTTCGGGGATTTGTATTAGCAGCCTAAACCTTACCCGGGAAATGATTTCCAAATAGTATTTTTGATCCGGTGCCAAGGCTTAATATTGTTCTGAATGCCTGTTCAACCGATACATCAACAATTTCAATTTGTTCTCTTTTAACATGATAAACGAATCCTGCTGTTGGCGCAGGACCCGATGGAATAAAAACCGTGTAGCTTCCATCGGCGTATTCATCGGTCACAAAGGCTGTCATTTTTGTTTCATTACCGAATAATTTTACAAGTGCAACTGCTTTAAAGATAGTTTTATCATCGCCAAAAATTTGGGATACCGTTTCTTTGATAATTTTGTAGCCGAATATTTTCTTTAAGAACTTATTCTCTATCTTGTCGAAAGACATTTTTCCTAATTCGGTTCGTACAAGCAAACCGACGAGAAAAAATATTACGACTATAATAAAAATGGAAATAGAAATTGCTATGAGCTCATTTAATTTTACTGTTTCAATAATTATGTTGGTTAGGGGTCTTACATAATTGGTAATACTTTCAAAAAGCCAGTTAAGCACGAATAAAAGAATTACAATTGGCAGCACTACAAGGAAGCCGCCTATAAATGTTGTTCGTAAGAATAATTTTATTCTATCCATTTAAATCTCATTCTTGTTTTTATTTAATTGAAAGATAGAATAAAGTAGGTTATAAGAGAAGTTTACTGGAAAAATAAAAACGGCTGCAGAAATGTTTCCCCCGAAAATAATTTTTGCAGCCGTTTACACGCTTATCAAGGAAGTTTAGATTATCTCAAACTTTCCAGGTAAAATTTATGAGCAAGATTTCGAACACGTTGACTGCTATCGAATTTTGCTGCCTGTTTTACGGCATATAGTCCGCGTGCATCGCCAATTTTGTATAATGAAAGAGCTGCCGAAATTCTTGCAGCTTCATCATTACTGTTTTTTAGTATTCTCATCAAAGGAATAACTGCCCTACCTGATTTTATTTCACCAAGCATTTGAACAGAACTAATAGTTAGCCCCCTGTTATTAGCTTCAAGGTTTGTTAATAAGTTTTTTTCGATCATGTCCATGTTTAATGATTTCTTTACTGTAGGAGCTTCGCTTGCAAATATGCTAACAGATAAGAATAATACTGCTGTTATGGTTAATAAGGTTTTCATTGTAGCCTCCGGGTTATAAGATAAATTGTTATTTGTAATTTTTGCTAATTCAGACGACAAGTCCGCAAATATGTTCCGTACTCAGGATTAATTTATTGTTAACTATTTTATAGTTGACAATAAATTTTGTAAAACGTAATTTGTAATCAGAACTTTTGATCTGATTATAAAATTTTAATAACCCTGCTGTCGAAACATTTTTATAGAAAGTAGTTTGTAGAATGAAACAGAAGTTTGAACGTAGCAAAGAAGTATCAATACAAAAATATAGATCTATAATTCAGATTATTTTTATACTGCTTTGTATATGGATTGGGGTTGAGTTTTACTTATTCGTAGGTTATCTCGAATCGAACGGCAGTTCAACTTTTTTTGACCGTCCGCCGGGCGCCGAAGCCTTTTTACCAATAAGCTCTTTGATGAGCATTTGGTATTTTATTCAAACGGGAATTATTCATGAAGCTCATCCGGCTGGCTTTTTTATCCTGATAGCCGTCATTGCAG
This sequence comes from Melioribacteraceae bacterium, assembly GCA_028280855.1. GTDB lineage: Bacteria > Bacteroidota > Ignavibacteria > Ignavibacteriales > Melioribacteraceae > PGYT01. Next base: position 7,049 of record JANQLA010000076.1, read on the forward strand.
TATCATTTATTTTCGGAAAATCGTTTTGCAGTTGGATATGTCCCGTTGGTACATTGTCGGAATATATTGCAGACTTTGGCGAACGAGTTCAAAAGAAATTGTTTAAAAAAGTTTACCTCATACCACGATGGCTTGACTATCCTCTTAGAAGTTTAAAATACCTTCTGTTTGGATTCTTTGCTTACTCAATCTTTATTGCCATGACACCTGTTGCCTTAAATGCTTTTTTAAGCAGCCCTTACAACGTTATGGCAGATGTTAAAATGTGGTACTTTTTTGCGGATATTTCCCAAACTGCACTAATTGTAATTTTTGCACTGTTCGTTCTGTCAATACCTATACGAAATTTTTGGTGCCGCTACCTTTGCCCATACGGCGCTTTACTAGGCTTAACCACACTTTTTAGCCCCAACAAAATTAAACGCAATACTGAATCATGCATTGACTGTAACCTATGCGCGAAAGCCTGCCCCTCCAGGATTAAAGTAGACAAGGTCAAAACCGTTTTATCGGATGAATGTTCAACTTGTATGAGTTGTATTGACGCCTGCCCGGTTGCCAAAACACTTGAACTGAAATCGGTCGTAACAAAAGAACGATTGCCGAAAAGGGTGGTAGCTTTTGGAATACTATTAATATATGTTGCCATAACCGGGCTAGGAGTGGTAACAGACAATTGGCACAACAAAATTGATAGATCGGAGTATCTAATTCACTATAAAAACATTGGCTCTATGGGTCATCCCAGAACAATAAGCGAACTTGAAAAATTAAATAAACAGCCAATCCTATTTGAAAAAAACCCTAACATAAATGAGAGTAAAAGCCAATGAAAAATATTCTCAGATTTTTTATACCTCCGCCGAAATGGAGATTTCCTGCAATTATCATTCTGGGTGCAATCGTCGGACTTGCCGCATTCGTGTTTAAAACATCTAACGCGGTTTCTTATATGTCGGACGATCCGAGTGCATGTATTAACTGTCACGTTATGACCGCGCAGTACGCGACATGGGAAAGAGGAAGCCACGGCAATGTAACTACATGCAACGACTGTCACGTTCCGAATGATAATTCCGTAAGGAGATACCTGTACAAGGCATCCGATGGTTTTAGACATTCTTATGTGTTTACGTTTAGGCAGGAACCGCAAGTTATACGGATTAAAGACGCGGGCAAAGCTGTGGTGCAAGAAAACTGCATAAGATGTCATTCAAATTATTTGCACCCGGTTTCGCTGCGGGCTGTAAATGCTAAAGCCATCTATGACGGACAAGATCAAACATGCTGGGACTGTCACAGAGAAGTTCCTCATGGAAAAGTTCATAGTCTATCTTCAGCACCTTTTGTACGTTACAAGAATTAGTAAAAAGAATTCAATAATATTAAGAGGATTAAAAATGGTTACAAATCAAGAAAGGAAACCTTGGGTTAATTGGACTCTGTTCCTCGTGACTGCGGTAGTTGTTTTTCTGCTTGGGTTATTTGCTTCTTCAATAATTGAAAGAAAGACTGAAGCATATGCCTTGCAAATGGTAAAACCAATTCCTGATGATGAAACAAGAAACGAAGTTTGGGGAGCTAACTTCCCTCGTGAGTATGAAACTTACATGAAAGGTCTCGAAACAGATTTTAAGAGCAAGCACGGCGGCTCTGCTATGACAGACTACCTTGAGACATACCCCGAGCTGGTTATTATGTGGGCTGGTTACGGCTTCTCTAAAGATTATAACCAGGGTAGGGGGCACGCGTATGCGGTTGAAGACTTGCGCAATACACTACGGACCGGAGGAAATAAAAAAAGTCCTATGCCGGCTACATGCTGGACATGTAAAAGCACAGACGTACCTCGATTGATCGAAAGAGACGGAGCAGCGGGTTTCTACAAGGGCAAATGGATTGATAAAGGTCACGAAGTAGTAAATCCTATTGGTTGTAAAGACTGCCATGATAATAAAACAATGGACCTTGCCATTACGCGACCCGCATTAGTGGAAGCATTCGAAAAACAAGGCAAGAAAATGGAAGACTTTTCGCGGCAGGAAATGAGATCGCTTGTTTGCGCCCAGTGTCATGTTGAATATTATTTTGATAAAGCAAATCATGATGGAGTTCCATATTTAAGATTTCCATGGGATAAAGGTTTTAGCGCCGAAGATATGGAAGAGTATTTTGACGAAATTGAATTCAAAGACTGGACACACAAAATTAGTAAAGCTCCAATGCTTAAAGCTCAGCATCCGGACTATGAATTATTCATGACAGGTATTCATGCGCAAAGAGGCGTTTCATGCGCCGATTGCCACATGCCTTATAAAAGTGAAGGCGGCGTTAAGTTTACCGACCACCATGTACAAAGTCCTTTGAATAATGTTGCTAACTCATGCCAGGTTTGCCACCGCGAAGAAACCGAGAGATTAGTACAAGACGTTTACGAAAGACAAGATAAACTAGAAGAGTTAAGGCACTTAGCAGAAAGCGCACTTGCCAAAGCCCACCTCGAAGCTAAAGTGGCCTGGGATAATGGTGCTACAGAAGCGGAAATGAAAAGCATATTAACGCTCATAAGGCACTCTCAATGGAGATGGGACTGGGTTGCCGCTGCAAACGGTTTGGGCTTCCATTCTCCAACTGAAGCAATGAGAGTGGTTGGTAGTGCAATTCAAAAAGCAGAAGAAGCCCGTAGAGAGCTGGCGATATTACTTATAAGTAAAGGTGTGAAGTATCCGCCGAAATTACCTGACTTTTCAACTAAGGCAGCAGCACAAGTAGCAGCAGGTTGGGATATGGAAGCGCTAAAAGCCGATAAAAAAGATTTTCTTGAAACTACTGCCGTTGAATGGGATAAAAAAGCCAAAGAAAGACAAGGTACGCTAATTAAATACGAAGAACAAAAATAAATTTGAAAAACAATCGGGAGATATAAATGAAAAAGTTGTTAATCTTATTTTTCCTTGGTCTTTTTATATCGGTTAACTTCGCACAAAGTTTTGATGTAGGAGCGCAGCTAAGAGTGCGCGGTCAATTTGATGGAAAAGACTTTAACAGTGATACTGATCCATTTGGATTTACTGAGCTTAGAACAAGAATAAATTTAAGTATCGAAGGTAACCGTGGCATCAGCGGTTTTTTCCAGGTACAGGATTCGCGTATTTACGGTACCGAGCCAAGTACATTGGCTGACACAAAAAACCTTGATCTACATCAGGGGTATGTAAAAGTAAACAAACTGTTTGGCTTACCGCTGGATGTAAAATTTGGCCGACAGGAAGTTGCGTTTGCTAATCAAAGATTAATCGGTAGTGTAGGCTGGCATAATGTTGGCCGAAGTTTTGACGGATCAATTGTTAGTCTACGACTGAAGAATGCCGACATTCACTTTATGGGCTTCCAGGTTAACGAAACATTTAACTTTGGAGATACGTTGGATGTTACATTCGGCGGTGTTTGGGCTGAGCTTGATATAATTCGAAACTATAAAACCGACGTGTTTATACTCAATCAATCTGTATGGAGAACAGATAACACATTATGGACATTAGGATTTTATGTCAAAGGCAAACACAAAGGTTTTTCGCATGAGCTGGAATTTGCATACCAGATGGGCGAAACAGTTGCCGGTACAAATAACCTGGATATTGCCGCTATGATGTTTGCTTACAACGCTTCTTATACATTTAAGTCCAAAGTTAACCCTATGATTTCTGCAGGAATCGATTACGTCAGCGGCGACGATGATCCAACTGATGATAAAGTAAAAACTTTCAACACACTATATGCTACCAATCATAAGTTCTATGGGCACATGGACTATTTCTTAAATCTGCCTAATAACACTTATGGAGGTGGGCTAATGGATATTCACGGAAAAATCTCTATACTACCATGGAAAAGTGTGAAGCTTGGATTAAACGCTCACCTGTTTAACTCAGCGGAAGATATTACGCTTGCAGATGGAAGCACATCAAAAGATTTTGGCCTCGAACTCGATTTCTATGGTTCACTAAAGTATAGCAAAAGCCTGATGTTCCAGGCAGGTCTCTCAGTTTTCTCACCAGGCGATATTTTCAAACAGTTTAGAGGAGAAGATTCTTCGCTTTGGATGTACGGAATGGCCGTGGTTAATTTGTAATAAAAATCCCCGGAATCTTAAAGATTTCGGGGATTTGATTTGTTTATTTGAGAAGTATCATCGTCTTGGCTTTGATATAATTACCTGCGGAAATTCTGTAAATGTATGATCCGCTTCCCACTTTATTGCCGAAGTTATTCGTTCCATCCCAATCAAAATTATAAACGCCCTTCGAGAGAGAATTGTTTACAAGTGTTTTTATCTCTTTGCCAAGCATATTATAAATTTTCAGCGAAACAAAACCGTTTTCGGGAATCGCAAATTTTATACTTGTCGATGGATTAAAAGGATTCGGATAATTCTGGAATAGCTCAAAATGATCGGCAACCAGATTCGTTAATCCGTCGTCAACTTCGGTGATTACCCCGTTGCCTATGTTTAATGAGGGCCCGGCAACTAAATCGGTATTATTCAACTTGTAACCAGTGCTAATCGCCCCACCATCATTTGAGCCTGATTTTTTCTTCATACGGATCTGCCCGACATGCGTGTCATCAAATTCCGAATTTTTTACAACAATAATTTTCGTGTTGCCTTCTGACTCATTAACTGCATTGCTATAAGCTCCGTTTGGATTGCCCGAGTATTCGAAAGAAGCAAATTCATATTCTGAAGGGTCGTATTCAACTGAGAGTTCAACCGCTTGAACATTCTCTTTTGACACAAGTGAAACAGGGATAACAATGCTATTGTCAGGTGATACTGAGCCTCCCGCAAAACTTACACTAGCAGTTGGCAAAATAGCGGGGAAGTAATAATTCCAATCCTGGAATATTATGTAGAATACGATTGCTAAGTAGTCGTTAAAGTTAACAAAACCGTCAAGATTTGCATCGGCATTAATCAGCGCCTGACCCGTTAACGGGATGTAGCCAATCCAATGCCAGAGAATATATACCCCGTCCATAATATCCACAATACCGTTAAGGTCCGCATCGCCGCGATCTGATATAACCGGCGGTTCCGAAATTGTAAAAGTATTATCACTAACGTCAAAGTTAGATAAATTTCCAACTTCACTAATTCGCACTAACGCTTGTGTTGTAGGAATGTTCGGCACTGTAAAATTAAATGTCCCTGAAGCCGCAGGTACGCTTGCTGCTAGTTCGGACCAGTTGGAACCGTTATCAACAGATAACTCAATTTTAGCATTGGTTACGGAGGAACTTGACCATGTAATATTTTGTGAACTTCCGGTTTCCCAGTCTTCGCCGCCGTTTGGTGAAGTTACAGAAATGAATGAGCAGCCTGGGAATGCCTCGGCAGTATTCCAAAAGTAATCTGCTACTGCAATAAACGCCGGGGGATTGCTTCCCGTGTTACCTCCGTAAATTCCTACCTCTGTAACACTAAATGCCTGCGTAAACGGGGCGGCGCTGTTCCATATGTTGCCATCGTCGGAATACTTAAGCGTCCAATCGTTTCCGCTTCTTTCAACTCGCATATATGGTGGAATTGACGAGAGAGGTGTGTTTACGCGCGCAGTAGCCGTATTTCCGTCAATGTAGGCCGCGAATAATACCGCGTTACTACCGTTATGAAATACTTCGAATCGAAGGAACGTATCGTCGTCATTGTGAACTACAATACCCTGCATCTGAAATTGCTGCGAAGGTGTTGATAAGAATTTTACTTCAACTTCGAAATCCGAGTCGGCAGCAGGCTGAAGAATTCGGGGAGCCAAGTTATTAGCGCCCGACCACAAGTTATGGTCGATACCTGCTTCAAGTTCTATTTCCAAAGCTCCGTTGATAACCCTGACATCCGATTCACCAAAATCCTGCCCGGGCGTTGTATCGTAGGGATCGAAGATACGCCAGAAACCGCTTAGGTTTCCATCATCACAGAACTGGTCTGAAAGCAATATTGATCCACCTGCCGGCAGAACAAATATTGAGAACGATTGCGTGTCGGTTCCGCCGTTATTATCCGAAACGAGAAGCTCAACACTATGTGAGCCAAGATCAAGATTTGTAGGAGTTCCGCTTAAAGTGGCAGTACCGTTCCCGTTATCAAAAAAGCTCAGCCACGAAGGTTTCGTTGGCGCAGTAATAGTAAGCACATCCCCGGTATTTGGATCCGAAGCGGTAATATTATAAGTATATAGCGTTCCTTCTTCGGCGCTGGTAACAGGTGTGCTTGTAAATTGCGGCGACTGGTTTGAAACAATAGGTGTAATAGTCATATTACCCCACGTAACATCGGAACGGTGCGTAATCATTAGAACAGAACCGTCGCGCGTTGGAACGTCGGCGCTCAACATGTAACTGCCGGGCTCTGTTGTTCCGTCCTCCCAGAACTTAACCTGAAACCGCGAATCGGACGCGCTAATTGACTCGGAACGAATCTTCAATCTATATGTCGTTCCTAACAACATCGAAATATTTTGCGTACCCTGCGTTGAACCGGGATAAGTAAGAATCTCAAGATATGAACTGCCTTGCGGGTTGCGCACCCAGCCTATAGCTTCAAGCGGCCAATCGAGACGAGGCGACGCGCTTCCGGTATGTCCCTGCCAGCCTAGAGCAAATCCAACGCCGGAACCGCCTGAAGCAGAATGCACAGTTATCGGCACCTCAACTTCCATGTTGGTCGACCATGTTTGATCGCCGGCAACAAGCAGCCTGTCATAGCCTGCCGCAACTGTTCGAATACCGCCCGGCGTTAGCTGCCACAAGCCGTCAACGACGTTTAATACCTGGTTGATGTCGTCAATATCTGAGATGGAGCTGTAGTCGACAGTGTAGGGAAGCGGCCAAATATTGCCCGACTGATAATTCAGCGTTACAGTCTTAGTAGCCGTAGCGCTTAACGAGTCTTCGGCAGTAATCTCAACTGTATTGGCTCCGTCGTTTAAATCTGCAATATCAATTTCAATATTAAAATCTCCGTTGCCAAGCAGACGCTTTCCGTCAGGTCCAATATTCAACGAGAAGGATGAACCGCCGTTAAGAGTGTATGACAAAGCGTTTATACCGTTAACGTCGGATACATTACCCATAACGTTTACCCACTGCTGCGGGTTACCCTTATCGCCGAATGTCTGTGTATCGCCGTACCAAATAGTAATGTTTGGCGGCGTAACACCGGGCGTATCCGTATCCTGGAAGCCCGTATCGGCAAGGTTCCAAAAGTAATCGGCGCTTGCAATGTAACTGGGGTTGCTTCCTGAATTACCTCCGTAAAAACCAACTTCGGTTACGGTAATAGCCTGCGTATGACTGGTTACAACAGGAGTGTACGTGACGCCGTCCGTTGAATAGCTGTATGTCCAGTCGTTTCCTACCCTGCTCACTCTTAGATAAGGCGCAACCGTACTGCCGATATTTGTATTTGTTATTGACGAAACGCTTCCGCCATCAATATAGGCGGCGAAAATAAATTTAGCGCTGTTTGATGAATAATTTCCGAAACGAAGATATTTTGAATCTGTTTCCTGTACAATAATCCCCTGAAGCTGATATTGAATTCCGGGAGTTGATTCAAACTTCACTTCGATTTCGAAATCCGCGTCGGCAACTGTTTGCAATAGGCGCGGCGCGTCATGTTCATTTGTGTACAGATCGTGCTCTGTACCCGCCGGAATATTAAATTCCGCGTTTGTTCCCGTCATGTCCAATGTAACGTCTCCAACCGGATCAAGATAGCGCCAGAATGATTTAGGCGACGAGTCGTTGAAAAAGTCATCGGATGTTTGTGCCGGGCTATTCTGAAAGACCAGCATTAACAGAAACGATATGTATGGTATAGACCTCCTTATGGATTTTGCCATAGAAATCCTCCCTTATTTATAGATAATATTGTAATCGGTGGGGTAGGGGCAATTCGAATGCCACAAGAAATGTCTGTTTTTAGTTAAAATTAGTTTGTTTGGTAATGTACGGATGTGTCGAAACGAGAAGACGAACTATTTTGAATCAGGGATTTGTGATATTTGCTGTGTTACAAGAAACAGGACTTACCCATATTTCAATAGTTTATTGGGTCAACAAAATAAATTAAATCAGTATTCTATTGTGTGCATATCATAAAAATTAAAGTGTAACATTAAAGTTCAAATGAGCACTAAGCTTTTTTCGAATTATTCTCATCTCATCTTAATTCTATATTGGTAACTAAAAACTAAGTTTAAGATAGAGTTAGTTCGAAAAATCTGAATCTAATATGAAATTACAGTTTCTTATTTTCTTTTAGGAACGTTAGTAGTTGCGAAACCGGTTTTCCGTCAAATATTTTAAGCACTTTCCTGAAACCACCGCCGTAAATTTTGTTTTGATCGTTCTTCATTAACTCAATTATCCACTGAGCCTCTTTCGAGCGCGTAGTCTTTAGATATAAGTAACTTATAAAATGACAGCTTCCCTCTTCAAGGGCTTCGGAATGTTTGTTGTGTGTGTTTTCATAAAGCCAGATATGCATTAACTCGTGAGCTATTGTAGATTCGGTATAAATTGAAGGCAGGTTATTCAGAACATAGATAGAGTACTTATCGTTGACGGTACTCTTACCGTTAAGAACGATTCTTTGCGATTCAATATGACAAAATCCCCGCAGTCTGTCAATCCCAGTTCTATTCGAAACTTGGTTTAGTCTTTTCTGATCAACCGGGAATATTGAAACCGGTGCATTGCTAATCCAGATACCGATATTTTTAAGCCGGTTCTTAACACTGTTCAAAATACGCCGGTATTGGTTTTCGGATTTTATTGCCGTTCGATTGCATATATTACAAAGGTATCGTCCGTCGTTAAATTTTCGACCGCCGTTTGTAATTCTTTCCGCCGTAAGCCTGTTGCAATTATCGCAATGAATATAATCATTCAAATGATGTCTGTGATATTTTTTACCATAAATATCCTTATAAAATTCGCCTTCCAACGGTTTATTGCAGACGTCGCACTTAGGGAGCACCTCGTTAAAATAACATTGAGGATGATAGTATTTTCCTTCGCTTTTAGTATAGTTTCCCTCTATCTTTTTCCTGCATTCCGAGCATTTAAAGTGATCAATATGATAGTGTTTACCGTCAACTGTTATAAACTCGCGGATTATCTTCTTGTTACATTCTGCACACTTGTATTGCTGGGCTAATGTAAAGGATGTAAGAAGTGAGTAAAGCAATATTGATATACAAACTATTTTCATTACGGCTAATTTTATGTGCGGACAATATTAATTATTTAGTGATAGAAATTGTAGCTATTTTTCATACCCTCTATTCTAATTATTATAAATGAATTATAAAAAACACGTTTCGGAAACAATAAAGCTGGCGCTGCCAGTTTCAATAGGCTTCCTAGGGCACATAATGCTGAGCGTAGTAGACAGCATAATGATAGGCCAAATTGGTGCATCGCATTTAGCAGCAGCATCATTGGTTGGCGGCCTGTTTCTTCTTGTAATGGTACTTGGACTCGGGCTAAGCGTGGCAATAACTCCACTTGTTGCTTTCGAAAAAGGTTCCGGGAACACCGAGGAATGTGGAGTTATACTGCGTCAAGGTTTGCTGGTAAACCTGGTATTTTCTTTTATACTTTTATTACTTTCTTATTTTACCGCAGAACTGATTCACTTTATGAATCAACCCCGCGATGTAAGCTTGCTGGCGGAATCATATATGAAAATATTTAGTTACTCGATGATTCCGCTTATGATTTTTCAGACCTTTAAACAGTTTATTGAAGGGTTGGGCCATACAAAGCCTGCCATGTATGTTAACATTTCGGCAAATCTTATTAACGCATTCGGCAACTGGGTATTGATTTTCGGTAATCTTGGTTTCCCCAGGTTGGAACTTGACGGTGCCGGTTATGCCAGTTTAATAACCCGTATTTATATAGCCTTGGCTTTGGTTATTTATGTAATGCGCTCAAAAAAATATAAAAGGTTTGATGCGTCATTTCATTTCAAGAGTATCAACCGGCCGGTAATTAAAAAGATCATTAGCGTAGGAATACCAACCGGCTTACAGATGTTTTTCGAAGTCGGCGTATTCTCCTTTGCGGCAATAATGATAGGCTGGATGGGAACATCTTATCTCGCGGCGCACCAAATTGCGATCAACCTTGCGTCAATTTCATTTATGGTAATTCTCGGTATCTCATCTGCTGCAACGATCCGGGTTGGAAATTTCCTCGGGCGCAAAGATTACGTACAACTGAAAAAAGCGTCGGATACCGCATTGCTGTTTGGAATAGTTATTATGAGTACATTTGCGCTCATCTTCGTTACATTGAGATATTTTCTGCCAACGCTTTATATTGACAATCCAACTGTAATAGATATTGCCGCGGGACTTCTTGTATATGCAGCTTTGTTCCAGGTGTTTGACGGAACGCAGGCTATTGGTTTGGGAATACTTAGGGGGATGACAGATGTTACCATACCGATGATAATTGCATTTGTGGCTTATTGGATAGTTGGAATTCCGCTGGGTTACCTTCTTGGATTCAAGATGGAAATGGAAGCAGGAGGCGTCTGGATGAGCCTGACGCTTGGTTTAGTTGTAGCAGCAATATTTTTTACGATTCGTATACGTAAAAACATTAAAGTGTATTTTGATAAGATTGAAAATGGGAGCAGAATATGACAAAGTTTTCAAAGTTATTAAAAGGATCAAAAACTGTAATAGGAATGATTCACTTACAGGCGTTACCCGGCACACCGAATAATAATCTACCTCCTGCCGAGATAATAAGCTTGGCGATTAATGAAGCCACTATATATGCTTCGGAAGGCATTAATACTATTGGAATTGAGAATATGCATGACGTTCCGTATTTAAATAGAAATGCCGGACCTGAAATTACAAGTATGATGGCAATTATCGGACATGAAATAAAATCAAAGCTTGATGTAAGATGTGGAATGCAAATACTTGCCGGTTCAAACAAAGAGGCTTTAGGAGCTGCGTATTCCGCAGGCCTGGATTTTATACGCGCCGAAGGATTTATATTCGGACATATTGCCGATGAAGGAATGATGAACTCCGATGCTGGAGAGTTGTTACGCTATCGCAGGCAAATTAATGCGGATAATATAAGTATATTCACCGATATCAAAAAGAAACACAGTTCGCATCAGATTACAAAAGACATCAGTTTAGCGGATACCGCAAAAGCGGCCCAGTTTTTTCTTTCCGATGGACTAGTAGTAAGCGGCAACGAAACGGGACAGGAAACCGATATCAACGACGTTAAGGGTGTATCAGAAGTTACAGAGCTACCCGTTATTATTGGTTCCGGCATTACACCTGAAAATATTGCTAACTATTATAATTATGCAGATGCATTTATTGTGGGGTCATACTTCAAAGAAGACGGAATTTGGTCACAGAAACTAAGCTCCAAGAGAATAGCAGCAATGGTTAGAACAGTTTCAAATCTTTGATTATTAATGCCGTTCGCTGCTGTAAATTAATTTCCTGCTTTCTTCGAAGTCGCCTATTCTTAGCCTGTAAATATATACTCCAGAACTTAAACCGTTTGGAATCCAAAGGTACTCGTATTTGCCGGTATTAAGTTTTGTATCAATAAGGGTGCATAGCTTAGATTGGTTCAGCTCGAATATATCTATTTTTACAGGACTTTCTCTTTCAATAGTAAATGCAATGGATGTACTTTTTGAAAACGGATTCGGATAGTTTTGCAGTAGCGAATTTTGCTCAATTCCTTCTTCGGTAATTCTTGTGAGATTTGCTTTATTTACCATTTCAATTACGGGGCATTCTTTCCCTCTTGCGATTATTTCATTTGCAAGCTGAATGTATGCTCCGGCGCCAACAGATTTAACATTATAAAGCACTACCGGCTTCCCGTAAAAAGTAGATTCACCAATTGTTGTAGTTTTTGGTATCTTGGTATTAAATACATACTTGCCGATGATCTCGTGCAGCTTCATCTCGGTAATTATCGACGCTTTTGTTCTGGCTTCATACATTGTATGAAGTATGCCTTCGATCTTTAACTGGGAATTATAGCTCTTCTTAAGCCAACCTATATGACTCACCATTTTTTGCAGGGCTTTAATTGAGAAGTTCGCTGATCGAACCGGTATCAGTACGGAATTGGATGCTGCGAGCCCTAGGTTTGTCATCCCGGCTAAATAAGGAGGACAGTCGATAAGGATGAAATCATAAGGCAAAATCTGCTGTTCAAGTATATTACGGAGGAGCAAAACATTAGTTGTAAGCCTGTTAATTTTCTCTTCGTCTTCAAAACTTTTTACATTAGCAGGTATAAAGTCAAGTCCGTCTAACGAAGTCTTTTGAATTACATTTTCCAAGGAATACTTATAACTTATTAAATCAAATGATCCGCCTGTTGGTTCATCGGGAGTTATATTTAAGGATACCGAACAACCGCCCGCCGGATCAATATCGATAAGTAGTGTTCTCTTTTCGAGGGCGGCAAGACTTGCAGCAAGATTAACCGCAGTAGATGTTTTACCCACTCCGCCTTTCGGTATTGCAATTGAAATTATTTTTGGCACCCTTCCCTCTGATGAATGACATTGATAAGATAAATAAATTATTTAAGAATAGCTTGTGGCTAAATTATTGATTGCAGTGAGGTCAAAAATACTTCACGATTATTTGGAGATGTGTTTCTGCGCCCAAATCATTTTTACAAACTATTTCGTTTTTACCCTCGATCGGTTTAAAGAAAAGTTTGCCGCTATTACCTGTTTGTCCGAAATATTTATTGTTTACGTACCAGTAATGATTTGACACATCAATAGAGCTCGAGGCTTGTAAAAGTATTTTTTGCCCCGATCCCTTTTCCACAAGGTATTCCATTTCTTTTGTGGGCGAGATAATAATCGGCTTTTCATTGCGATGAAGAGTTGAACAATAACGATTATGAGCCGGAGGTTCAGCGTAGCTAACATTATTACTTTTGTACCAATTGATAAGCTCCGGATGATAAAATTTATATTGATTTTTCTCATACCCGTTTGACGGGAGGCATTCAACACAATACTGCGATTTATGGTCAAGACTAACATAGACTTCACGAACTAAAGCACATTTTTTTTCATGGCTTATGTTCATAATATAAAAATCATTTATTGCATTACCGCAATTTTCCGATGGAAGCAGTCCGGTTGCATCACATACTTTACGTACGTCTACATCAACAGGTTGTTCAAACCAGTCATCATCAGAAGCATAATCGATCGAGTTAAACAAATTAAACAAGAGAGGTACAGCAACTTCCTTGCCGGAAAGATAAGGAGAACCTTTACCGTCGAAGTTTCCCACCCATACTCCGATAGTGTAATTCTTATTAAAGCCTACTGCCCATCCATCACGTTTGCCGTATGAAGTACCCGTTTTCCAGGAGATCCGCGGAAGCTTGCTTACTTCCGATAAAATGTTCGGGAAGTCGGGACGTTCGTTTGTGCTAAGTATTGTTGAAGTAATATAAGACGCCGCTTCGGAAAATATTTGAATTTGACTCTCGCCAGTTTCATTCTTAGAATATTTTAACGGAAGTATTTTACCGCCGTTAGCAAAAGAAGTATATGCCCGGGTTAACTGCTCAAGTGTTACACCGCATCCACCGAGAATCACGGATAAACCCATTTGTTCCCTTTGCCGCCAAATCTGTTCGAAGCCCAATTTCGAGATAGACCTCATAAAATTTCTGTAACCGATTTTTCGCAGTAATCTTACAGCAGGAACATTTAGTGAATTAACAAGCGCATCATGAAACGACACTTCGCCGTTGAAAGTTTGGTCATAATTTTCAGGGGAATATCCGGCGTAATCTGTTGGAATATCGAGCAGTTTCATCTTGGGAGTAAACAAACCGTTATCCAAGGATGCCGCGTATACAAAAGGCTTTAACGCAGAGCCGGGCGAGCGGACTGTCCTAACACCATTCACTTGCCCTGATGCAGAAGCGTCGGTAAAATCCGCTGAGCCGCAGTAAGCGACTACCTCGTTTGTTCGATTATCTATAACAAGCAGTGCACCATTGCTTATACCTTTACCGCGAACACTTTCAATATGATTCCGCAAATGTTTTTCGGCGGTAGTTTGAATTTTAGAATTAAGAAAAGTTCTTACAGTCTTTGAATTTGTTCGGCTGCCGACTTCGTAACAAAAATGCGGCGCATGTTTGGGAATATTGAATCTTTTAGTCAGCAAATCCTCTTCCAAAGCAGCTTCAATTATTTCGTCGCTAAAAATCTGCTTTGTCTTGTATTGGTTTAGCCAAAAGTTCCTGTATGCCTTAAGATTATTTACAGATTCATCAATTCTGTATTTGTTCGGATTATTAGGTATAACCGCTAAAGCTACCGACTGCGCTAAACTTAGTTTACCCGGCGGCCTGTTAAAATATAATCGCGAAGCAGATTTAACTCCCTCTATGTTACCGCCCATAGGCAGATAACTTAAATACATTTCAAGAATCTCGTCTTTGCTGTAATGAGATTCTAGCTGCACTGCGCGCATTATTTCCTGGGCTTTATTTATGTATGTACGTTCGGCAGGTTCCAGGAGCCGTACCAACTGCATTGTAATAGTCGATGCCCCAGATACACGTTTTCCGCTGGTAATATTTTGATAAATCGCGCGAGCAATGGAGACAGGGTTGAATCCGAAATGCCAGTAAAACCATGAGTCTTCCTTTTCTATGATTGCTGCGATCATTTCGGGTGTTATCTCGTCAAGCTTAGTTTCCAAACGCCATTTGTCATCGGATGTCAGGTAGGCCGTCAGCATATTACCGCCCCTGTCCAAAATTACTTTTGAATATTCTTTGGGTTGGGGGGGCGGAAAGAGCCTATCAACTAAGAGGAGGGTTATTATTAAGCCAAAGCCCAGAAATGTAATTTTTCCAATTTTTGTTTTAACGATATTTTTCAGTCTGTTATACATTCCCTAAATCATAAAACCGGCAGCGGATTTTAATATTGTTGCACTAAATACATTTACAATTTCATTCTAATAAATTTCGAGCCGCCTTACTGCTTACAACTGCCTTTCCGGTTTTTTCTTCAATTTCTTTTCTTGTGTTCCCTGCAATGGTTCCGCCTTCCTTCGCAACTTTTTTGCTTGCATCAAAAGTTGATGGTTTCTTTTGTTTGCTTATCTCTGTGGTTGTAGCTTCCGCTAACATATTCAATACAAGCTCAAGATTGGTCATATTATCGCGAAGATTTTCCTTTTTTAGCCCCTTGTAGTTCTTGTACTGCTTTACTGAAAATCCGCTCCACGCTTCTGAAATTTCGTCTGTTAAAATAGCGTACTCAAGTCCTTTCTTTACCCCACGTTTATCCCATTCATCGGTTAATTCTTTTCGTACTTCAATACTTTTCAATCTCTGGTTAATCCATTCTTTACTATATCCTTTTCTAAGATATGTTTCCATTAACCTATCTATACCTATTTCAGGATCTTCTATTTCATCTATCCGTTCCCTGCCAACCCGCGCCAACCACAGTTTAAAAGGCTCAGCCCTTTTTGAGGGAATAGACTGAATCAAACGGAAGAGTTCTTCTGAGTCGGCAGCGTCCGTCTTATAAAATTTTCCATCCGAGGCTTGCATTTTCAGTTGACTACAATTTGTAGCCATCTGACTTCCCTCTTTTTTAAGTCGTGTTTTGAGCACACTCCAATATTTTCTGGGATTCGGACTCCCTGTAAGCACCGCAACAACGTCAACTATCGAAAAATACCATTTCTCATTTTCATCGTCCCAATGTGAACGGATTTGTTTTTGCTCAAATAGTTTGATTGAACTTTTTCCTTCCATTGAAATTGGCCCTCATTATATTTAATCATTTGTCTTACAGTATTTTCATTCAATTTTATCTATTAACCTGGAAACTCTTTTTTGTATAGTCCCATCTTCCAAATATTTATACAGATCTTTTCCCGGACAAACTGTATCATCGGTATAATCCTTATGACCCTTTATTAACTGTGGATCAACATCAAACCGTTTTGCTAAATATGTACATAATCTAACAATAGAGTTCAATTGCTCTTCATTTATAATTTGATTTTCATAATTGCCGACAACATTCACTAAAGCATGGCCTACGGGATCGTAATTTGTATTCGTATCGCCTGGATAATTGATTGGCCGGGCTTCGTATATGTTGCCCTGTAAATCAATGATAAAATGATACGGAATATCTATCCAATCCTTTTCATTCCTGCTCCAGGATTGCAAACCTCGCAGGTATTCAGGCACATTTCGATCTTCAGGGAAATCCACACCGCCATGGTGAATTGTAATGTATTCAATGCTGTGTTCATCAATTACATATTCGAACATTTGCCAGCCCCAACCGGCACGTTTTATTACCTCCATATCATCAGGATATGTAAGCTCAAGAATTTTAACATCTCTTAGGATACCGGTCGTGCAACCAGCTAAAAGCATTAGCAACAAATAAATGATACTTTTATACAATTTATTTCCTCTACTTTATTATTTTAACTCTTCCTGCACCATTAAAAGAATGGAATTCCCTGTCATACATTGCCTCTGCGCCGATTACAGGTAATTCATATTCTCCCGCGCTTACAGCGCGAATTAAATAGTAATAATCTTGTTTACGATTTCTTTGCAGCCTGGTAAATATTATCAATCTATCATCGCGTATATCTAAATTATCAGGGAACAGCGTAACTTTTCTAGAGAAAGCCAAATTATTTAAATCACTAAGCCGTTGATTTTCAATTTCAAACCCGGCCGGTAACATATCTGTAATCACTATGTTTTCTGCTGATTGTCCAAAACCGGTCAGGGATATTCTACATAATACCAATTGTCCCTGGTTAAAGTTGTTATTCGAAATTATATAACCCGTACGAAAATCATAGTATTCTCTACGAATTCTCATCAAATTATCTTCTTCCTTCACTTTGCCGTCGGTTTTAATTCCTTCAACATTCCAGAAGTAATAAGTTAATCCGTTTCCTTCGGCCTTTAATTGTAGCTGTTCGCCGTTTAACTTTTTGTTGGCAATCGTTCTATTGGCATCATAAATCTCTTCAATTGTTTCTCCGTCAACAATAACTTCTACTTTAATATTTGCGTCGGCATTAAGCGAGGCAGCTTTACCCAACGCAAGCAATGCAAATGCCTTTTCCTGGGTAGAATACATTCTATCTGCCAACTGTGTTATGTGCCTTACCATTAATGGAATTTGTTCGTTGTTTGGATCAACTTCCAACAATACATTTAACATGATTGAATTCGCACGTATTTCCGAATCGAATGTTCCACCGGTTAATCTCCTGGTTTTAACCGCCCTGAACTCTTCCGGCAGGAACTCGTTAAAGGAATTCATTTTACCTGTCAAAGCATAAGCGCCTGCAAGCAAGTACTTGGAATCCGTTGACAATAAATGCGGACGAGCAAGGTAATAGTTCATTGTGGAAATGTCGCTCTCCCCTGCCAATGCCATCACGTAAAGAGAATAAGGTATTTCTTTCTTCGCGATTTTTTTAATCGTCCATCTGTTTTCCGAGTAAGTAGAGTAATCGTAAGTTTCCTTTCGTAGCGCCATCTTCTTTATAAAGCGAAGTAACTTGCTAAGCACTTCCTCCTGGACTGTATAGCCGGCCTTCTTTGCCTCGACCATGAAATGAGCCGCATATACCGAACTCCACCAGTTCGAATAATTCCCTCCCTGCCAATACGACAATGCACCGTCATACATCTGCATTGACTCAAGCTTACGTAAACCTTCCTTTACAAAGTATGAAGGATTATAACGCCTGTACATCTCAGGCGCTATCAGCTTTACGAGATCGTTAAAATATAACTGCGGGAATAATTTTGAAACGGTTTGTTCAACGCAGCCGTAAGGATACCGGACAAGATTCTTAAGCTGTTTTGCAAATTTTACTGCAGGAAATTTACTAATTGTCAAAGATGTATTCTTTGTGCTTGCTAAATATCCCTGCGGAATATCTATATTAATTTCCTCTCCTGCTTTAATAGAACCGCTTCCACTCTCGACAACTAACGGTGATACCGGTCGAACAGCTATCTCTATTTCCTGTTTAGCCTTAGCCATTCCTGATGACGAAATAATTATTCTCCCCATTCCTACATCCTCCGACGCATGAATTTGATACAATACATTTGAAGTCGAATTCGGGAGTAACTCAACTGTTTGTGTTTTTGGGGATGCTACAGTTAGCGGTCCTTCAACATTAACAGTTAGCTCAACTTCCCCTTCTTTATCCGTAGTATTAATTACGGAAATATTTGATAACAGTTGATCTCTGCTGCTTAGTACCCGCGGAATCTCAGGCTCAATTATAACATCCTCCGCTACTTTCATAAATTCTTCAGCGTTGCCAAACTTTGAGCCATGGTACGCAACAGCCATCAACCGAACCTCACCGTTAAACTGAGGGATGTTCAAATCAACGGTTACTTCACCTTTGCTATCAGTTTTACGAATGCCGCTCCAATACGAAACCAGTTCGAACCTTTTCGACTTAATTGGATTCATTCGTTTTTGCATTTCCCTTTCAAGTGCCGCACCACCCGCTGTTGAGGAAGAAACAATCTCAGGAAGTAATAGTTTGTATAAGTCGTAACTACTAACACGCAAAGGCCGCTTTGCGTTCATGTATCCGTAAGGATCAGGTGTTTTGTAATTTTTTATTTGCAGAATTCCTTCATCGACCGCAGCAAGTGTTATAAATATATCACGCTCCGGTTTTGTCTTAACTGTAATTTTTTGATTGGTATTGGGCTTTACTTTTGAAGGTGCTGTAATATTTACTGGAAGTTTATTACTTGTCTTCTCAACCTTTAAAGATGTGAACCCATGTCCCACCAGGAACGGTGCTGTGTTCTCTATTGAATGCTCCTTAAACAAAGTAGCACTGACGTATACATTCGGCATGTAATCCTCTTTGATAGGCACATCTATTTCAACGGATCGTTTATCAACATTTACGTACCTGTAATCGTATATACCGTTGCGTTCGAACGTCAACAGCATTCTTCCCTGGAAGGGCGCTGTAAACAGCAACTTTGCAATTTCACCTGGTTCATATACTTCTTTATCGGCTACAAGATCGACCCGTCCTTCCTTATCTACCTGGAATGATGATGCAGTTGAACTGCCCCAGCCATAGGCGTAGAAATTCGTTTTTTGATAATGGTCCGAACCGGCTTGATACACACGCAGTTCATATCTCCCTGACCTGTCGACATTCACATTATAGTCCGTAACATTATTTAATGTCAACATTTCTTCCCGCACAGTAATCGGGTCCTGCTCCGAAGTATAATAATACCTGCCCCGGCTGTCGCGTCTTAGAACAGAATGCCACCTGTAGCGTATTAACTCAACGCGAGTATCAAAGTTTGATTGTGCTCTATCATTATTATCCACTGCGACAAACTGAAACTGCAAGTTCTCATTTGTGCCGAAGTAATAACCTTCTCTTCGAATACCAACGTAGTATTCATTTGGTATAACATCAAATGAAGCGCTTCTGCTAACTGTTCGCCCTGTTAAATCAAATACGCTTACAAATGCGGTTCCTTTTACTTTGCCTTTGCTTACTATAGTTTCCGGGGTAATGTATTTAATAGTGGCTTTCCCGCTGTCGTCCAGTTTGCCATTCATAAAAACAGGGTCAAAGGTGGTATTGGTTTGTGAAGAATTTCTGAAATTGAATTTTGGAAAGTTCTTGCTGACAAAGTTATAATGCTGCAATTGGACTATCGATTCATACTTTAATCCCGCTGCTTTAGCACCGAATAGAAACTCAGCATCGGTTTCTACATTTACCTGGGAGCCTGCTTGAACACTTTCGGTGTCGGTAGCTACCCTCACCCTTATTTTATCAGGTACAAATTCTTCGATGCTGTAATTGTAAGTTGCTATCAAATTTTTATCAGTGGCATATAGATTAGTCCTGTATTGACCTGTTTGTGCAAAGTCGGGCATTTCTATTGATTGCTCAAAAGAGCCCTGCTGGTTCAAAGTAACCTTGTACTCCCTGTACTTTCTGCCGCTTGGCGAATATACAATCAGATTCATAGGCACGGGTTGAACTAACCCTGTTTTATCGTTACGAACAATAGCCGAAAGATTTACTGTTTCACCAGGGCGATAGAGGTTTCTTTCACCGTACATAAAAACATTGTATTCATCTGAATATTGAGTTATACCGCCTACGTCAAAGCGTGATGTTTCAATCAAAGTTTCGCTAAGATCAATGTAGTTAAAATCGCCTGCGTATTCGGCGGTTACAAGGCTTGGCGAAAAACCTTTCATTGATTCCTTAATTCCGTCGAACCTTACCACTCCTTCGTCATCGGTAACATCGGTAAAAAGCTCCTGGTTGTTACTTGATATTATTGTTACTTCAACTTCGCTTACGGGTAGAGCATCTTTAATAGAATTGACAAACACAACTATTTCAGAATCAGACTTCTTCGCAATGATCGCTAAGTCAGACATTGAAACCATCTTGGAATCATGAACCCACCGGTCATCTTCCGACCGAACAGTTACTATGTAAAGCCCTTTGTACCTGCTGTCCAAAGTTCTTTCCAGGTTCACCTCAAATGTTTCGAGCCAATTCTTATTATTTTGGAGTTTGATTTTTTCACTGTACAATTGCTTGCCGAAATTTCCTGTGTAGTAAGTGGGATTATACCCGTAACCACTATAGTATGAATAGTTGTACCTATCTAAAAAGTGAGCCAAATTATTCCGATAAACTTTTGAGACTTCAACCTCTACTTCCGCTACATTAACCGAGTTTACCTGCAGGTTCTGCTCGCCCGAAAGCATCAAATACTTGCCGCGCTTATCCGTGAAATTAATTGCAGGATCAAGATCGGCTAGAGTTACTACCTGCTCATATTCAAATTCAAGCTCTCCGCCGTAAAGCCCGGGTAATCCTTTTTTAACTAAAAGCTCAACCGAAGTTTGGGAAGTAAAATTGCCCTCAATGCGAAACGAGTTTTCATTTACAAAGTGTTTGTATTCAATCGGCGGTTTCAACACAAGATAGTCCTTAAGTTTATCTTTATCAACCATCTGTGTTGTCTTTACTTCTATCCATCCGGCGGAACCGTTGAAACCGGAATGCACACCCGTAATTGCCAGCCTTGTTATCGGCGGCAGATCATAATTGAAATCCCTTGTATCAGCCAAAGGCTCTTTACCGTAAATGGAAGATAACCCGTTTTCGACAATCAAAACGAGTTCTTGTTCTTTTTCAATTTGTTCAACCTCCCCCAAATTAATTGCAAGAATGTCCTGCGATTGATCGTTTTCAATACTGAAGTCTATTTCCCGGTCACCGATTTTTACTTCAACAAACTGTTTAAGTTGATCGGGATTAACAGGGTAATTAAAATGAATATTCGCCTGTATGCTTAAAACATGATCGCGGTTTGGAATCTTTGTCCAAAAGAAGTCTACTTTCTTTACGTCAAACGATGCGGTTTCGAAGCTGAAGGTTTCCGTGGGCAATGAGTATCTACTTTCGAATAATGCCCTTTCCGTTATTTTCGCAGTGTATTTTTGAATTGGTGCAAGAGCAACGTCAGGTGAAAAGATAAGAGTCCGCTCATCAATCCACTTGAACTTCCCCTCTATCTCAGGTTCAAATTTCACATAATCAACATCGCTCCATTGATTGAGCAAATCAGGATCCGCGACGTTCTCGTCAAACTTAATTTCAAATGTGACCAGATTTTTAACTTCACCGGTAGGTGAAAAAGAAACACCAACTTCATTGCTTGTGCCGCAAGATACTAATAGCAGCAGTGTAAATAAACTTACGATTGATAAGCCTAATTTCATTTGGATACCCTCGGAAAGATTTGTGAGTATTACAAAGATAATTTATTGATTATAAATACGATTTTAAAATAGAAATTTGTAATTTAGATAAGCCATTCGATCAAACTATATTTAATTACATATCATAGAATATTATGGAGACCCAATTTTGAAAATTGGTATAATAACTAATCACTTATTTTCAATTCACGCTATCAACTATTTATTATCTAAAAAAATGGTGGTTGGGTTTGCAACAACAGATTTGAATCCCCAATTAAGTTTTACACTTAACGAAGCGGCAAAACAATTCAATCTTCCAATTAGTATCATAAAGAAACAAAACCTGGTAAAAAATATGAAAGCCTGGTTGAATAAAACAAATCCTGATGTTGTTTTTGTTTTTGCTTTCCCGTTCAAAATCCCGGAGCAATTCTTT
>JANQLA010000077.1 GCA_028280855.1 Melioribacteraceae bacterium
ATGAGGCAAGTTATTAATTATTTTGCACTTTTCTAAGTCTAATTCTTTATATCCGGTTGCTGAATAACTACTTATTCGATTTTCAGCAAGCCCTAATTACAACCCGAGTTGTCAACGGCTTGTAACCACCATCGGCAGTGTAGAAGCCCGATACAATTACCTGTTCAATAATTTTCCAAAACCATGTTTACTTTTTTAAACTAAAAAATGACTTTACTTAATGTCGCTTCTGGTATCAACTTATTAATTAAATTTCAGCAACGCACTCAATTTCAACAAGCGCATCCAAAGGATTTTGTTTTACCGCTATTGTTGTGCGAGCTGGCTTGTGATTGCCAAATGTATCGGCATAAACTTTATTCATCCCCTGGAAATCGTTCATATCCTTTAAGTAAACAGTTGTCTTAACTACATTCTGCAAGGTTAGGTCAACTCCTGACAATACTATTGATATATTCTCCAGTACACGTTTTGTCTGCTCTTCGATTGTGGCACCGACTATTTCCATTGTTTCGGGATCAAGCGGTGTTTGCCCGGAGCAAAAAAGCAAGTTACCAACTTTCATTGCATGGCAATAAGGACCAATAGCGCCAGGGGCTTTAGAAATATTTATTGATTTCATCTTTACCTTCATAAATTTTCTTTCGTTCGAAATTTATTAAACGTTTCTCCAAAAACACTACAAATAAAACCGGTTGCGCGGGAAACAGTTTCTAACAAAGCTGATCGATTGCAAGCCCCCATCAATCAATGGTACTCTAAAACAATCCGGCCTTAATTCTTACCATACCGCCGTTGTAGGATTTTGAATTATTAACATTCCCAAAGTATAAAACACCAATTCCAACATGTTTCGAAAATTCAATCATCACTTCAAGTTCTATCGGAAAACCGATAGCGTCAATTTTTCTATTTTTGTAATGTTTGCCCTGTATTCGTTCGCCCCTGTTGATCCCACTTAAATAACTTACTCCCCCAGATAAACTTAGAGCTAGGGATCTATCGGAAATGTAAACACCATAAAGCAGTGAATATTCTTTTAAATTTATTGCGGGTTTATCAAAGTTGGTCGCGTCAACGCCAAATTGAAACTCATCGCTCTTGCTATATTTTATGGTAAACAACTACTTGTTGAATGAATAAGCAAGACTGAAAGAAAACGTTGGCCCGAAGTAATTTTTCCCAATTCCGGCGGCGAGCCAGTATTTGCTGTTTTCCACATTGTTATTTTTGCCGGCAGCGAGTATGCAAGAAGTTAATAAAAGTACCAACAAAGATACACTTGTTTTGTCCATTGCCCTCTCTTAATGCCTTATTCTATTTCAAAATTTAACTCTATTGAGTCTAACAATATTTATTCTTCTTTCGATGGCAAATCTATTAGCTTCTCAAACAAGTGTAATGTCGAATCTTTAGACTAAACTTATCTCATTCAAAAACAGCATGCGTCCCGAATTCTTCTCAGTTTAGCCTTGCTTCGTAATCGAATGTTTTTTTGAAATTTACTTCTACATTCGCTAGAACCGGCTTCAGAGAATTGACTCTTTGGCGCTTAGTAATTCAGTATCTATTTGTCGGGGAAAAATTAAACTTCTCTAAAGGATTTAATCCTTCACTCATTTTACTACTTAATCAGTTAATTGAAAAATCCACACCTACTCCCAATACACCGTCAACAAATTCGTTGAGTGCTTCTCGCAGATAGAAACGGTAATACACTTTGGGAGATACGATCCCGGCTCTCCACATGGCACCGAAGTTTAATTGGTGTATCAATCTATCTGTAAAATTTTCCGCATTCGCAGATACAATCATATTGCCGAGGTATTCAAAACTTATTAAAAACTTATCTATCTGATAACTCGTATTTAATCCGTAATGCATCAGCAACTCGTTGCCACCTTTGTCCTGAGTTGAAATTAAAACATTTGGTCCAACTTCGAGTCCGTAGCTTATTCCGCTATTGTAATTTCTATAATAAGCATAATTAAAATACAAGCCGAACAAATCCGGTATAAATTGTTCTGGGTTATAATAGTTAACGAATATTCCGTCGAAAGCAACATCTCTTTCTGCAGTTGGTAAATACAATCCGAAGGAAATTATTGAGCGGTTATTCTTAAGTATATCGGGTTTGGTTTGCAAGCCGATAAATATATTGCCAAAGCCGGTTTCTTCTTTCTTCAGCTTCCAAAAGTATAACTCCCTATCGTAGTTGGAATTAATAAATGGAATATTTCCGATTAAATTGAATTTCAAGCTTAGCGGGACGTTAAACTGAAGCTCGTAAATCCCGTTGAGCAATGATTCATCGTAATCTCTGCCGTAAAAAGGCTTGTCTAATGTGAATCCGAACCGGTAACTTTCATCCGGAATAGATTGCATGTTAAACGTCTGCGAAAACAATTTGTCGATAGACACTAATAGAGTTGATAAAAGTACTAAGCGGAAAAATTGAGCTTTCATAGAACATTCCCCCGTAAGATTGTAAGAAGATAAGTATTATTCTAAATGTTTTAATTCGTAATCAACTAGATTAATGCCTCTACCTTTGAGTGATCTCATTTCAATTATTCCTACGCCTTTTTTGTAAGCCGTATAGCTTCCGGATTCCCAGGACATTGTTTCAAGAAATTCGATAATTTCATTTTCCTTTTGAGTAACCTTTGCTGATCTAATCGTAGTCCATTTCGTTTCGTTCAGAGCTTTATATTGAAATGTTGGAAATAAATCACCTACATCTAATGAAAAGATTGCTATTGGCCAATGCTTATAGCCTCCAAATGTTTCATTGTAATGACAGGTAAAAAGTGTGTCGTTATTCAATCGATAATATTCAAAAACTTCACCTGGATTACCCTTAAGCTCATATGATACTTTGGTTCTAAAATACGCTTTACCTTCTATTCTATCCAATGAAACAACTTCTTTTACTAAAGCAATCGAATCAAGGCTTGAACCGAAATACCATTTGTTGCCAATAGCTAAAGGCATATAACTGCTATCCGTTTGTGCATAAGTGCAAGTTGTAATTATGAAAAGCAATATTGAAATTCGGAACCAACAGTTAAATGTGTTGTTCTTTTTCATGTATTAATTAATTCGTGTTTAGCTATATATATGTCAATAACGTTTTGTAACAGATTCAAATATGCTTAGCACAAACAATGTCGAAGCGCGTTAATAATGACATCTCTATTGATACTTCGGATAACATCATTTGTAATTGCGTCTCTTTCCATGACGAGAGCAACTGTAAGTTTTTTCACCTTTTCCCAGAATCAAAATAGAGAAATGAACTTTAAAATAAAATAATTGAGATTAGAAGACATGCTGTCGATTATTTTAGACATAGAACTATGGATGATTGTTACTTCATTCTCGGCACTGATTTTGTGCTCTAGGGGTATCTTTCATTTTTATAATTTTGTCGTTTTCCCGACAAATAATATATTATACAATGTTTCATATTACATTTATGAATTTGCCATTTGACAAAATAAAATTTGTATACATCCTTTTTGTGTTTAGCTATGTCATGTTAGATTGTTATGCTCAGCACAACCCCGGCTCAAATTGCATGCAATGTCATGATCAATTTAAAATAGCCGGTACTGTTTTTACAGATTCCCTGGGAACACAGAGTTATAGCGACGTAAGTATGAGTTTGTTTCGAAGTGACGGAACCGAAATAAGGTTTGACAATACAGATCGGAACGGAAACTTTGCATACCCTGAAATAGCCGGGGGCAACTATTTAATTCAGATCTATAACATAAGGAGCAGAACCTGGCATCAACTTCCTGAACAAGGAAGCTGCAATACCTGCCATATTCAGGGTGGTAACAGTAGCGAGATTCGCACAAAAAAATTCAACGTCGGACATACTCAGATTCCCGAAGATAATAATTGCAAACATTGTCACCATTTTCCCGCAACAATGCATTATGATCAGCTTATGGCGCCAACAGTGCTTAATGTCAATTCAGAGAGACTTGCCATACCTGGTTCACGGGTTATATTGCTTGGCCAGAATTATACATTCAAACCCGAAGATTACGAAATAACTACGGTACGTCCTGATATATTTGCAGAAGGCTTTTATTCAATGCTTGATGTTATACTTGCAGTTGCAGATAAAAATGGGCTGAACATTATTTACCACTATGATGAAAGTAGAAAAACCCATTTTATCGATTCCGTAAATGGAGTTGAGGGGGATTATTGGTATGGTTTTTCTTATGACGCAGGGCAAAGTTTACGACAAGAAGAAGAAATAAGTAGCCGAAGAGCAAACAGATGGGATGAATTATTATTCAGAACCGGAGCGTGGGTTTCCTTGGTTGAAGGTGGAAATCTTGATGAGATAAAGCAAGCTTACTTTAATGAGATTAAGAGAAAAAAAAAATTCGGCAATGTTATTCCTAGAGTTGATTTAATGATTAATCCTTCCAACTACAATGGCAATCCCGAAGGCTCTGGTAGAATTACTTACCGCGAAACTTTTTGGGATGTGTTGGTAACGGCGCATAACCTTCGGGCTGTCGGCTACCCTTCACCTCACTCTAAACCTTTTCAACCCGGTGTAGTTACATCGATTGATATTTTGTATTCACTTATGGATCAGGGAGTATTAAATGTTGTTACGCCAGTTTTTTATACATACTTTGCGAATAATTTTATAGACAGCTATTACGTTGTTGAAATTGGGATTGAAGGAATAGGCGTTGCCCATTCTTCCGGCAGACATGGATTCGTTTATGTTACGGAGAACGGCTCATTTAACCAATTACCGAACAGGGCTAGTCGCACTTTACACATTACCAGCGATATACATGTAATTCACGCACCGGATTTTTCCTTTTGGCGCTGGATTGAACTGGGAAGACCCTATTACGAAAGAACACTACCTACAAACGTTGAAGAAAAACTAGTAATTGAAGATTACAATTCACTCGACAGAGATTTTAATCTTCATCCACCGTATCCTAATCCATTTAATTCATGGGTAACTATAAGTTACAATATTTTTATTCCCGGTGCTGTAGCAATAAAAGTATATGATATAACAGGTAAGCTAATTGATACGATTAAAGATGAATACGATCAAAACATTGGCGTTAAACACATCACCTGGAGCCCGGAGAACTTAGCTTCCGGCGTATACTATCTTACGATGAACTTCAATAAAAATCAGCAGGTACGTACTATTTCCTATGTTAAATAGAAAAATTTATCTTATAGGGTACTTCACACAACCTATGTATTGATAAAATTTTGATGTTGCTAAAACTAAAATAGCTGTAAAATCGATTTCTTCATTTCGCGCTTTCATCCTCAGTGAAACCTGGAGCTATAAGTTCTGTTTGCAGTTTTGCGATTTCATCCTGGAAACTTTTATTGTCGCCTGCACTCTCTCTAAGTTTGGATAACTGTGCGGCCAACTTAGCCTTTTCGTGTAATACAGCTTGTGACGCCTGTACTTTGGTCATTTGCTCTTTCGCCGCAACTATGTCTCTTAGCTCGCCTTTAAAGAGTGTGTCCAGTGATTCAATTAGTCTATTGATCATTCTATAAACAACTTGAGCGGAAAAACCGCCGAGCAATGCTAATATCGGTTTTCCAAAACCCATCAAGGCAGAAGTAGCTTCGGTTTCAATAGGTATTAAAGTCGCGATAATCACTCCCGCAAGCAGCCCAAGCACATAACGCACCCAGTAGGAAGACTCGTGAATCGGATCGAATGTACTGTCCTTTATATACCTGTTAGCGGTGAATAAGGCGTTAAACGAAGCTCCAATACTAGCCGAAAACAACAGGAATAATTCATTATACAAAAGAGAAATACCATAATTATGGAAAAGACTAAATTTTTGGGGGTCTCCGTCTACACTCTGTGTTAAGCTTATTGCAAATACGCCGACCAATGATAATATAGCGGTAAACATCATCCTCTGAACAAGCGGAACCGGTCCTAAAAAATGCCAATGATTCTTATTAGCTTCTTCTAAGGCCATTATTGTAACTGTTCTTGGTTTTACAGGTGCAATAATTTGTGCTAACTTTGAATGAATTTCATTCAAAGTTACGATTTGTAATTTGTTGTTTTCCGGCGGCGGCGGATCAACTTTACCATCGTGTTCTTTGCCGGAAGGTTCACCATTTGCGTTTTTCTCTGCTTTATGAAAGGATAGCTTATCAAAATCTAATTCGAGTTGCTCAATATATTTTCCCGGTATTGACAGTCCGTTTGAATAGGCATATTGGGCCATGGCTTTACACTCATAAAGTAACTGCGTTTCAATGGGATATCTATAGAGTTGATGATATTTAAGCGCTTTTTTCATAAAGCATCTCCTTCAACCATTTTTACGGATATTATGGAATAATCCATTTTGTTCAGCATAACTTTTTTAAGTAATTGATCTATAGTTGAAATTATGTTGCTGGAACAGATTTAAAATGGAAATGGATAATTAATAAAATTGAATTACTTGCAATTAAAATAGAACTGATTATTTACAATTGCAATAATTATTAATTAGATAGGCAATTAATCAAATAGGTGATTGACTTGTATCTAATAATCCTAATTAAGAATAATCAGTTTCCAGTAAGGAATAGATTACACTGTCTAAAAACTTATTGTTGAAAAGGTAGTTTTCCCTAAAATAAGCTTCTTTATTAAAGCCAGTTTTTTCGAGCAGCTTAATTGAGCCAACATTCGCCGGGTTACAATTTGCTTCAATACTGTGAAGATTCAATTTATTGAACCCGAACTTAACTACCGTTCTTAAGGCCTCGCCCATAAGGCCTTTACGCCAAAAATCGGGAAGCAGCATGTAACCAACTTCGGCGCGGCAATGCTCCTGCATCATACGCCAAAAGCCGATGTACCCCATAAATGTATTTGAAGTTCTTTCAACGATAGCCCAGCTTACTCCCTGTTTATTCTTGAACGCATCATTTATTGATTCAATCATTGAGGCGGCGTCTGAAACTGATCGCATTTTAGGTCTGTCTATGTGTTGCATAACTTCGTCATTGGAACGCAACAAAAATAAATTAAGCGCATCTGTATCCTTGAATTCCCGGTATAGTATTCGTTCGCTTTTTAATACCGGGAATTGGTTGAAAATGCTTTCGTTGATTTTCAGATTCATTTCAATATTCACTTTAACAGTGCAGATAAAACTTTAATCACCTTAAAGTTACATAATTATTCATTTCTCAAACTATCCGACGGATTTAAGTTTGCCGCTTTAAAAGTGTGAAAAGAAATCGTAAGTAAAGCTATAATTAATGCAAATAAAGCCGATAGAATAAAAAGCCCCGGGTTCAAGTCAGTTTTATAAATAAAACCTTCAAGCCATTTGCTCATTGTAAAATAGGCGACCGGCGCGGCCAGAAGGCTTGAAATAATCACCAGCATAGCAAAGTCTTTTGACATTAGCAGTACAATATTGGAAGCGGAGGCTCCCAAAACTTTTCTTACACCAATTTCTTTTGTTTTTTGCTCACCCGTAAATGCAGCCAGACCAAATAAGCCCAAACAAGCTATTAAAATTGCAAGCCATGTAAAGTTTGCAACAAGCACGCCGAAGTTACGATCGTTTTCAAAAAGCTGCGCAAACGACTCATCAAAAAATCTATATTCAAACGGGTAAGAAGGATACACGGATTTCCACGCTTTTTCCAATTGCTCAATTATACCGGACATGTTTGCCGCGTCCGCCTTTAAAGAAATTACCCTCGAGGCTTCGGGACTGAAACCGATTACAAGGGGCTCTATATTATGCTGCATATTTTCGAAATGAAAATTCTTTACTACTCCTACAACATTTAAAAAGCCGTCTTCACCAATTGCAAATCTTTTGCCAACAGCTTCTTCCCAGCCTAAATCCTTTGCAACAGACTCATTAATTATTACTGCTTCATCAACATCGCTTGGAAACTCTTTTGAAAAATTTCTGCCGCTAATAATTGACATTCCAACTGTTTCAAAGTATTTCTCATCAACATTCATAACACTGGTTATCCAGGTTACATCTTCCGGTTGTCCTTCAGGACGCATCCTGCCGCTCCGGCCAAATCCTTCACCGGGCATTGAAGTGGAAGCGCCTATACCGCTGATTCCCGAAATCTTAGCAAGCTCGGTTTTAAAAGTTTCCGATTTACTTTGTAAATCCTGGTTGTCCAGGCTTATGTTTATAACTTGCTCGGTATTAAAGCCGAGATCCTTATTTTTAATATATTCAAGTTGATTAAAAACAACGCCGGTTCCTATGATCATTATAATTGAAGCTGTGAATTGAACAACCACCAGAGCTCTTCTGAACAAATTCCCACTTTTGCTGGATCCGAACGTCCCGCGTAAAACAGTTATCGGCTTGTAACTACTCAGAACGAAAGCAGGATAAATACCGGATAATAAACCTAGAAATAATATTGAAGATAGAAGGATCAACAGCAGGTTAATATCGGAAATAAAAAATAAAGTGAAACTACCTGCTATCGGCAAGTTTAATAATGGCGCGAATAATTCCACCAGCCCAAGACCGATCAGCAGCCCTATAAAACAAATTACTATTGATTCAAAAAGAAACTGGGCTACCATTTGAAAACGCACACCTCCAATAACTTTGCGCAGCCCTACTTCTTTTGCCCTGCTGAACGACCGTGCAGTAGAAAGGTTCATAAAATTAAAAACAGCTATAACAATTATTAGACCTGCTACAAGAATCAATGTGTATAAATAATCAATATCGGTTTTGTTTTGGTTATACCTGTCAAATAAAACACCGCTTGATTTTAAGTGTACATCTTTCAAAGGTTGTAATTGTTGCCCAAAGCTACCCCATGTTACGCCGTTCTCTTCCAACGTAGGCAAAAGTTCTGCCTGAACTTTATCAGCCGATTCAGGTCGATCCAACAGAACATATGTAGGCATTCCTATTCTGCCCCACGATTCTAACATTCTTGCAAAATTTGAATCTGCTTCAGTAGGAACCATAGACAACAATACATCCATTTGTAAATGAGAATTAGGCGGAACGTTTTTTAAAACACCCGTTACTTCGTAAATATCTTCGTTGTTCAGCTTAAAAGTTTTTCCGATTGGGTATTCGTTTCCAAATAAAATTTCTTTCCATTCTTCATTTATTACTGCTTTGCGCGGCGCAGTTAGTGAAGTCTCTTCGTCGCCTTGTATCAATTCAAAATCGAATACTTTGAATAAATCGGAAGTTGTGTAGACAAGATTCTCGGTGTAAAATGATCGGTCATCAATTGAGATTAATTCTCGTCCGGAAGTTTGCACGCGTACTTGTTCAACCACTTCCGGTAATCGTTCTTTTAGCGCTGGTCCCATCGGCATAAAATTAATTCCCACTAGGTTTTCGCTTACGCCAAGGTTATTGTCTTCCAAAAGTACTCGGTAAACTCTTTCCCCTTTAGCGTGGAAGTTATCGTATGAAAATTCGTAATTAACATAAAGGAATATTAAAATGCTGGCGAATATTGCTACGCTAAGTCCGAAAACATTTATGAAAGAAGTGCTTTTATTTTTCCAAAGATTACGTAGTGCAATTTTAAAATAATTACTAAACATGCTTCCCCCTGTTTAGGTTATAAATCTGATATTATTGATCCCAGGTTAATGAGAATAAGTATTGAGAGATATGTATAAATTAGTTGCAAATAAGTTAATTTTCAAACGCGACCAGTCTTTATTAACATTATTTAACTTTTCTCAAAAAATGTAATTATTAAATAGACGTTCAATAGAGTGTGTTTGTTGCTTGCTCTACTTCAAGGGGTTTATTATTTATTTATGGCTTTAACATAAATTTCAAACACTAACTCGGACATTCAATAAAAGAATTCGTCTCTCGTTATAATATTACCCAACTTATTCCTTCATGTTTTTAAACTAATCGTGCATTCTTTACATCATTTCCTAGACTGCTTCAATGGAATTCATTGCCGGGCGATTATGGAATCTCGTCACTCCATCGTTCAATCTCAACGTTGAAGAGTCAAGTGAATCCTTTACGTGAATTTCCTTCAACAAAACTCGATCGATTTTGAGTTTAGGAAAGTTTCTAAATACTGCTTTCCTTAGTCCTAATAACAAATTGAATAACCAGATTTATTATTACATGTAATGCTAATTATAAGTCTTCATTTATTAAAAGAAAACGGATACGCCTAACTTCACTTGGTGTGAATAAAGATTTATTTCCTTCGATTTTGTTACCGTGTTACCTCGTGAGTTTGGGCTATTCCCCTCTCTTTTTCTATACCCAACATCAAAACCATACTCTCCAGATAAACTAATATTATTTCTAATAAACCACTCAACTCCAGCTAGAATTGATAATCCATAAAAATTATTAAGACTCGAAGAATAATCTTCAGCTTTATCCTTATTTGCATAGTTTATTAATTCTTTCCTTCCATAAAAATAATGTGTATAAATTGGGCCTCCTCCGATAAAAAAGGCAATTCCATCTTTTATAAATGGATAGAAAATATATTGAAGATGAATTGAGAATTCCCTTGAGTCTGTTTCATTATCTTCAACGTAATATAATGTATCATATTGGAATGCTTTATCATCACCTTCACGATCTGTAATATTTCCTCCAATCCCGAACCGTAATGCTGAACATTCACTAAAATGATACTTTAACGAAATGATCGAACCCTTTAAATAATTCAAAGTAAAGAAAGAATTCAAAGTAAAGTTACTTGACAACTGAAATTGCATTGCCCATTTGTTTTTTAAAGAAAAAGTAGAATCTTGTCCGAAAATTGAACTAGAGAAGAGCGAACAAACAATAATTAGAAGAGTAAGCTTTTTCATTTTGTTTCCATTGAGTTAGTTTTTAGGAAATTATTTTAACAAAGCTATTGAATAAAGATTAAGCAAACAAAGGTTTCTATATTTGATATGTTGTCTTGTTTAGTGCAATAAGTGGATTGCTATTTTAATTAAGACTGAAAAAAACACCAATGAATTTTTCAATCTCCTTAACCCCACTCATATGAATACGTATATATTCATTGCCCAATCCTATTCGATGCCCGCCCATTACGAGAATGTTATGTTTTGCGAAAAACTGTTCCGCCCGGATTGAGTCAACATTTGACGGAAGTTTAATTACCGCGAAGTTTGAATAAGACTCGTAATAAGTTGAGTCTTCAATTTTAGAGAAACGTACTTTTAGAAGTTTGCTGCAGTCTCTTATAATCTTCTTCTTATATGCTACATGCTTTTTGTTATCAATTATACTTTTCAGTTTTTGTAATGCGTTTAGGTTGTGGTTTAAGTCCGGCTTATTAAATAGAAGCTCTGCAATACTTGCATGGTTAGTAGCAAAGTAGCCTACCCTGCTGTCTGAAAGGCTGTGACTTTTCGAAAACGAATGAAGCACAATAATCTTTTTGCCTTTATACTTAGCCAAAATATCTTTAGTCGATATCTCCGGCAATGTGTTTATACATGCCCGGTCAATCAGGATTACGGCTTCACCCTGTACGCTGCGAATTATTTTTTGAAGAGTCGTGTCGTCAATTGGTTTCCCTGTCGGATTATTTGGCGTAGTTATTACGACAACATCCGGCATAAACGATTTTATAGTTTTAATAAATTCCGTTGGCAGAAAATTAAATTCGTTATCCCTTTTAACATAAGCAGCGTTAACATTCCATTCTTCAATTTGGCGTAATGTAAAAAAGTAATTTGGCACATCCAGAACTACTTTTAATCGACGTCGTTTCTCAGTAAGCAACTTATTCGAGTAAGCGGAAAAGAAGAGAATCAGGTTGCTGTTTGCGCCGTAATTGAGCAAAACATGTTCCCTTGGAATGCCAAGCTGTTTGGCAATCTTCGCTTCGAGGAAATGTTTTAGGTCAATTTCCGCTTTGTAGTTTTCGCCGTAGTTAAGATCTATCAACTTCATGAATGGATTCCAAAAATGTTGGCGTGAAGTTACGAAGAGAGATTATATAATAAAAACAATACTCCAAAGTAACCTTGATGGGAGACAATTGTTATTAGGGAGTGTTGCATAAACTGTTTTTGAGTTACTTGCCACCGGATTTATCCGGTGGTTTAGAATATAATAAAATGAACAACGGCTTTAGCCGCATTAGAATGTCTACAATGTGGCTAAAGCCACAGAATCGTTCAATAATTTCACACCGTGGGTTAAAAA
>JANQLA010000114.1 GCA_028280855.1 Melioribacteraceae bacterium
TAGTATTAAATATAATCTCAAAACGTGTTTACTAATTTATTTAATCTGCTAACTTAATTTTTATCATAGATTCTTCAACGTAAGAAGGATTGAGAGTGCTATATAATGAGCCATCAGATTTATAGTATAAAGGAATTTGCCCATTTCCAGTTCGTTTTACTAATCGGTGTGATATTACATATTCAATCGCATCCGGATAAGTTTGTTTTAAGTCTATTAATTCTTCTGAGGGAATTATAATTTTATTGCTGCGTTCCAATGGAGTAATTGCATTGGCTGCCTTTATACGAGCACGTCCTTCAACCATATTTACAGCGAAAAACCATATAAAACCTGAGCTGAAATCTCCACTGCCGCCAATTGGTATCTTTAATTCTACTAATAAATCATCATTAATATTGAATTCCTGATTGGATTCTATATTAAGAATCATATTTTTTTCGGGGATATCTATTATTGTATTTACGTCTTCTATTACTTCTGAACCAGTAATGGTAAATTGCGTTGGACCGGCAATTATGTCGAATGGATTTGTAGCATCACCATGCGTATAACCATTCGGACCGACACCGAAACCTTCAAAATAAAATTTTCTGTAAGAATAATCTTGCATTATTTTCATTCCCCCCTTAGTAGTCCATAAATGTCTTGAAGAACCTGGCAGGTTATTTATTTCTTCATCGAAAATAATTTCCCCAAGCTGGACTGTTCCGAGCTTAATTGTATGCAGTGCATTATCTTTGAAGGTTGATTCGTTTGTTACGGATACACTTGCTGAGCTTAAATCTTTAATTTCAATTACACCTTGAGTATTAGGCATTGTGAGTTTGGTTCTTGCAAAAATCATGGAAGAAAAGGAATCACTATTATCCTCCTGGGCTTTTTCCACTGTATTATAATCTTGGATAAGTAAAACTTGCGAATCCGAAGGATCAGGTTGAATAATAGATTCTGCTTCATTACACCCAAATACAATTAAAATTCCCAGTAAAACAAAAATTGCTTCATTCAATCGTTTTTTCATAACTTTCTCCTGTTGGTTGATAAATAATTCAATGGTCCGTTAAATTGTTCCATAGAATTATCATACCATGTGCAAAAAACATTGATTTTATCTATTCAAGCCCATATTCTATTTTTTTTAACTGTATGGCTAATAAATAAAAAGTGTAGTGAGACCATATCCCGACACTTTTTTGCCAAATTAGAAAATCACAATCAATTTTCTAACGAAAACTACAATTATTTCAAAACAGTAAAAATGCCAGAAAATTTTGCTCTGTTAAGAATAAAATGTTTCCAAAAATAAGTTGAATTGCATTTAACATAACTCCTGTTTATGTTTCATAGAACATTTATGAAGCATTCTTCTGATAAAATATCCTCGTTTTTAAGTGCTTTTTTAGCCGAATTATTTACTAATCAATCTCACAACAATTATGCATGATTTCATATTTAAACCATTCAATGAAATGAGTTCAGAAGATTATAAAATAGTCGGCTTTAAATCCGGACTTGAAATTCATCAACAATTACTTACAGAAAAAAAACTTTTTTGCAGATGCCCCTCGGCAAAATATAGTGATAAATATGACGCTGAAATTCTTAGACATATGCGGCCTACGCTTTCCGAACTTGGAGTTTACGACGGAACAGCCTTGATGGAATTTAAAACCAAGAAGAATATTACTTACCGGATTAACCGGGAAAGCGTATGCACTTATGAGATGGATGATACTCCACCGTTTCTTATCAATGGGGAGGCGCTTGACTTTGCACTAAAGATCGGACTGCTGTTTGACTGCAAACTTGTTGATGAACTACACATTGCTAGAAAGCAATACCTGGACGGAAGTATTCCAACCGGTTTCCAACGTACAGCCATTTATGCACTCGACGGCAAGATACCATACAACAACAGGATGATCAACATAATCCAGATGTCAATTGAAGAAGATTCGTGCCGTGAGATCAGTGACATCGGGCACGACAGGGTTTACAGAACAGACAGACTCGGTATGCCGCTTATCGAAACCGTGACAGGCCCGGATATGAAAGCACCTCAGGAAGTTGCTGATGTTTGTATGCTTTGTGCTAAACTTGTTCGTAGTACAGGCAATGTAAGACGCGGAATGGGAGCTGCACGACAGGATGTAAATGTAAGCGTGCGAGGAGGAACCAGGATAGAAATAAAGGGTGTTTCAAAGATTTCTATGATTCCTTTGCTAACTTACAACGAAGCAATGCGACAATGGAACTTGCTGCGTTTAAGGGACGAGCTTCATCGAAGAAAAATCACCGAAAAAACATTTCGAGCTTATTCAAAAGATGTAACAGGTGTGCTAAAAAAGCCTCACTATTTGCCGTTGGTAAAGGCAATGGAAGCTGGAATGAAAGTTAAATGCGTTGTCTTAAAAGGATTCGACGGATTGCTTCACTGGCAGACACAGACTGATACATACTTCTCACGTGAAATTTCCGATCGTGTTCGCGTAGTTGCTTGCTTAACATCAATTCCGAATATTATACATTCGGACAGCAAAGGCGATACTCTCACTTCCGCTGAGTGGCACGCAATTGCAAAATATACGAATGCGGAAAAGCCCGATGCAATTGTGGTTGTATGGGGTGATAAAGAAGATACGGAAACAGCAGTAAAAGAAATTATAATACGTGCAAAAGAAGCAACAATTGGAATTCCCTCGGAGACACGACAGGCGCTTAGTGACGGTACAAATGGTTTTGAAAGAATTCTTCCCGGCGCTGATAGAATGTATCCCGATACAGATTTGCCTCCGATGAAAATAACTGAAGAACGAGTTGACGAACTTAAAGAATCCTTACCAGAAAAATTCTGGAACAGGGAAAAATGGTATTACGAATTAGGTGTACCCGTTGATTGTATAGAAGAGCTATCAATATCAAAGTATGCAGAATTATTTAAACGAGCTGTAAATGCTTTAAAATTGAATCCTGTAATGGTAGCAGTAGCTTTAATTCAATTTCCAAAACGTATAAAGAAAAAGGGTTATGACGTTGGGCTGCTTAGAGGCGAAAATATAGAGAAAATATTTGAATTGTATTCCTCGAAAAAAATAAAGCGTAGTGCCGTTTTCGAATTAATAAAGTTATCAATTAAGCATGGAAAATATTTTGAGCAGTTTGTTCCGAAAGCTATTGGCCAAGGCGAAGTAAAAGAATTACTCGATAATGAATCGAACAAAA
>JANQLA010000115.1 GCA_028280855.1 Melioribacteraceae bacterium
ACGCCTCCGTTTCCCATTGATGTATAAGCAAGATTGCTACTCGTTAGTGCAGTGTTCCATCCAATAAGTTGGAATGAATTTTCAGAGCCAGTCGAACCAAAGTTAACCAATGTTGTTTGTGAAACCAGCCTGGAGTTCAAGGCCAATACAATAAGAAGAAAAAGAATATTGCGTATCATCATATCCGAGTTTCCCGATTTATTTTGCGAGCACCATTTTTTTTGTAATCGTTTTCGATTCCGTACTTAATTTATAGAAGTAAACGCCGCTTGCTATTCGACCGTTGATTGAGAGAGCATCAAACTCAACAGAATGAACCCCGGCGTGACGGTGCCCCTGAACCAAAGTTGTTATAAATTCTCCCAGGTTGTTGTAAATCGAAATTTTAACATTCTGGGGAGAGTCAACTGAATAACTAAATTGTGTAGTAGGATTAAACGGATTCGGGAAATTATGAGATAAATCGATTTCTACCGGTATATTTTCGTCTTCAACTTCAGTTGCGCTCATATCAACCTCTGCAATATGGTCGTAGTAAGTAAATGAACCATCGGTATCTATTTGCTTAAGCCGGTATTTTAGATAATGATAAAGATCTGAATTAAGATTAAGATTGTCAATGAACTCATATTCTTTGGGCGAGTTGCTGTTGCCATGTCCCTGCACAAAGCCGATCTTTTCCCACACCTCGTGGCTGCCGGGCGGAGACGAGGCACGCTCAACCTGGAAACCGTAATTATTTACCTCCGTTGCAGTTGCCCAATTCAGCATAACCCTATCATCATTCCTGGCGGCTGTAAATGAAGTAATCTCAACCGGCATTGCTTCGGGGTTGTAATCGGTGTCAATCATTGACATTGACGAGTAAACTCCTGAAATATCAGTTTCACCAGACCCGTCAAGATTGCATCTTTTAACTTTGCTCGCAATGTAGTCTACCCAAAATATATCATCATTAGAGCCGTCAATCGCTAATCCTCCCACTTTAGCTCCTGAAACCAACACCGTGCGCGCGTCGCTACCGGGGTCCATCCGCTCTAATCCATCGCCCGTGCCTAAATACAACCAACCGTCATAATATTCAATATCGTGTGGATTACAAATCGAGTTTTCCAATCGAAGGTAACTACTCCCGCTTGTTGTCATTCTAACTACTGAACTACTATTACATGTGCTTCCCCTACGAGTCATCCATAACGTTCCGCTTGATGCATCCAGAGCTATACCCCATAAAACATTGTTGTCGGTTGTAAAATGATAAACTTGAGTTATGTTTGAATTAAGTCCATCCATATCAGCTTTGTAAATATAGTCGTCGGTATAAGTATCATGTATATAGAATATTTTTCTGTTGATCAAATCCAGTTCAATATCGCCCGTGCCAGTTAGGCCCGTAAGCACATCTTCCTGACTCGTACCATCCAAATTACATCTGATTATTTTCGAGTCGCCGCTGGAAGGAACCAAACCAATATAAAGTTTTTTCGGTGATACACTCCAGTCAACTGCTATACCTTCGGGTCGAATGTCTGTTGTAAAATATGATTCGCCCGTGCCATCCAATGCACAAGACAATACGTACCTTTGATATTCATGATACCTCGTGTAATAAAGACCCGAACACGGTTGCGAAATTATAATCGACTGAAATAATGCCACTAATAAAAGAATTATAAACAAATTTTTCATATCCCCTCCTTTTATAATATTGTTATTGTGATTAGATACGTAGTTAGTGTTACTGCGTGAAATCCTATAAAAAGCCATTCTGTCCGTTTTTTTAACTCCCCTAAAATCGAGCGAGTTATTATTAATACCAGGATTACAAGAACCGCAACTAGCCAAGACGGATTAAACTCAAGTATCGGAACCGTAGCAAATAAAATAACCAAACAGCAAGTACCGATTATATGTGTAGTCGCTTCATCCACACCTTAAACGTAATGTAACAGCCTTATTATTTCTTGTATTGAGGCGACAAATACTTGTACTTCAGCGTATTTGTGACAACAGGCAAAAAGGGAGTTTATGTAGATTTTTTTCTTGAGTACTCTAATGGAGACAAGCCAAAATGTTTTTTAAACATCTTTGAAAAATACGATGGGTCGGAAAATCCATGCTCGTAAGATGCATCAGTGATGTTGCCTCTTTTTTCGGATAAAAACTCTGCTGCTAATCGAAGTTTTATTATTTGTATATATTGAGTTGGAGTGATTTTCAATTCTTCTTTTGTAATTCTTTGAAAGTTCCTTAAGCTTATTCCAAGGTCTCCTGCGAGGTTTTCCGAGTTTATATTCTCGGATTTTTTTTCCGCTATTAAATCCGTTGCCCTGGAGAGAATCTTTTCATTAGCTGTTTGATGAACCGATTGTTCATCCCTGTCAATTATTTTGATTTTTTGAACAGCGATTTCATCAAAATGCGGAATTGCTTTAAGTCGACGATAACGAAAAATTAACCACCACACTACCACCAAGGATAGTATTAAAGTGCTTATGTATATATAAAACCAGTTAGCTTTATATTCTTCAGTAATTCGTTCAAACCATCCCGGGCCGCCCGTTAGCTTTGCAATGCGCCAATATTTAGGATATCCAAAATCTCCGAAACCGTTCCAATTAAACGCCCACATATTTGTAGAAGCAAATTCCATAGTAACTGCATCGGTCGCAGGATAATCAATGTCGTTGCAGCATAAATCAAGGGAAATAATGTCGCCTCCGGATGGTTGCATACCTACCGCAGCAAATGGAATAGATATTTCGACAATATAGAATTTATCAGGGTGATTGTAGCGTTTAACTGCGCTATGAAACAGAACATTTTGGTCAAAGTCTTTTGGAACCGCTAAACTGTCAATAATTATTAGCTTTCTATCTCCCCTATATACCTGCCGGTTATTTTCAATATCAATAATAAACTGGTAATCGTTTATATCCATGCGCAGCCCGGCCTCTGCCTTAGTATCAATGTACAGCTCAACTCCATCGTTTAAGTGAAGCATTGGTTTATTGTGAAGCTCGCTTCTTTCGCAGAACAAATGGTCGTCCCGAACTATAAATGCTATATTAAATGTTTCACTGTTCCAGAAAAACCTGGCTTCAACTCTATTTCTTGAAAGGGGTTTTTTGATTTGCGAAAAATCGAATGACTCGGGATGAAGTTCCTCCAAATTCAATTCGGGTATTGTCCTCAGTTCGTTAAGAGTATCTGAGAATAATGCGGTGTTGTAATCCTTCCACTCATCCAGGTTCCCGTCTACCGTAATTTGTAATGAGTTATACACTATTTTTAGCGTATCTTCGGTGCAATAAATAAAGCAAGGAAAAAGATAAATGATAAGAAAGATATTTAATCGCACGATCAAATTACTCCCTGATAAAAATAGATATAGGATATATTATAGTTCGCTCACCAATTTCGCTGGATAGTGTGAATATATTTAATGATTTTTTATAAACTGTTCAACCGATAGAAGGTCTGTATAACCTGTTATATATTATCGCAGAATGACCTCATGGGTGCGCATAGCCCGTGGGTACTGACTTTTTAAGCCGTCTTTGGTTCCTACCGCAGTCCCAAGATAGTAGCTTCTGTACTTAACAATTTGATGACCTAAAAGATTTGTAATGGATTTTATAACCCCGCCGGTCATGTAGGTTCTGCACTGATCTTCTGTTTGGAGCTCGACCACGTTATTACTTATATGATTAGCAAAAACTTGAACCGCAAGCGAGTTTAAATGGCAGCGCCCGTTTTTATCAATACCGCCGAACTTAGTGCCGATTCGTACAAACAAATTAGGATCGTTACATGGCCAGTCTTCATTGACAAACGAGATGTCTTTACTTTTAACGATATAATTATACTTTGTAAGCTGGCTAAAGGGAATTCCGTAGTAATCGCTTGCATATTGCAAATAGCCTTTAACTTCGTGACTACTTGCCGCGACTATTTTAATATTACGTGCATCCCGTTCTTCTTCTTTCGCAACAGGATCGGTTTTACCTACCTTAACTAATTTAGCTATAAAAAAGCCTTCTGAACCAACTTCCCAAGGAATAATCCTTCTGGCTTTGTTTATTTGAGGATTCAGTTGCTCGCCTTCGAACTTTGTTAAAGCGGGATGAGATGGAACCGGCAATTCTATTTCAGCAAGCTCAACCGGGTATTTCTTTAGAACCGTATTAAGTATTAGCTCATTTTCTTCAATAGTTAAGGTGCATGTTGAATAAACTATTTCAGCTCCGACCTTTGCCGATTTTATTGCGCTTATCAAAAGACGAAGTTGTGTATCGCTAATCCTCGCAACGGATTTTTCGCTCCACCAGTTACTTATTTCACCTTTCTTTTGCACAATGCCTAACCCGCTGCAAGGGGCGTCAACCAATATCTTATCAAAATAATGATCAAACTTTTTACTGAGTATTTCGCCGTATTTTCGGATGACACCCATGTTTACACGACTCATACGGTCCGTGTTATAAACCAAACTCTTAACACGTTTTGGATTCGGTTCATTCGCGTAAAGCGTGCCCAGGTTGTTCATCATTTCGGAAAGTTGGGTTGATTTTGAACCCGGCGCGGCACACATATCCAATATAATATGGCTTTCACCCGGTAGTAATACAAGAGGTGGAATCATTGAAGAAAGGCTTTGGATATAGTACTTGCCTATTGTGTACTCGAGTGTTTTGCCAATTTTATCATGTCCGGAAATTACCTTATAGGCAACAGGGATTGCTGCATGCTGTGCAAGTTCAATTCCATACGTC
Organism: Melioribacteraceae bacterium; assembly: GCA_028280855.1. Lineage (GTDB taxonomy): Bacteria > Bacteroidota > Ignavibacteria > Ignavibacteriales > Melioribacteraceae > PGYT01. Next base: position 4,776 of record JANQLA010000115.1, read on the forward strand.
TTTAAATTCCGGGTAAGACTTTCATGCAATTCCGGGTCATGCGACAAGCGCAAATAAGTGCTGTGATCATCTAAATAATGTTCACGGAAACTATTAAAGTAGTCTTCTCCAAAATTCCTGAGAATGTAACCGGATATGTTCTCGCTAAGTTCTATCAATGATTTTACAATCTTTGCAATTGAAGGGTATTAAAGATATGATTTGAAACTTTAGCAAACTGCAATGATTCGGGAAATTCTTTTTTAAAGTCTTTGCTCATCTCTTTAAGGAATGAATCAAGCAAACGTTCGTATTCTTTTACGGCGGAGACCAGCTTACCTTCGTTTAGCGGCTGTAGTATAGTTTCAGGTTTGTTTCTATTGGCGTAAACAAGATACTTGGCTTTGTAATAGCTATCGGTTTTAAAGTGAACCTTACCGGAAGTATCAACAATTTCGAAACTGCCGAAAAACTCCGATCCGATAAGCAAAGTCGCTTCGGGCATATTTATCATTTCGGTATTTGAAAGTTCAATAAACTCGTCGGGAAATTTCTTAATCAGCCCATTCCGAATGAGTGCAATCCATTTCTTTTCGAATTCTTTTTGTGTCACAGTTTTTATCTGTTAATCTATTTGCCAAAGTTTAAGTCAACATCTTCGGGCGTTTCAATCCAATCAGCAACAAAAATATTAGTTGACCTGGTTGGTTGTCCTGTTGCCACGCGGTTAGACGCAAACACAATTTTCTTCCCGTCAAAAGAAAACATCGGAAAAGCATCGAAAGTACCGCTGTGTGTAATTTGCTGCATATTGGTTCCGTCTACGTTGATCAAAAACATATCAAACAGCCTGCCACCTTTATCAAGTGAATGGTGATTCGAGCAAAACAGTATCTTTTCGCCGAAAGGATGGAAGAAAGGCGCCCAATTTGCACCCGGCAAATCGGTAACCTGTATTACATTTTTACCGTCTATATCGGCAATAAATACATTTAGTTCTTTTGGCTCAACCAGGCCTTGTATAAGTAATTCTTTATAAGTTTCGGCAGCCTTACCCGTTGGCCGACTCGCGCGCCAAACTATTTTTTTCGAATCCCGTGAAAAGAAAGCGCCGCCGTCGTAGCCGAGCTGATCGGTTAACTGAAGCACATTACCGGTTGCTATTTCGAAGCGCCAAAGCTCAAGATCACCCGAGCGCGTTGATGTAAATATCACAAACTTTCCGTCCGGGGAGACAGTTGCTTCAGCATCGTAGCCTGTTCCGCCGATAAGCTTTGTAAGTTCAGTACCGTCCGGATTTGCTGTATAAATGTCGTATGTGTCATAAATAGGCCAAACGTATCTGCCGCCGCTGAACATAACTTTTTCGGGGCAGTCTTTATCGCCTTCATGTGTGGAAGCGTAAACGATTTTACCATCCGGTAAATAATAAGCACAAGTAGTTCGGCCCTTTCCCGTTGATGATAAACGGTACATGGAACCTTCTGCAAGTGGAGAGCCGTCGGCATTCATAACGTAAATTTGATCGCAGCCTTGTTGGTTGATTTTATCCCAATCACTTTGGAACACAAGGCTTTTATCATCGAAGCTCCAGTATGCCTCTGCGTTATTTCCGCCGAATGTAAGCTGCTTTATATTTCGGAAGTGAACTTCACCGGGAAAACGCAGTGAATCCGCTGCCGGGTTATAATCTGATTTGATTGCCGGTTTTTCAAAAGTACATGCCGAAAAAAATACTACAGCGGGTATTAAAACTGTATTAATAAAAAATGCTTTTTTCAAGTAAAAACATCCTTTCATAGGTATACTAATTGGAAGCGGTTATTTTAGATTGATTTCTTTTTGTGATAATTAAATAAAGTCCGTAGACTATTAACGGCAAACTCAAAATCTGACCCATATTTAGCGCCATTCCGTCTTCAAAAGATGTTTGGTTTTTTTTTATGAATTCAATAAAAAAACGGAAGCCGAATATTCCGGTTAAGAACAGCCCGAATATAAAACCGTTGTTCAGCTCTTTAGACTTCCTTTTGTAATAGAAGAAGATTCCAAAAAATATACAGAGATACGCCAGCGCTTCATACAATTGTGCCGGGTGGCGCGGTATGTTATCAACCGATATGAATACAAATGCCCACGGTAGGTCGGTTGGAATGCCGATTATTTCGGAATTGAACAAGTTACCCATTCGAATAAAAAATGCCGCAAGTGCTACAGTAATTACGACCCTATCCAACAGCCAAAAGTAGTTGTAGCTTTTCTTTTTTTTAACAAAAAGATGTAGCGAAATTAAAATACCAATTGCCGCTCCATGGCTTGCTAATCCGCCGCTCCATATCTTTATTATTTCAAGCGGGTTCGATAAATAAAATTCCGGGTTATAAAATAAACAATGTCCAAGCCTCGCTCCTATCACAGTTCCGAAAGCCATATACCAAACCAGATCGTTCAAATCCTTTTCAGGCCGGCCTTCATTTTTAAACATGTCATAAATTATTTTGTAACCCACCAAAAAGGAAGAAGCAAACAGAATTCCGTACCAGCGCAGGGATAGTGGTCCCAGCTCAATAATTTCAGGACTAACATTCCACTCTATCAAAACAATATTCCCTTTGATTTAAATATAAAGGATGCGGCGTAACCAAGAATTGATATTATTATAATAGTCGAACCGGTAGGTAAATTTAAGTAATATGAGGTAAATAAACCAAAAAGAGTAAATACAAGTCCAAGAGCAATTGAGCCGAACATCATCTGCTTTATGCTGCGGGAATATTTACGGGCAATTACCGGCGGAATAGTTAGCAAGGCAACTATTAAAATAATGCCGACCAGTTTAATAAGCATCACAACTGTTATTGCTATCATAATAAGCAGTAGCGCGTAGAATTTTTCTACCGGCAGTCCTAAAGATATTGAGTATTCTTCATCGAATGTAACGGCTTTAAATTGCTCGAAATACTTTACTGTAACAGTTACAATAAGCAAATTCAGAATAAATAATAAAACTATTTCATCGAATGTAACTGTCAGTATGTTGCCGAATAAGTAACTCATAAGATCAGGTACGTAACCTGGCGTTGCCCCTATAAACAGGATTCCTAGAGCCATCCCGAAAGACCACATTATTCCGATTAACGTATCCTCGTGTTGAAATTTATATTTACGCAAAGCTGAAATTAGTCCTGCCGCTCCAAGCGAGAAAGCCAGCGCACCTATTAAAGGATTGATTCCCAACAAATAGCCCAAACCAATACCGCCGTAAGCAGTGTGCGATATTCCGCCGCTAATAAATACGATCCGTTTTACAACAACGTATGTACCGAT
>JANQLA010000126.1 GCA_028280855.1 Melioribacteraceae bacterium
ATTACCGAGATCGGTGGAACAAATTGCCGTACTCGACAGAACAAAAGAACCCGGTGCAGGAGGCGAACCGCTGTATTTAGACGTTGTTGCAGCGTTAAATGAAAACATGACCGGCAATGCTCCAAAATTTGAAAAGATGCCAAAGGTAATCGGCGGAAGGTATGGTTTATCGTCAAAAGAGTTTACTCCTGCAATGGTTAAGGCTGTTTACGATGAGTTGAAGAAAGATTCTCCGAAAAATCATTTCACCGTTGGTATAGTTGACGATGTTACAAATACAAACCTTGAATATGATCCAGCATTTATTACAGAAGGCGACGATGTTGTTAGAGCAATGTTCTTCGGTTTAGGAGCTGACGGAACTGTTGGAGCTAACAAGAATTCGATAAAAATCATTGGTGAAGAAACAGAAAACTATGCGCAAGGTTACTTTGTTTATGACTCAAAAAAATCGGGTTCAACTACGATTTCCCACCTCAGATTCGGTAAAAAAGAAATTCATTCAACATATCTTATTCAAAGCGCCAAGTTCATTGGCTGTCATCAATTTAACCTGCTGGAAAAATTTGATGTTCTTGAAAGAATTGAAGAAGGCGGAACATTCCTGTTAAATAGTCCCTATTCTACGGATGAATTATGGGATCATTTACCGAAGAGAGTGCAGGAAGAGATAATCAGCAAGAAGTTAGAATTCTATGCAATTGATGCGTATACAGTTGCTAATGCAACCGGTATGGGCGCAAGAATTAATACGATTATGCAGACATGTTTTTTCGCTATTTCGGGTGTATTGGAAAAAGACGAAGCAATAGCGCAAATCAAAAAAGCAATTCAAAAAACTTACGGCTCAAAAGGAGAAGAGATTGTAAAGCAAAACTACAAAGCGGTTGATCAAACATTAGCGAACCTTCACAAAGTAGAAATACCTGCCGCTGTTACAAACGATGCCGAACTCCCTCCTATCGTTTCGGATGCTGCACCTGATTATGTTAAAAATGTGTTAGGTGTAATAATGGAAGGCAAAGGCGACGATGTTAAAGTGAGTGAAATGCCAGTGGACGGTACATTCCCAACCGCAACAACTCAATGGGAAAAACGTAACATTGCACTTACAGTTCCTGAATGGGATCCTGAGGTTTGTATCCAATGCAATAAGTGTGCGATGGTTTGTCCGCACGGAACAATCCGTATGAAAGTCTATGATAAAGAATATGCCGATAAAGCCCCTTCAACTTTTAAAATTACCGAAGCAAAAGGCAAAGAATTTGCAGATAAGCTTTACACATTGCAAGTCGCGGTAGAAGATTGCACCGGTTGCGAATTATGCGTGGAAGTTTGTCCGGCTAAAAATAAAAAAGAGGTTCGTCTTAAAGCAATCAACATGGTAGACCAGGTTCCAATCAGGGAAAGTGAAAGAGCTAACTGGGATTACTTCTTATCAATTCCTGATTACGATAGAAGGGAAGTAAAAATTGATTCAATAAAAGGCAGCCAGTTATTACAACCGCTGTTCGAGTTCTCCGGCGCTTGTTCAGGTTGCGGCGAAACTCCTTATGTTAAATTAGTATCGCAGTTATTCGGTGACAGAACCGTTATTGCCAATGCCACAGGATGTTCTTCAATTTACGGCGGTAACCTGCCTACTACCCCTTGGGCGGTTGATGAAAACGGAAGAGGTCCGGCATGGTCGAATTCTCTTTTTGAAGACAATGCCGAGTTTGGTTTTGGTATGCGGTTAGCATACGACAGGCATATGCAGTATGCAAAAGAATTACTCGCAAGACTTTCCGATAAAGTGGATAAGCAATTAGTTGAAAACATTCTTTCGGCAGATCAAAAGACTGAAGCTGATATTTACGAACAAAGGGAACGAGTAGCCACACTAAAAGCCGACCTTGAAAAAATTGATGATGAAGCTGCAAAGAACCTTCTTCCGATAGCTGATTACCTGGTTAAAAAATCCGTTTGGATTATGGGCGGAGACGGCTGGGCATATGATATTGGTTACGGCGGTTTGGATCATGTGATTGCATCAGGTGAGAATGTGAACATACTTGTTCTCGATACGGAAGTTTACTCAAATACCGGCGGTCAATGCTCAAAGGCAACAGGGCTCGGAGCAGTTGCAAAATTTGCGGCCGGCGGTAAACCAACTCCCAAGAAAGATCTTGCAATGATGGCAATGAATTATGGGAATGTTTACGTAGCGCAAGTGGCGATGGGTGCGAATGATCTACAAACGTTGCGTGCTATCCTTGAAGCCGAAGCATACGATGGACCTTCAATCATTATTGCTTACAGCCACTGTATTGCACACGGTATAAATATGGCTAAAGGAATGGATAACCAGAAAGCAGCCGTCGATTCGGGCTACTGGCCGTTATTCAGGTTCAACCCTGATAACTTAGCCGAAGGAAAAAATCCTCTGAAGCTTGATTCCAAAGCTCCAAAAATCAAATTGGAAGATTACGCTTACAAAGAAACTCGTTATAAAATGCTTACCAAGTTTAATCCCGAAGGCGCTAAAGAGCTGTTAAAACAAGCACAGGCCGAAGTGTTGAAAAAATGGAAAGTATACGAGCAAATGGCAGAATTTGATTACTCCACTAATGGAGAAGATAAACAAGATTAATTATCGGGGAGATTAAGTTCGCCTCCTTTTTATGAAGAAATTAAACCGGAGTTGTAATGGAATTAAAAACAAAATATATGGGACTTGAGTTAAAGAATCCTATAGTCCCTTCGGCTTCACCGTTAACATGGAGTCTTGATAATGTTAAAACTATGGAAGACTCGGGCGCTTCTGCAATTGTAGTTCATTCACTATTCGAAGAACAGATAACACACGAATCGGGAGAATTGGATCACTACTTAAGCTACGGTGCTGAAAGCTATGCCGAAGCAACATCGTACTTTCCCGAGCAGGACGAATATAAATTGGGACCAGTTGAATATTTAGATCTGATCGCAGATATTAAAAAAACTGTGCGCATACCTGTAATAGGCAGCTTAAATGGAGTTAGTAACGGCGGATGGGTTAAATACGCAAAGAATATGCAGGACGCAGGTGCCGATGCTCTTGAACTGAATGTTTATTATGTACCCACAAATCCCAATCTGACAGGATCCGAAATTGAAACTATGTACGTTGACGTTTTGAAGGCTGTAAAAGAAACAGTTTCAATTCCTGTTGCTATTAAGTTAAGCCCATTCTTTACATCAATGGCTAACATGGCTAAAAGATTGGACAATGCCGGTGCAGATGCATTGGTGCTTTTCAATCGTTTCTATCAACCTGATTTTGATCTGGAAAAATTAGAAGTTGTACCAAACTTAGTTCTTAGTACAAACTGGGAAATGAGATTACCGCTTCGATGGGTTGCTATTCTTTATGGGCAAATTAAAGCCAGCATGGCGCTAACTAGCGGCATTCACAATTCGACAGACGTTGTAAAGTCAATGATGGCCGGCGCCGATGCAGCAATGATAGCTTCAGAGTTGCTTATGAACGGAATAGGAAGAACAAATGAAATTCTTGAAGGGGTTAAAAACTGGATGGAAGAAAACGAATACGAATCAATTGAGCAGATGAAAGGAAGTATGAGCCAGAAATCCGTTCAGGAACCTGCTGCCTTTGAACGCGCTAACTACATGAAAACTCTACAGAGTTATAAAACTCTTTTATAATTTTCCCCATGCAGCCTCGTTTAGAGGCTGCAATTAAATTACATCTATATAAAGTCTGTAATAAATGTTCTCACTCAAAAATAGGTGAGGAAATAATCCCGGCAGTATCCGGGAAAAACGGATTTATAGGGATACTATGCAAAACTCCATGATCAGGAAATTTTATTCAAGCAGTGAAAAGCATAATTCGGTTTTATGCAGTCAACAGCATAGGATAACACTTTAGTAAAGGGCGCCAGTTCACTTTAAAATCCGACAACGAGCACCCGGAATCTTCAGAGACATTGACCTACGCAGCTACTATTTCTTTCAATTCTTCCATCGTGAAAAGAGGGGTAAGCGTAAGTCCGGCGTTTTGTAAGTTATCGAATGCTTTTGGATCACGAACAATTACACACAAAACTTTGTCTATATTTGCACCAAGCTCTCTAAGCTGTTCAACACTTTTAATAATTTGTCCGCCCGTTGTTACAACATCCTCAATAACTGTGACCTTTTTACCTTTGAAATCGATCCCTTCGGCAAGCTTGCAAGTACCGTATTCTTTTGCTGTTTTTCTCACAAATATTGAAGGATGCCCCGATTTTTGTGATAGCATAGTAGAAATCGGAATGCCGCCTGTCTCAAGCCCGGCAAGTACTTCCGTATCAGCAGGTAAAAATTTATTGATGTGTTCGGCTATTTCATTTAATAATACAGGGTCGGATTCAAATAAATACTTATCAAAATATTCGTTGGATATCTGTCCCGATCTTAAAAGGAATTCTCCGGTAATATGCGAGGTATCGAAAATTTTTTTGCCAAGTTCTTCTCTGCTCAATTTTACTCTCCGTAAATGTATAATATGAATAAGCAAAAATACTAATTATTACTCGGCAGGTGAAGGTCATAAAAATAATTTTTAGAATAAAAAAACAATTCGTTTGAAAATATGGTAAAAAACAAATTTTGGTTTTAGAACAAATTTGATTTTATTTGCACTTTGATTTTGTAATAATAACCAAAGAGAATAATGAGTAAAAATCTAGTAATAGTTGAATCTCCTGCAAAAGGTAAAACAATCGAACGTTTTTTAGGAAAGGAGTTCAAAGTTGTTTCAAGTTATGGACATATCAGGGATTTAGAAAAGAAGAACACCGGTATTGATATTGAGAATAACTTTAAACCTACTTACATAGTACCGGATGATAAAAGAAGTGTTGTACGTGAACTGAAAAAGCATGTTAAAGACGCTGAAGTAATTTGGCTTGCAACTGATGAGGACCGTGAGGGGGAGGCTATTTCATGGCATTTGTATGATGAGCTGAAACTTAATAAAAAAGAAACCAGGCGAATAATTTTTAACGAGATCACTAAGAAAGCCATAACAACTGCGATCGAGAATCCAAGAGCGATAGACACAAGTTTGTTTGAAGCCCAGCAAGCCCGTAGAATTCTTGACAGGCTTGTAGGTTTTGAACTATCGCCCATCCTTTGGCGAAAAATTAAAACTCAACTTTCCGCCGGCAGGGTTCAGTCTGTAGCCGTTAGGCTAATCGTTGAACGCGAAAGAGAAATTGATAAATTTAAGCCAGAAGCCAATTATCGGGTTGTTGGAGAGTTTATAACAATAGATAAAGACGGAAAGCAATCTATTGTAAAAGCTGAATTACAAAAGAAATTTAAGACCGAAAAAGAGGCTAAAGAATTTTTAGAGAAATGCAGGTCCGCACAATTTTCAATTGAATCTTTAGAAAAAAAGGACGCGAAGAAATCGCCGGCTGCTCCGTTCACAACGTCAACAATGCAGCAGGAAGCAAGTCGTAAGTTAGGATTCTCCGTTTCCAGGACAATGCTGGTTGCACAAAAGCTTTATGAAGCAGGGAAGATTACGTATATGCGAACCGATTCAGTGAACCTCTCTGAATTCGCAATGGAAAATGCTCAATCAATTATCGAAGGATCTTACGGAAAAAAATATTCAAATCCCAAGCAATACAAAACAAAATCGGCTTCAGCGCAAGAAGCGCACGAAGCTATTCGACCGTCGTACTTTGAGAACGCAAGTGTCGATGGAGGAAGAGATGAGCAGGTACTTTACGATTTAATCTGGAAGCGCGCAATTGCTTCGCAAATGAGTGATGCGCAACTTGAACGTACAACTGCTAAAATTGCTTTATCCAACAGCGATGAAAAATTTGTAGCAAAGGGCGAAGTAATAAAGTTTGACGGATTTCTTAAAGTATATTTGGAATCCACCGATGACGATAATAATAACGGTGAGGCAGATGACGGTATATTGCCGCCGTTAAGCGAAGGCCAGAATCTCGAACATAAAATCATTACAGCTACCCAAAGATATACACGCCCTTCGGCAAGGTTTACTGAAGCAATGCTTGTCAAAAAACTTGAAGAACTTGGCATTGGCAGACCCTCAACATACGCTCCAACTATCAGCACAATACAAAAACGCGGCTACGTTTTGAAAGATGATAGACCGGGTAAAGAGAGGCAATACAAAGTAATAACTCTTAACAGCAAAATTAAAGAAGAAGTTAAAACAGAAATTACCGGCGCCGACAAAGGAAAATTGTATCCCGCCGATATTGCAATGCTTGTAAATGATTTCTTAAAAGAGCACTTCCCAAAAATTATGGATTACAAGTTTACCGCGCATGTGGAAGAGGAACTGGATGATATAGCAACCGGTAAAATGGATTGGCACAAAATGCTTGATGAATTTTATCATCCGTTCCACGAGAAGGTTGAGCATACAATTGAAAACAGCGAACGTGCGACGGGCGAAAGAATACTTGGAACTGATCCGAAAACTGGTAAACAAGTTTCAGTACGCATGGCAAGATTTGGTCCGGTTGCTCAATTGACCGATCCGAAAGATGAAGATTCAAAGCCAGAATACGCGGGGTTGCGCAATACCCAAAAACTTGAATCAATTTCACTAGAGGAAGCCTTAGAGTTATTTAAATTACCCAGAACGGTTGGGGAATACGAGGACACGGATGTTGTTGCAGCAATCGGCAGGTTTGGACCTTATGTTCGTCACAAAAGCAAATTTTATTCACTGGGTAAACTGTATGATCCGCATACAATAACTATTGAAGATTCGATTCAGGTTATTGAAGATAAGCGAAAGAAGGATGCAGAAAAGTTTATAAAGGGTTTTGAAGAAGACCCTGATATGCAAGTACTCAACGGTCGATGGGGTCCGTATCTAAAAGCAGGTAAGCTGAATGTCCGAATTCCTAAAGACGTTGAAGCAAAAGAATTGACGTATGCTGAGTGTGTAAAACTTGCTGAAGAAGCTCCTGCTAAAAAAGGAAAGAAAGGAAAAAAGGGGAAGAAGAAGTAGCGCTGTTCTTCCTTACAAACTTAATCGTAATCTGTATTTATTAACAGTCCTTCCTGTAATGGATCTTATTCGTAATAGTTTTTTACCCGCTTGTTCAGATTAAGATAAAGATCAGGATTACGATTAAGGAAGTTTGATAAAGGCTTTTAAACATGCTAATTACGCATAAGTATCAACTTATTTTTGAAACCTCATATTCCACTTGTTGGCGAGACTTTTCTAAAAGTGATTATTTCTTCACAAGGCAAAGAGACATTTCTATGTCTATTATTTATAGATATTCTTTCTATGACCAACATCAAGCACTAAAAACTTATCATGGGCTTTGTGCTTAAGAATCACTCAATAATCTCCAATTCTCAATCTGAACATTGACTCATCAATTCCTTTTAATGGCTTTATAATTGCTTGAAAGTTAGCTTGAGTTTTTAGTGAAATGAGTTTGTTAAATATATTTGTTTGTGTAGCGGAGTTAAGCTTATTAAATCGTTTCTGAGCAAAGTTCGTAAAAATAAATTCAGGCATAATTAAATCTTTAGGCCTGAAATTCCGCTATTTACTGAATCATCGTATCTCTTGCATAATAGTTCTCTATTCTTCCAAATTTCGTATGATTCAAGGTACTCATTAATTGCATCTTCATTGCCTTCGTAATAGGGAAGCATAACAGCGTTCGCTTTACCCCTCGAAGTAATGATAGCAAACGATTCTGAGATTATATCTTTAATTTTCCGATAGTTGTCTTTCAATTCGGAGGAACTAAATGTATTGTTCATAACTAAATTTGTATTTGTTTTTGCTGAACATAAGTAATACTTCTGAAATATTAAAGTCCGGGAATTTGGTTTTATGGAACAGGATCAAATCCGCTTCCACCCCAGGGATGACAGCGAAAAATTCGTTTCATTGCTAACCAGCTTCCTTTAAAGATGCCATATTTTTTTAACGCTTCCAAAGTATAATGTGAGCAGGTCGGCTGATATCTGCACGATGATGGAAAAATGGGAGAGATTAGCAACTGGTAAGCCCGCACAAGAATGATAAACGGATATGCAAGGACTATAGCGATATGCCGGTAAAGTCTTTCCACTGATTATAAATTGTAAATTCGTTAAGCAAATCTATTTCTTTAAAAAATAAAAAACCCGGTTACAAATTTTACCGGGTGGACAAATGGATTGGTGAGAATTTTATTTCACTAAATCATTGTTTATATGATGCAGGAATTCTTTACGGGTTTCATTATCCTGGAATTTACCACTGTATTCTGCTGTAGTTGTTGTGCTGGCTGTGTCTTTAATACCGCGGGAATGCACGCAAAAATGTTTTGCTTCTATTACAACCGCGACGTCTTCTGTTCCCAAAACTTCTTTAAGCTCGTTCAAAATTTGCTTGTTTAATCTCTCCTGAACTTGCGGTCTTCTTGAATAGTAATCAACTATTCGGTTCATTTTGGACAAACCTACTACGTGACCGTTTGGAATGTAAGCAACATGTGCTTTTCCTATAATTGGTACGAAATGATGTTCACATGTGGATGATACATTAATACTCTTTTCAACAACCATCCCTTTATATCTATACTTATTATCGAATATTTTAGCCGAGGGTTTGTTTTCGGGATTCAGACCATTGAATATTTCGTTAACGTACATTTTTGCAACTCTGTGCGGTGTACCTTTCAAACTATCATCCGATAGATCGAGACCAAGCGTTAGCATAATTCTTTCAAATAGTTTTTCGATTTCTTCTATTTTCGTTTCATTATCAAGTTCAAATGCGTCTTCTCTAATGGGTGTTTCAATTGAAGTAGCAACATGTTCTTCACCGATTTCGTCAGAATCAGAGCGAAATGATGGGTCTCTCATAGTTTCTCCGTTTATTAAAAATCATATCTTATAACATGTTTGATAGTTAGATAATTCCATCATTCGAAAAAATTTTATAAATTGCGTAAACAAGACAAAAAATCCTATAAAAGATTGAAATGAAAGAGAGTCAAGTCAGATGTCCGTATTGCCAGCAAATATCCAACATAATATTTGTGCACGGACATGGTCAATGTTCAAAATGCGGTGTAAATATTGACGAATGCTGTAATGGAGAAGTTTGTAATGCTGTGGAGGAAGAAGATTTGAAGACTAAAAATAGCAATCAAAATAAATCTTGAAACAAATACTAATATGTATTAGTTTAATACCGACACAATATCCGGATAAATGTTAAGCAAAAGAATATCACATAGATTACTTTCCGCAGCGCTTATTTTATCGATGATAAATATCTATGCCGGCGGATTCAACTCTGATAGGCCTAAACACCTGAATTCGGATTCATGTTGTCATACAATTGAAATCGAATCAAAATGTTGTTCATCATCGAACCAATATATAGCGGATCATTGCTCACTCAATCCTTTTATGTCAATTGATAAGTTAAGCAATTGCGGTTGTGTTATAAGTAACGGTAAACAAATTCCTTATTTAATTGTTGAGAAAGTTTCTTTTGAACAAAAGCATATCACTTCTGAATTAAATTATTGCGACCATACAGAAAAGAAATTCACAGGTCAAAAAAAAGTTGTAAATAAAAGCGATATAACTTTATCAAACCGGGTACTGCTCCAAAGAATATCCACTCTCCTAATCTAGACATCTCTATCTCATAATAGAACCAGAACATTTTATTATTTCTAATATTAGAGGTAGCGATGAAAGTACAAGCTTTCACTCTATCGATTGCACTATTATTTAGTTTTGGTAATATATTGACGGCTCAAACTGATTCCGAATTTCAAAAATTACTAAAGCGTGCAATTGAAGTAAGTCCAAAATTAAAAATGCTTGAATCAAAAATGGAAGCGGTGAAGAACGGCATTCCTGAGAAGAGCAGCTTGCCCGACCCTGTTCTATCAATAGGGCTTTTAAATATGCCGGTTAATTCTTTTTCTTTTACCCAGGAGCCGATGACGGGAAAAATGTTATCCTTAAGTCAGGGCTTACCTTTCCCCGGCAAACTTAGCATGGCGGCAAGAGTCGCTGAATATGATATTGACGTAATAAAGGAAATGATATCGGAAGAAAAGAATTTGATTAAAAAACAACTTCAATCGCTTTACATACGGT
>JANQLA010000165.1 GCA_028280855.1 Melioribacteraceae bacterium
GAAAGGGCAATAAAATCAGTATCATGGCCGATGTAAAGTTTCCCCATTCCCTCGGCCTGTTATACTCTGCATTTACATATTATACAGGTTTTAAAGTAAACTCAGGCGAGTATAAAGTGATGGGCCTTGCACCATATGGCGAGCCAAAGTATGTCGACACAATTATGAATGAATTGATTGATATAAAGGATGACGGTTCATTTAAGTTGAATATGAAGTATTTTAACTTTGCCGCCGGTTTAACGATGACTAACTCGAAGTTCAACAAATTGTTTGGCGGTCAGCCGCGAAGGCCGGAATCACAACTTGCCCAACGCGAAATGGATTTAGCCCGTTCCGTACAAGATGTTACAGAAGAAGTTATGCTTAGATGCGCTCGCCACATTCGAAAAGAGACTGGCATGAAAAAACTGTGCCTGGCAGGCGGGGTAGCGCTTAACTGCGTTGCAAACGGGAAAATACTTCGTGAAAATATATTCGATGATATATGGATTCAGCCTGCTGCCGGAGATGCGGGTGGAGCTCTCGGCGCTGCGTTGTTTACATGGTACCAGTACCTTGATAACGGGCGGAAGGTTGATGGTGCTACGGATTTACAGTTTGGCTCATATCTTGGACCGGACTACACTGAAAACGGTTTAATAAAACAATTCATTGAAGAGAAAGAAATTCCGCATACTGTATTAAGTGACGATCAAATCCCTGGAAAAGTAGCGGATTTGATTAGTGATGAGAATGTAATAGGCTGGTTCCAGGGAAGGATGGAATTTGGGCCGCGTGCATTGGGTGCACGATCGATTATTGGAGATGCACGTTCTCCGAAGATGCAATCTATAATGAATCTGAAAATAAAATTCCGTGAGAGTTTTCGCCCGTTTGCACCTTCGGTAATCGAAGAAAAAATCAGCGACTATTTTGAAATTGACAGGCCAAGCCCTTACATGCTGCTTGTTGCGGACGTAAAAAAAGAACGACAGAAGCCGATGAGCGATGAACAAAAGAACTTTTTCGGAATTGAAAAGTTGAACGTGTTAAGATCGGATATACCCGCAATAACTCACGTAGATTATTCCGCGCGCATTCAATCGGTAAATAAGGAAACCAACCCCTTGTATCATAAAATGATAAGTAGGTTTGATGAAAAATACGGCTGCGGGGTAATAGTTAATACTTCGTTCAATGTAAGAGGAGAACCGATTGTCTGCAGACCCGAAGAAGCTTATATGTGTTTTATGCGTACAGATATGGATTACCTGGTTATGGGCAATTACCTGTTGGCTAAAACAGAACAAACACCGCTGCAGGAAGACATTGACTGGCGAAAGGAATTTGAACTGGACTAATATTGTACAATAATTGTAAACTTAAATTGACCGATTTGACTGGCTTGAAGCTGTAGCTGGTTTTAAGTTGATGGTGCTTACTTATGCTAAAAGAAGAAATCAAAAATATTAATTCCAGCGAAAAAGAGTTGAGGAAATTCGGCATTACTGTTGGCTTGGTTTTGGTGTTTGTTTCATTGCTGCTGTTTTATTTTGACATTAATATATACCAGTATTTTTCTATTCCCGGGGGACTTTTAATAATTTTTGGCATTATTGTGCCAAGAGTTCTTAAGCCGATTCAAATTGGGTGGATGACACTAGCAGTGCTTCTAGGTTTCATAATGTCGCGGGTTATTCTCACTATTCTATTTTATCTTATTGTAACCCCGATAGGATTATTGACTAAAATTTTTAAAAAAGATTTCCTAGATTTGCGCATAAGCAAAAGTCAAAAGAGTTATTGGAATTATAGGGAAAAAAAAGAATATACTCCCGTGGATACTGAAAGGCAGTTTTGAGGCGTAAATGGGTAAGTTATCAATAATATCAGAGCTATGGCAATTCTTAAAAGTACGCAAGAAGTGGTGGCTGCTACCCATTATAGTATTTCTTGTATTGCTCGGAGGATTGATAATCTTAACTCAGGGTTCGGCGCTTGCGCCGTTTATTTATGCAATATTTTAGTCAGTTAATTAAGTTTGGCTTTAATCAGCTAACATATTTTCTATAAAAAGATTAGGGACCAGAGAATAATTTAAGAATATTCTGAAATTATTTATACCTATTATCGAACCCTGCTAAAAATGTGAATGGAATAAATTACTAATTTCCTGGTTCACACAGAAAATAGCCGGGGCCTTGAGTGCTCACATAAACAAGATAATCCTCGCCACCAGTTAAATCAGCAGACCAAGAGAAAAACTTCGAACCTCCGCTTTTGGAGATATATTCCCAATCTTCTTGCCCAGTATCTATATGGACATAACCGAATCTCGCCATATGTGTGCTTGAATTGAGAGAAACTGCAAAAACATAACTTCCGCTAGTTAGCGGGGTGATTCTACCTTCAGAGTATGTGCCGGTGAAGTGTTGGCCAACATCCATTGGGTAGGCAAACAATACGCTAACAAATACTAAGATTATTAAAATTGCTTTGCTTTTCATTGACAATACCTCCTCTCAAGTGAATTAAAATTTTATATTCTATGATCCCTAGAAGCTAAAATAATTATAGGATTGTGTTAGAAATCAAATATAAAAAGTTATTCAATATGCAAAATAATTCGCTTCTTGAGACTTTTCTTTTATCCCAAAGCTTGAATACTGCACAGAAATATGATTTTCGCGTCGAGGTTTGCTCCTCAACTTTTCTTTGTAGGAGTAATACAAAGCCCACTGCAATTCATTGACAGTTGATAATAGTTTTAAAAGAATAATATCAAATCTATTCCCTTTGAAGAAGTGAAAAATATTAGCTCTGGAGAAAATGAATGAATTAAATTTAGTATTGAAGTGATATTGTTTTGGCTTCTATTCCAGTTCTGCTTTTAAATTTTGATTTCAACAGATATAATACTTTCCCATTTACAGCGGTCTTTTAACAATTGTTGAAATAGGATTCTATTCCCGCGGGT
Organism: Melioribacteraceae bacterium; assembly: GCA_028280855.1. GTDB lineage: Bacteria > Bacteroidota > Ignavibacteria > Ignavibacteriales > Melioribacteraceae > PGYT01. Next base: position 2,960 of record JANQLA010000165.1, read on the forward strand.
AACAAGAGATGGTGGATGTTAAAGATTATTATCTTTTTGATTTTAAGGGGCGGATTGATAATCTTAACCCAGGGTTCGGCGCTTGCGCCGTTTATTTATGCAATATTTTAATCACAAAAAATCACTTTAGCAAAATAAGCTTCCTTGTTTTATTAAACTCGCCGCTAGTTAGTGTGTAAAAATAAATGCCGCTCGAAATACTTCTGTTTAATTTTGTTATATCCAACTCAACTTTATAATTTCCTGGTAATTTATAGTCGTTAACCAATGTAACTACATCATTCCCAAGAATGTCGTAAATAATAAGCTTTACAAATGTAGTGGACGCAAAGTTTGCGTCCACTAAGGATGGAACTGTATATTCAATTGTTGTTGTTGGATTAAACGGGTTTGGATAGTTTTGCTTCAAATGAAAACCGGATGGATAAATTTCATTATCCACACTTGTAGCAGTTGGGTATTTTACTACAATATTATCAAACAGGATAGTACCTTCATAAAGCTCTCCATTTTGTCTTCCACTGCCAAGTGAAACAGCAATTTGTTTTATACGGATAGGGTAATAAAACCTGGCCCCTACCTGGTCAATGTCAATTGGATTATTCATATTTGCTGTAAGGATTTCAAAGCTATCCGGCCCGGGCGATTTATTAGTTAACAGGGCAAATCGTTCATTATTTTCATTGGAAACAACGAACGCAATTGTATGCGCTTGTCCGTCGCCTTTGGCATCAACCGTGATCTCCGACGGTACACCGTGAACCGGGATATCTATATTCAGATAAGCCCAATGAAATTGACCCGCTTGATAAGTAAACGAGTAATCAAGCTGTAACGATTGCAGACCCTCTGTAAATTCACCGTTGTTAAAGCTGATAGACGAGTTTAAAGTATCAATATTGTCGCTGCTGAAAATCCATTCCGAGTTATTCTCGAAACTGTTTGCAAGTATTTCTCCTTCGAGTACCTCAACTTTAATAATTGATTGATCAGAGGCATCGTCTATTTGAATTTCCAATGTTGTTAATCCTTCACTTAGTGGATTAAATATTCCGTTAGAGAAAACTCCGATACCGGGATTGCCGAACGTTGCGACAACATCTTCAAAATTGTTAGCGAGTTTAAAGCCGTACGCATCGAAACTTTCCATAAAGAATTCTATTGGATTTGACAAGTCCGTTACAACAGAATCAGGCATTAAACGCAGTTCTTCAATAGTTGCTTCTTCTGAAGTTACAATCATTAGCGCATTCGAAACCGTACGCTGAAGAGCACCGGAAGGAGAGTTTATAACCTCGCGTTTTACTACCATAGTTGATGAACCGCCTCCATCCAGATTCAACCCGGTGTGAACTCCGAACATCATCATAATATCCGCGAGTTCGGGGAGTGAGACACCGACAGAAATCGACTGCCTGCCGTCAACTACGAACATGAACAACTTTGTACTGTCGGCATTAAAACCGGCGCTTGTTCTTGGGTGCCTATCGGTTGCGAATGTTGCTGAGCCGCCTTCTTCTGTATATCCGGCTAGCGCATAGTTTTGTCCGTCTTCCACAATTTTTGGGAATCCACCAATCAATTGAGTGAATTTTTTATTTTCTAAAGGATGTATTCCAACAGTTAGTGAAAGAGTGTCGCCGACTTTTAGCTGCGAGACAAAATTTTCGCTTGTTCCGTGCGCAGAAAGAACAACATGATCCGGAGTTATTTCCATATTGCCGGCTAACGATTCAACTTCAACGATCTCTAAGTTAACAGTATCGTTTATTGTCCACTGCGATAGCGGTTTTAAAAGAAATTCAGTTCCCCACGGATTGGTATTGGTTGAATTTCCTTTGAACCGGTTATAAAGCACGAGATGGTTTTCTCCGCGTACTGAATTTACGCCTGCTAATGTTGTGCTCTCTCCATCAATGAATACTTTACCGGTTGTATTAAATCTTTCAATGAACGGTTGGTTGAATTCATCGAAAGCTATTTTTGACCAGTTCCTGGATTGTAGGCTCGAAACAAGTTCGCCGTTAACAATTTGATGACCTATTGATACGCCGTTGCCGTCGAAAAAGTCCCCGTTAATAGCACCCACAACCCGGTGTCCCTCATAGCTGTTTTGCAATGATAAATCGGATACGTTTTGATTTCCTGTTAATCTATTAGTCGCTTTTGCTGTTTTGATTGATATTTGCGGATTAGTCAAATCAGCTTCCAATACGTGTATCTGCCACGGTTTTGTAGTCTCGTCTAAATGATAATAAACTACACCGTCGGAAACTTGTCTTACGCTAACCGTATCATAATTAAGTTGTGCCGAGGCCGGTTTTGCCTGGGCTATTAGGAGCAGTAATAACCAGGCGCATCGAATATAATTTTTCATGGTGAATTTTTTTTGTTGAAGTGTTGTTCAAAAATAAAACAAATAATTATGATTTCCTTGCTGTTATTAAATCCTTTTATTTGGCTGGAAAATTGTCTAAAATTCACAACACATTTTATTAAACAGAGGCTGATTTGTTTCTAAAAAAGTACGATAAAACCGCCATAGTAAACGGCGAAAATAAAATAGATTACGGAAGACTTATCTCAGAAGTAAACAACTTCTCATCTCTAACAAAAGATTTTAAAAGCGATAAAGTTGCAATATTTATGGAAAACAGGCCTGAATGGGTATTCTCTTTTTATTCTGCATGGCTCAATAAATCTTCTGTTGTTACTATTGATTTTATGTCTGCTGCTGACGATGTTCAATACATTCTTAATGATTGTTCACCCGAAATTATTTTTGCTTCGAACGAAACTAAGGATGTGCTTAGCGACGCACTGATCGACTTAGAGCAACAACCAACCGTAATAAATGTTGATGAACTTTCTCCGGCATCAAACCTTAATGAAGATATTCAATTTCCTTCTTTCGATGATGATGAGACTTTGCTGATTATTTACACATCGGGTACCACGGGAAGTCCTAAAGGCGTGATGCTTACGTTTGAAAATATTGTTACAAACTTACTCGCAGTTACGGACGACTTACCCATTTATACCGCCGATGACAGAATGCTTGTACTTCTTCCTTTGCATCATATATTTCCTCTGCTTGGCACTATAGTCGCACCGCTTTATGCCGGAGGTACAATAGCTTTTTCTCCGTCAATGGCCGGCGAAGATATAATTGCTACTCTTCAGCAGAACGAAATAACCCTAATACTCGGTGTACCGCGATTATATGCAATTATACGAAAAGGCATTCGTGATAAAATTAATAAGAGTCCTGTAGCTAAATTGTTGTTTGCAATTGCCGAAAAAATAGATTCTCAAAAATTTTCGCGTAAAATATTTGGCAAAGTTCATGAGAGATTTGGCGGTTGCGTTAAAAATATGATTAGCGGCGGAGCAGCGCTTGACCCCGCAGTGGCAAAAGATTTTAAAACTCTTGGTTTCGAGATGCTGGAAGGATACGGG
>JANQLA010000197.1 GCA_028280855.1 Melioribacteraceae bacterium
TTTGCAATGTAGGGAGTTCAAAATTATTATAATCTTTTCGTTTTAATATCGAACCAACGAGTAATACGTAATTTTGAATGTAGTCGTGTTTATTGGCAACCCAATTAACTTTAATGATAGCTAAACTTAATAATGTACGATTCATGCTATTACACTATTCTTATTTTATCAATCTAACATATCTTTATAATGAATAAACGAATTAATTGTGCTGTTGCTCAGCGGTGCAATTATTCGTAAAAATTCTAAACTTTTATTTCGTACGGTGTCAACCGTTTATGAGTCCTGCTAATTGCAAGCATTCTCGTCGATAAACGACGGATTTATATCAAGGCTATGTTAGAACCCATCCACCAACCCTTTTCCCAGCGGCGAATAAAGCAGAGATGTGTATAGCGTAATTCCCGAAAGAAAGTTAGGGAAATGAGGTGAAAGTAGAAAGTATAAAGTTGGGAAAGTTGAAACGTGTAAACGTTTAGATGTAAGACTTATAGATGCGGAGATCCGACTACGTCAAAAGAGAGCATTCCAATTTTCATATAACTTGTTTATTTACGGAAAGAAAACTTAGAATAGAGTTACTGTATAACACTTTTTTTGACTAATGATAAAAGAAATATCGAATACCCTCTACAGAAGAGGATATTCCCTAACATAATTAAAAATTAAACTCGTTTTCCCAATCGAACGATCCCGCATCTTCATACCATTCGGGCCAATGACTGCACCATTGAGGAACTTGGCAATTCTTAATCCTCTCAACTTTATGATAAGGCTTAATATCGAGAACAGGCGTACCTGCATGTGCATCAATATACGCCGTATAAATTATGCCTTCCTTAATATCATATTTTAGAACATAAATGTTTGTTAATAGAATTGGATTCGGCCGCACTTCTGATCTTGTAGCAAATAATCCAATTTCGTCGGGACCTTTTTTGTATGGTTTTTCAATAACCGGAGCTACATCATCACCAAACGTTTTATTAAGATTCCCCCACCAGACTACAGTTAAGTAATTAAATCCGTCAATATTCTTAAGTGCAGGAATGTACTTTTCCGACAACTTGATCCCAAAAACACCCTCTTTTGAAATCACTTCTCCAATTGTTATAATTTCGAATTTTGAGTTCATGTTTACTCCGCTTTATTTTTTAAATGGTAAGTAAACATAAAATCAGATTACCATCTTTGTTTGACTTCGATTGCTATTCAATTGATCAATATTGCTATTGGCTTTTTCTATTTCCCTATTACGCTTAATAACTTCGACATGTTTATTTAAGAATTATATTCGGCTGTGCGTAACACAAATAGAAATTACTTCTTACCTGCTCCGGCTATTCGTTATGCGAAGCCTTTAGGCGAAGCGGGAAGTTGCGATACAATTCATCGGAACGCTACGTTCACTCATCTCTTTATCCGACAATTTTTCAGGACAAAAGGAAGTTTGTTGAGTCTAAAATTCAGGGTCATATTGAGCCTGTCGAAATATGACTGGTGCTTCATTAAAGATATTTAATCATTTTGCCTTAAATTCAACAAATCATCGAGCCTTTCTTAATAAAATTAATAGATATATTAATATAATTGAAAAAAGACTTGGCATGTGTAAATATATTTAATAAGTTTGTCAACATAAATAACAAAAAGGTTGAATAAATGAATGAATTAACCAATTGCCCTTATTGCAGCGGAGATTTTGTAATAAAAGAGGTGGAGTGCCAGAGCTGCAAAACACTGATAAAAAGTAATTTCCGTGTAAATCGTTTCCATATGTTCAAACCGGATGAACTCTATTTTATTGAGGTATTTCTAAAAAATGAGGGCAACATCAAACTGATGGAAAAAGATCTTGGCATTTCGTATCCAACAGTAAAAAGCCGCTTAAAGAATATTATTAAAACGCTGGGCTATAAATCCGGGAATAGTAATTCTGAAGAGCGATTAAAAATACTTAATGCGCTTTCCGAAGGCGAAATTAACACTAAGGAAGCATTAAAAAACTTAGGTGAGCTTGGATAATATTTTAATACATAACAAACAAAGAAATTAAATAACACTAAATGGAGTAAAAAAATGAGCGAAGAAAAAAGAATAATCCTCGAAATGTTAAAAGAAGGAAAAATTTCGATTGAGGAAGCCGAGCAGTTGTTAGAAAAAGCTAATCCCGGTGAATCAATTAATGATAAGCCGAAGAAAAAGCCGAACAGTAAAAGGTTTTTACGCGTTCGCGTAACTGAAGAAGACAAAGTTAAAGCTAATGTAAATATACCGATTGCGTTGGCTGAGGTTGGGCTTAATCTTGTTCCAAAAGACAAGTTAAAAGTAGACGGAAAGCAGATTAACATGGATCAAATACTAAAACTGATTGAAGAAGGTACCGAAGGAGAACTTGTAAACATTGACGCCGAAGACGATGGAAAAAACTATAAAGTGAATATTTTTATTGACTGATTACGTTGGAATGAGAAACGGAAAGACGCAGAAGCTAAAAACGTTTAGACGAAGAAATGGATTGATTCACCCTTCGACAAGCTCAGGGTGAAAATCAGCTAATTAAAGATGACATCTTTTTGAAAGATGTCATCTTCGTCGTATCAATACTTAAACTTAAGCCACTTAATAACTTCGCTCCACTTCGGCTTTTTACCAGTGCGTAAAATTCCAACACGATAAATTTTACCCGCCACCGGGAAGATTGCCAGCACAGTTCCAATATTGACGAAAATGGAAGCTATCAATTGCCACAATGGAACGTCTCCGGCTACCATTCTGCCGGGCATAACAATTACCGTCGCAAAAGGAACGAATGATGAAATTTCTGCAACAGCATTACTCGGGTTTCGAAGTACGGAAAACGAAATGAAAAAAGGAATCATTATTAACAGCATTACAGGCCACATTCCAGATTGTGCATCCTGTGCCGTATCGAATATTGCGCCTACTGTTCCAAACAAACCAAGGAAAATAATTAATCCGAGGAAGAAGTTTATCAAGAAATAAATCAGATGGAACAACGTAATATCCAGCGTAAGTTCCGGCGGAAGAACAAACCATGTTGTGGATATTAGAAGGATAATAGGAATTAGCCAAATAGCCATCTGGAAAGTTGATGTAATAGCTCCGCCCAGGATTTTGCCTGTCATAAGTTCTTTGCTTTGAATACTTGAAAGAAGTACCTCAACAATTTTACTTGTCTTTTCTTCCTGTACGGATGACATCATCATTTGTCCGCCCATTATAAGACTTAGATAAAGTAGAAAAGTAAATATGTATGATAGTATTAAATTGCCGAAGCCTTCTTCTTTAAATTCATCTTCGTCGGAAACTTTGAAGCCATTAATATCAACTTCCATACGTGCAAATTGAAGCTCGTCTTCGCTTAATCCTTTTTCGCTGAAGTATTGATCCAATAACACTTTGTTTATAGGACCTTCCAGTTTCTCTGTTATTGTTCTGTTATTTGGAGTTTTGGAATAGTATTGAACCTCTTTATTTGTAAGCGCCGTATCAGGTATAAAAATAACTCCATGAAGTTTTTCATCAATTAATAATTGTTTTTTAGAATCGATATACTCTTTCAACCCTGCGCTACTAAGTGTATTAAACGAAACTGTGTAAGTAGTATCTTTTACAAATGACAATTCATTAAAAGAGCTTTCGAACTTTGAGGTTAATGACAAATCTTCGGTTATTATTTCGATTTTTGTGTTCTTATCTCCCTCGAAACTCATAATCCACGTCTGAAATCCTATAATACCTATCATAAAAACCGGTAGAAGAATAGTCATTAAGATAAAAGCTTTGGACATCAGTTTTTCGCGAAGCTCTCTTTTTATAACTGCAATAGCCCTATAATTAAACATTTTTCACCTCCTCAAGAATATCTTCCTCTTTACCTGCGAGGTCAATAAATATTTCGTGAAGTGAAATGTCATGCGCGTCAAATCGTTTTACATTAACGCCTCTCTCTACTAAGAGTTTTAATAAATCCTGTATCTGCCCGGGATCATTGACTGTAATGCCGGTAGTATTTCCAAAGTCGGCAACTTTTTCAACAATTGGATGACCATTAAGGAAAGAGATATCACCTTCATAATTGATGCTAACGTTACGCTGCGAATATTTTTGTTTTATTTCGCTAAGGGATCCGTTAAGTATAATATTGCCATGATCGATCATCGCGATGTGATCACACATCTTTTCCGCAAAGTCCATTAGATGAGTCGAGAAAATGATTACTTTACCTTCTTTCTTTTTTTCAAGTATAATTTCTTTTAACAGGTTTGTGTTTATTGGGTCGAGACCGGAGAATGGTTCGTCAAGTATTATAAATTCAGGGTCATGGAGAATTGTTGATATAAACTGAATCTTCTGCTGGTTACCCTTTGATAAGTCTTCAACTTTCGAATCTATTCTATCGGTTAAATCAAATCTCTCTAAATACTCTTTTGCTTTTTTCTTTACGGCTTTCCCTGTTACTCCTTTTAGCTCTGCAAAATATAAAAGCGTTTCCAGCACTTTCATTTTTTTATAGAGCCCTCTTTCTTCGGGCAGGTAACCAACTTTGTTTTTGAATTCCTGACCAACTTTTATACCGCGCAGAATTACTTCTCCTTCATCCGGAATATATATGTTCATCATCATTCGGATAGTAGTTGTTTTGCCCGCACCGTTGCGTCCGATTAGTCCGAAAATTGATCCTTCCGGAACGACGAACGAAGCATTGTTAACGGCTTTCAAGTCGCCGAATGACTTGCTCAGATTTTTAACTTCAAGAGCGTTCATGCAGTGTCCTCTATTTTATTTCTTTTTTTGGAACGACCAGCTTAATACCCTAACAGCAGAATTTTATTCGAATTGATTTGTAAATATACATAAATAGCACACGGATGACACGGATTTAACAGATACTCACAGATATATAGGTATAAATGTAATTGACGTATAGTAAAAAAATCAATTACTAATATTAAATAGAGAGTTAAGTCGAAATATTTGTAGAAAAGCACAGAGTAGCGGTTCCCGAGCAAAGTCAAGAGGACAAAATTAAGTGGCAACCTTCAAGGTTAACGACAAGAGCAACATTAGAACCTTCCGGGAAAAAACAGGTTACCCGGAAGGTTTTATTATTGATCTGCGAGAATCATAACAATCTGTGTCATCTGCGTGCTATAGACAGGCTACCAAATTTTAACAGGATTGTCTTTTCGCACAGTGCTGCAAAAAGGTTTTAACAGCTACTAGAATAAAGAAGATGTTAGTGTTAATAAGAAAAAACTACTTCTTGGTTTATCCACTCAGTTAAAGCCTGCTCTACCTTATAAAGTTCAGGTATATCTTTCAATTTAGATGTATGGTTTCCGTTAGGAATTACAAACAATAATGAGTTTGTCGTTGATGAAGGTGTAATTTTCGCGGCTGTCCAAGGGTCGTTTTCACCATATATGTAAATAATATTGTTTCCTTTTGCATCCAGCCATTCCTTAAGATTATTGGCGTACATAGGTGTAAATGTTGTGTCAACACCGGCTTTATTAAACAGGTTAGGAGAAGGAATTTCATCATTATTTAAAAAATTAGTTAGGTGGCTTGATTCAAATTCATAATAGCCGAACTGGGTTGCCATTTGATAGCCAGCCGGAGAAAGACTTTCGATTAGTGGGTCAGATAAAGCAATAAATGGAATAACCGAACTTAAATGCATTGCCAGCAGTTTTGCAGAAGCGCCTTTCCCTGGAATATTCTTTTTGTTCCCATCACTCCATTGCCAAAAAGAAAATGGATATTCCAGTAATGCGAATTTAAAGATATCATCGATTGTAAACTTTGTAAAAGGAACCTTGATATTTGTGAGCATATATTGTATTTCAGATTTAATTGAATCTTTTTTTTCGCAAAGAGAACTCTGAAAGTCAATTACATTTTGCCTGTCTTTTTCTGTAGCTACATCATTAAAAATGAATTTGTTAATTCTGTCATCATATTTCTTAAATGAAAGTGGAGCAAAGAATACAACCGTAGCATCCACATCATCCGGATAAAACATTTTATGATACAAGGCATCGGTACCGCCCTTACTTCCCCCACGTGTAATGAAGGGTCCAGTATAAAATTGTTTCAAGTAATTAATAATTTCATGATGATCAGCTGCCGCTTGTTTTACATTCATATAACTCCAATCCATTATTGCCGGAGTAGCGTTTCCGAAATACCTGTAAGCGATGTACACGTGGTTTGCGTCAAGTTGATCGGCAAGTTCGCATCCTCTGTTTCTTCTTGCCCCATAACCTATTATTGTAACCACTGTTGGTTTGTTAAACCCTCGATGTGAAAGGTAAAAGCACTGAATCAGCTTCTTGCTCGAATTTGAAAAATGATCAGTCGGTTGCTTAATTAAAATTTTGTATGTCTTCTCATAGCCATCTATTTCTTTATCGAACGTAATCTTTACTATCTTATTAATTTTTAATTTTTCAATAGATGGTTGTGTGAATACGGGCAGGTATACTATAAAAATTAATGCGACAAAGAGAATGTTAGAATGCAATTTGTAGGACCTCAGATTCATAAATCCCCCAATGGTTATTAGTTTAATAATTCCAATACTTCATTTTTGTAAATCAGTTCTATTTGATTTTCTTTTATTCCAAGCAGTCTGTGAACAGCTATAGAAAAGTTTTCACATATTTTCAAAAAGTCAGAGATTGATTCCTCCGTAATGCTTTGTGTGAGCATTTTGGCAAAATTTTCATCAATTGAGTGACTCATTCTGAGGATAAGATCAACTGTTTGAATTGGGTATGCAAGCTTAAAAGTTTTTGAAGCAACACCTTCTTTTAGTATCTGCCCGATTAAAGGAGTGGCTATTTCAAGATATTTTTGAGATCGTTTGTGCAATAGTACAATATTGTTATCGTTATTGTATAATGCCTTAGCAAGCATCTTTACACGTGACTTATTAATAGTCTTATGATGCATGCTTTTGCGGAAAATCTGAGCAAGTTTTTCATATGGCGACATAGAGTTGTCATTCACAATTGATTCAAGTCTTTCTTTAGTCTTCTCCATTTCAATATAAATGAACTCGTTTAATAACTCTTCTTTTGATTTGTAGTAGTGATAGAAAGTGCCTTTGGCAATTCCTATTGTATTTATTATATCTGCAATTGTTGCTTTAGCAAATCCTTTTTTTGAAAAAAGTTTTTCCGCGGTTTTTAGAATCTCTTTTCTACGTTCATCATGTTTTTTTACTGTACGCATCTAATAATGCCTTTTTTAATAAATGACCGACTGTCGGTCGGTAATATATTAAAATTGTTCGCTTTGGCAAATGGAAATTTTTATCCCTTGGCAGATATTCACAGTCTTCCCCAATGAATTGATGACGGAACTTAGATGATAGCTGAAGGAAGAAGACAGATCTCTTTTTTTGAAAATTCTTCTCAAAATCAAAGTTTTCTTCATACTATGATCTTCTGAAGTTGATGTTATAAAAAATCTTTTAACTATATCGGAAAGTATAGTGTCGAATACTTCAGGGAAGTGTTACAATAGTATGACATCTACGAAGCTAATTCCAAAAATCCGAATAAAGTTTATCGATTGATTATCTCAACAGCACTGTAGATGTTGAACAAGGTATATGGTATTGAGCCCTTCTCAATAACGATCTTTTTCTTATTCATGATTCGAAAAATGATTGGCTGCGTGGGAAATTAGAGTAGTAACATAACCTTCCGGGAAAAACAGGTTCTCCGGAAGGTTTTATTATTTTATTTTTCATCCGCGTGCCATTGCCCTACCAGATTTTAACGGGGTTATCCTGTCGCATAGCACTGCCTTCGGGTATGTCAAAAGCTGCAAAGAATTCGGGCATGTTTGCAAGAGGTCCCAGTACACGGAATTCGCCCGGCGAATGAACATCTGTTTTTAGTCGCCTCATCAATTCTTCATCGCGGATGTTGTTTTTCCATACTTGCGCCCAGGAGAGGAAGAAACGCTGTGAGGGAGTAAATCCGTCAATTTTTTCACCTTTTTTGTATTGCTCGGTTTTAGTAAATGCATTGTAAGCAACAGTTAATCCGCCAAGGTCGCCGATGTTTTCGCCAAGCGTTAAAGCTCCGTCAACATGTAATGAATCGAGAACTTTGAAGTTGTTGAATTGTTCAACGAGCTGCTTTGCTCGTTCGTCAAATTTTTCTCCATCTTCTTCAGTCCACCAATCGCGAATGTTTCCGTCGGCGTCGTATTGACGTCCCTGGTCATCAAAACCATGCGAGATTTCATGACCGATAACAGCACCCATTGCACCGTAGTTAATTGCGTCATCAACGCGCACATCATAAAACGGGAATTGTAAAATTGCAGCAGGGAAAACAATCTCGTTACGGGTTGGGCTGTAATAAGCATTTACGGTTTGGGGAGTCATGCCCCATTCCCACTCTTTAACAGGTTGATTAATTTCACTTATCGTTTCTTTGTGATCGAAGTAGTTAGCGTTCATGATATTCCGAACATATGAATCGCTTACTTCAAGTTCGGAATAGTCACGCCATTTATCCGGGTAACCGATTTTGACTCCGAATCCGTCCAGTTTAACAAGAGCCTGCTCTTTTGTTTCATCGCTCATCCAATCTAATCCTCTTATACTTTCGCCCATTGAAACGATTAACGATTCCACAATTTTTTTCGCGCGCTCCTTGGCTTTTGGAGGGAAGTATTTTTCTACATATAATTGACCTACAGCTTCGCCAAGCGCCCCGCTTGTTGCATTTAGTACCCGTTTCCAGCGTGGCTGAATAACTTCCTGACCGCTTAAAAATTTGCCGTTGAAATCAAACCGTTCATCTACGAAATCGGAACTTAAATAAGGCGCCATAGAACGAACAAGATTCCATTTTAAGTAAGTTTTCCAATCATCAAGCGGTACGTCATTAAACATTTTGCCGACTTCGGAAATGAATTTAGGCTGGTTTACATTTATATGTCCCGGGTCGCCGGCTTCAAGTTCATCAAGATACAACATCACATCAAACTCACCCAACATCTTCGCAATTTCAGAAGTAGACAATTTATTATAAGTAGCCTCGGGATTCCTGTTTTCCAATCTTGTGTTTGACGCCTTTGCCAAACGAGTTTCAATTGCCATAACCTGTCCAGCCTGCTGCTCTGCCAGCTCATTATCGCTTCCCACCAGGTTGAAAATGTTTTTTAAATGTACATCATATTTTTCTCGAATTTCCTTTGAACGTCCGTCATCTTTAATATAATAATCACGGTCCGGCAGTCCTAATCCACCCTGCCACATTCCTGCGATCACCTGCTCGCTGTTTTTTGCATCAACCGATGAATAGAAAAAGAAAAGCGGCGCAGCAGTATACTTGTGCATATGAGCTATTTCTTTAACCAAATCTTCTTTTGTTGCAATTGCGTCAATTCTTTCCATCTCCGGAATCAACGGCGACCAGCTTGCTTTTTCGATAGTTACCGAATCCATTCCAAAGTTGTAAAAAGTTCCAATCTTATTCTTTAAAGTGCCTTCGGAAGCAGACTTATCGTTAGCTGCATCATCAATAATTTTCTGAACTTGTTCACGTGTTTGTTCACGCAATACAGTGAATGCCGCCCAGCGAACCTGGTCCGCCGGTATTGGGTTATCTCGCAGCCAACCACCGATAGCGTAGCGGTAAAAGTCATCTTGCGGTGCTACGGTTGTGTCCATCAAAGCCCTGTCAAATCCTTTGAATTCAGCTTCTTTAGGTCCGGCGCAGCCCAGTATTAAAAATACAATCGCAAGAGTTGAAATAAGTGTACGATAGATATTGAGTTTCATAATTAATCCTTTTTTATGTTTTAAGGAGAAACAATACAGCAAAAATCAGACGAAGAAATGTATGGAATGTTTGTATATCATTGTTCCCTTCGAAATTTAATAACATTATGCTTTAAGAGCGATAATTTTTCCCATTTTTTTTAATTATTTTTATTGAAGAAATTCAACGCAGACCTGCCTGCCTTACAAAGTTGAGTAAACCGGTAAGGCAGGTGACACAGATTTTTTAGATCATCGCTGATTAAAGAAAATATATCAGTGAAAGTCCGTTAAATCTGTGTCATCTGTGTGCCATTAAAAGGTTGATAAATGGTATCAAAAATTAAAATAGCGCCGAACGGTGCAGAGTTATCGCAAATAGTTTTAGGCTTCTGGCGTTTACGTGATTGGAATCTTGATTCAAGCGGATTGGAAAACTTGATTCGCGAATCAATTGATTTAGGCGTAACATCATTTGATCATGCGGATATATACGGCAGTTTTACGTGTGAAGAAATTTTCGGAGAGGTGTTAAAGAAAAATCCGTCTCTACGTAACGGGATGCAACTGATCACAAAGTGTGATATAGTCTTTAAATCTCCGCAGCGACCCCACTACACATATCATTATTACGATACATCAAAGCAACATATTATTCAATCGGCCGAGCGCTCTCTTCAAAACTTTGGAACTGACCGACTGGACATACTACTAATACACAGGGAAGATCCTTTACTTAATGCCGATGAAGTTGCCGCGGCATTCAACGAGCTTAAAAAATGCGGTAAGGTAATCAATTTCGGTATATCGAATTTTACACCAAGCAAATTTGAATTACTGCAGTCGTGCCTGGACTTTCCACTCGTTACAAACCAGGTTGAATTTTCGTCAATGCATTTTAACCCGATGGAGGACGGTACATTTGATCAATGCCAGCAACTTAGAATATCACCAATGATTTGGTCGCCTTTAGCCGGCGGGCGAATATTCACCGGGCAATCGGAACAAGCTAAAAGATTACGAGCAACATTTGGCGAGCTTTCCCAAAAGTACAACGCGCCTATTGATCAGTTGGCTTTAGCGTGGATTCATTTGCTGCCATGCAAACCGGTTAGTATAATCGGTTCCGGCAAAATGCAACGAATACGAAGCGCGGCTGAATCCGTTAATGTTACACTCAGCCGGGAGGACTGGTTCAGGATCTGGACTGCTTCAAAAGGTTACGAGGTGCCGTAAAAAGATCAAAATATTTCCATCGAACTAATTGAATAATTATTCGTCTACATGATATCCGATTAACATTGTGGATCTATCATGAAATCGAATAAATTTATTAAATGCCCCGGCTGCAAGGCAATGGTCATGGATATTGAATTACCTGCTCATCGTTATTTGGGCACTATACCGGGCTGCTGGAATATATATAGAAAAGTAATTTCGCAAGATAACCTAAAAGACGAATCTACTTCAATTCGTCAGTTAATTGTTGCAGCATACTTTGCTCAGCACCCGGGAAAAGAATCAGTAATTACGACACAATCACTTGCAATCCATCTTATAAGATTATATTTTTTCTTTGAATTAAATCAAAGTCTCGATAAGCTAACTTTAGAAACTCAGAAAGCTTTCACAAACTCAAGTGATTACCACTGGCTAACTCCTCCAAGCAACTTAGGAAGAGTAACCATTGTAGATGTATTCAAAAGTTCTAATACCGAAGTCCTTGAGGATAAAGTGCTTGTCTGGGCCGAAACAACCTGGCACGCGTGGTCAAAGTATCATCCCATAATTAAAAGATGGATTAATAATGGCGAGAAAAATTAATTTGGATAAAAAACGGATGCACGTTACAAACACTCATCCAAGCGGTGTAGTGGATTCCGATACAATTTTCGAATTTGCACAGGAAGGAGATGTTGTACACGCCAAGTATGCAGGAGGGGGTGTTAAACTCGGTTACTTGATTGGAAAACTTTCCGGTAAAGAGCTGGAATTCCGTTATACACAAATTCAGAAAAACGGTGTCTTAGACGGCGGTCATTCAAAATGCAAAGTTAGACAATCGGTTGACGGCGTGGTTCGTATTGAAGAACATTTCGAATGGGAATCGCGCGAGGGCGAAGGCATCAATATTTTTGAAGAAGTCTAACTAACTTATCCAGCATCGCTTTATACCGGCTACTTGTAAAATTGATTATTTCTAACTACAGCAACTCATTATCATGTCTGACTAATTGGTGTATAGATGAAGCATTACAAATTCCCGGAGCTTGATTTATCTGATTGGAAAGAAACCAGGAACACACTTAGGTCTTTTTCGCAACTTTTGAGTAATATAAAACAAATTTACTTTCCCCATCAAAAGAATTGGGATGAACATAGTCTTTCAATTTACGCGAAAGGTTTAACAACCGGAACGATCCCGGTTTGGATTAATGGAAAATTAAACACATTGGATTTGAACCTGAACTTTTATGAAAGCAAGTTGAAGATATTTTGCAGTGATGCGCGTTTAAGTATTGATATGCTTGATCAATCTCCAAAATCATTTGCAAACGATGTAACAAAGACTTTGAACGCGTTGGGAATTGATTATAAACTACCGAAAAATCGGTTTGATTCCGGCGAAGTGAACTATGATAAAGATAAAGCAATTTGCTTTTGGAACATACTAAAACAAGTCTATTTTATTTTACAAACTTTCAAGGGCAGTATTCACCTGGAAACGAGTAACATCAACTTTTGGCCGCATCATTTTGATTTAGCTATGCTGGTCTTTTCCGGAAAATTAATTGATGGAAAAGATTCAAACGATTGGAGCAGCTCAAGAGAGCAAATGAACTTTGGTTTTTCCACGGGGGATGAAGGAATCACAGAGCCATATTTTTATGTAGCCGCATACCCTTTTGATGATGAATTGTTAAACAAAGACCTGCCCCATAAAGCTTACTGGCACGCCGCGGGATGGAAAGGTGCCGTAATAAAGTATAACAGTTTGGTAGAAATAGAAAATCCTGATAAAGTGTTGTTGGAGTTTTTTAGTTTTGTATTGGAAGAAAATAAGAGACTAATAGGAATTAAAGAATGAAATGGATGTATTGCTTAATTATTGCACTGTTATTCACGGTCAAACTAAACTCGCAGGATATGGAAATAATATTTCAGCAATTCGAAAAACACTCTTTCACACATGACACAACAACTCTGAACTATCGCTTCCTTAAACCGAATGACATTGATGAATCGTTAAAATACCCCTTAATACTTACCCTGCACGGTTCGGGCGAACGCGGTGATGATAACGAAAAGCACATCGCGTGGCACGGCATTGCAACCACCTGGGCCGATACATCCGTACAGGAACACAACCCGTGCTTTATCGTCTCGCCTCAATGTCCCGAAGAAAACCGCTGGGTGGATGCCGATTGGAAACTTGGTGTATTGAGTCAAGATACTATCGCAATGAGCAACGAGCTTAAAACTGTTTACCATTTGGTAAAGTTCCTTCTCATGAAATATCCCATAGATATTAACCGAATTTATATTACCGGACTTTCAATGGGGGGTTACGGAACATGGGATTTAATAACACGGTATCCCGATCTTTTCGCAGCTGCGATACCCATGAGCGGCGGCGGCGATCCAACAAAAATGCAACTAATAAAAGACATGCCGCTGTGGGTTTTCCATGGCGCTTTGGATAAAGCTGTTCCGGTTAAGGGTTCGCGTCTACTTGTTGAATCATTGCTCAAGCATGGTTCAAATGTAATTTACACTGAACTTAAGTTTGGCAAACATGTTATTTGGAAACCTCTTTACGAGAATCGATTGCTGCAGGATTGGTTGTTTTCAAAAACTAAATAATATAGCAAAGCCCATTTGAAACATAGTAACCACAGATCTTAATTCGCATATTAAATATTAGTAGCTCAGCTCTTTATAATAGAACCATATGTCTTCTTTTTCGTCAAAAAGAAAATGCAAAAGGGGGATAAATCAATGATCAAGTTGAATTACATGCTGCTCTGTATTATTCTTTTTGTTTCTTTGCTTAAGTTATCAGCCCACCCGGGTTGGGGTTTAGTCGCCGATTCCAAAGGAAACTTTTATTTTACCGATGTTGTGAACACAACTATATGGAAGTTCACAAACGACGGGGAGCTCACCGAGCTATACACGGACAAATGGACTCATCAGCTTGATATAGATTCCGAGGACAATCTTTATATAGAGTACGAACAGTACATTAACGGAGTTCATTGGTCCGGATTTATAAAAGTTTCGCCAATCGGTGAGGAAACAGAATTGATCCCTTTAACCACGAATGATGAACTTTTCTTAAGCGGAAACACAACAATGGACAATCAGGGTAATATCTATTTTGTGCATCAAAATAGAATATATAAAAACATACCAAGCGCCGAATCTTCTGTTTTCGCAGGTAGCAACGAAGGCACTGCAGATGGATTAGGAACTTCAGCAGAGTTCAGTTCTATATTTACCTTGAATTTATGTAACGACGGCAACATCTATATAGCCGACAATGGTTCTATAAGAAAACTAACGCAAGATGGAACGGTTACCACTGTTGCACGCGGTTTATTGATTGATAATCCGCCGGACAGCCCTTTTCCAGGTATAAACAATCCTGCGATCAATAGAATCTACTCCGTTACACGCGACGATAAAGGCAATCTATACGCTGCATATAATGGAAATAAAAGAGTACTCAAAATATCAAGTAACGGGGTTGTTGAGGAAATCTATATGCCAAGCGGTAATTGGTTTCCTATCGGGTTAACTTATCATAACAAAGAACTGTATATCTTAGATGAGTGTCACAATAGTGCAAATACCGTTACTAGTTTAAGACTAGTAAAATTTAGTGGAGACGGTAATCACGAAGTATTAACCGAAACTAACGGCAAGGTAACGAACGTTGGCTCGGAAGATATGGGAGCCGTTCCTACCGGTATAAAACTTTACAATAGTTACCCCAGTCCTTTCAATAACAGTACTATAATCAAGTTCGAGATTTCCGGTTCAAATTATAATCCGTATGTTCACGTACATTTAGATGTTTATGACACGTTAGGAAAAAAAATAGAAACTCTTTTTCATGGGGCAAAGCAGCCAGGTATTTATGAAATAAGTTTTAATAATTCGAAATTAGCCACCGGTGTTTACTATTACCGTTTAACTGCCGGAAAGTTAAGCAGTACCAAGAAAATGGTTTTATTGAGATGAAACAGGTGTGAAGATTTCCTACATAGGTATCTTTAATTTCAACTCCGATCTAGATTGCGTAATTAAATTTTAACAAGACTCATATGCCTTTTGATTGAAGTTTCCTTAAGTTGACTATTACAATTTTTTGAATTTTGACAACGAGGAAACCATGGCCGAAATGAACCTGCTACACCTCTCTCCCAAACAATTCATTGAATTCATAAAAAGAGAAAATATCAAACGATTCTATTTTGTTTATGATCAAGAAACAAAATCCGTAAAAGCATCACACAGACAACTGCAGACAGTAGCTGATTTTCTTCAGATGGATCAGCGTGACTTTCATGAACATGAAGGAATTTTTATACAACTAAGTTCAAAGTATGATACATTACTCGGAGCGTTTATTCATCGAACTAATCGTGGGCAAGCTGCAGGCGGAGTTCGCTACTGGAGCTACGATACAATGGAAGACTATTTACGAGACGGATTAAGACTTGCAATGGGTATGACTCACAAAAACGCGCTAGCCGGTTTATGGTGGGGCGGCGGTAAAGGTGTAATGGCGCAGAACCCGGATGTATATAAGCTTGATCCCGAGATTCGCGAATTCCTATACAAGGAATATGGCGAGCTGATGACATCCCTCAAAGGTTGCTACGTCACGGCCGAAGATGTTGGTACGAATGTAAAAGATATGGCAAATATATTTTCGAATACTCGCTTCACCACTTGTATACCTCATAAAAAGGGAGGCAGCGGTAACCCGTCCGTTCCAACGGCGCGGGGAGTAGTTGCAGGAATGGAAGCTGCTATGGAGTATCTTGGTGATACACTCGAAGGAAAAACTATAGCAATACAGGGAATGGGGAATGTCGGCAATCCCTTAATAAAGTTTCTGTTCGAAAAGAATGTTGGAAAAATTATCGCTTGGGATATTTATCCTGACGTTGTTGAGAAAGTTAAAGCTGAATTCGAAGGAAATAATCTTGAAGCTCATGTTGCAAAACGGGATGATCATTCATTGATGGGAATTGACTGCGATATACTTTCGCCCAATGCAACAGGTGCAACGCTTAATAAAGAAACGATCCCTAACATAAAAGCCAAAGTTATCTGTGGTGCGGCAAACAACCAGTTGGAAAATCCTGCTGAAGACGATAAACGAATTCATGAAAAAGAAATTTTATACATCCCAGACTTCATTACAAACCGGATGGGCATTGTAAATTGCGCTGACGAATCGGCAGGATACGTGATGCACGATCCATTAATCGAAAGGCATTTATCGAAAGATTGGGAGTACTCCATTCATCAAATGACTTTTAACGTGTTGAGAGAATCCAAAGTAAGCGCCAAATCATCAGGTGCAGTGGCTGTTGAGATGGCTGAAAAACTATCACTGGAAAACCACCCTATATTCGGTCACCGCGGGCAGTTGATAATTGACTCTCTTGTGAAGGAAGGTTGGGAAAAAGACTGACTCGGTAAGCTAAAGCTTACGCATACACACAGGCTGATACTAACAGCATCACCTGTGTAAGCGTCGACTTCGGTTGACGCAAACCAGCAAGAAGATGAGCAACTACAAATACATTGGTAAAAAGTCTGTAGCTTTTACAGGGAATGTGAAATACAGAAAATCACTTTTCGACCAAAAATTTGCATTCATAGAGATAGAAAAAATTCTTCTCCATTCGCTAGCTTCAAAAGACTGCGAGGCACACATATACTTATTCATGCCGGATCATTTCCACTTTATTCTAACAGGCAGAAATGTAATTTCAAATATCAAAAAATGCATCGACTCCTTTAAACAAAAAAGTGGATTTTGGTTATCTCAAAATATGCCTGAATATAAATGGCAAAAAGATTACTTCGACCATGTAATAAGAGGCGAGACAGAGTTAGCTAATCAAATAAGATACATTTTAATGAATCCAGTAAAAGCAGGATTAGTTGACCATTGGAAACAGTATAAATACAAAGGCTCAACAATTTATGATCTTGATGAATGGGACTAAACAATCACTTCACTAAAATCAGTTTAGATGTAATGACCTGATTCACAATTTGAAGCGTCGCATAGTATACACCACTTGCCAAATGATTCGCGTTAAATTTAACATTATGCGCCCCAGCTGATTTTTGTTCATCTACAAGAGTTGTTATTTCATTTCCTAAGATGTCGTAGATTTTGATAACTACCTTTTGCCCCTCGCGTAGTTTATCCCGTCCAGCGAGACTCGGGACATCGACAACTGGTATAGAATACACAATGGTTGTCGATGGATTAAACGGATTAGGATAAGCCGATAGAGAAAAATTAGCAGGAATCAATTCGTCCTTTACTGATGTTGGATCACCAATAGTTAACTCTGCGATGCTGGCTAATGCCAACTTTGCAACCAGTTGAACCTGGTCGAAGTTAAGTGTACCGATTGTATCGCTAAACGTATGGTAATGCGGATTCCTCAAATAGTTCGGCGGCTCGTTGTTCCATGGACGCTCGTTTTCCATTAGAAGAATTGCCGGGTATCCGTAATC
>JANQLA010000280.1 GCA_028280855.1 Melioribacteraceae bacterium
ATCAGTTGAACATGCTTCCGTTAACAATATTAATCAACTAATTGAATCCGCGAAAAAGAATTTTTATTTGACGCTACTGCTTCAAAATATATTACGAGTGGAAAATGAAAACAGTATTATCGCCAGAAGGCAATATGACTTTGTCTTATCAAGATTTCAAAACGGGCAAGTAAGTGAATTCGAATTAAAGCAGGCTGAAATTTCCTGGAAGAACACAATTCCGATCCTGCAGGAAGCTGAAAGACAGTTAAACGAAGCTCACGAAAATATGCGGTTCTTTACGGCAAATACACTTCCATCCACATTTTCGCTTGAATCAAACGAAATAGATTTTCCGGCACTTCCTTTAGCTAAAAATGTTACAGATATTGTTGATCTTCATCCCGGGTACAAAGCTTTAAAGACAGAAACCGAATTTGCTACTTCGGAAGTTAGTAGGGCTATAGCGGGATTCTACCCATCATTAAACGCAATGGCAAATTATTCCTACTTACATGATAAAGATAGATTTCAAAATCTTAATACGTCTCAATTCACGGTTGGTTTAAACCTACAGCTACCTTTGTTCGAAGGCGGAAGCAAGATTGTAAAAATCCAGGAGCAACAAATCGAACTTGATAAAAGCCGAATAAAGTTAGCTCAATTCAAACAGGAATTGGAACTAAAGCTTAACACCTTGTATGAAAATCTGGAAGTAGCGTATAAGAACATTGGCACGTCGGAAGAAAACGAATCGCTTGCAGAAAAAGGATACCAGCTTGCAGAGGAGAGCTACAAAAACGATCTTATCACGCGGCTAGAGTTACAGGAAGCCCGGCTGGCGCTTTCGAAAAGTAGAATTGAAACTCAAAGATATAAACACGAATACATAACAAATTTGATTGAATGGGAGCGGCTAACATCCCAAGAACTACTAAATAAATAACAAAAGGATAATTGAATTGAGCGATACTAATGTAATTCCGGAATTCGAATTTGAACTGGGTCTAAGAAAGGATTATCGATACCCTGCCGCCGTATTGTATGACGAGGCTTTCGGCTCAAAATTATCAATCATTACGAAGAACCGTGAGAAAAGAATAAAGTTAATTTATAACAGCATAAAACCCGAATTATGTTTCGCAGCTTACCATGATAACGAATTAGTAGGAATTGCCGGTTTTTACGAAAACGGTAAATCATTTTTAAGCAACGGTTCTTACAAATCGTTAAAAAGGAACCTTGGCTTTTTTCGTTCGCTTATTGCTATAGCTGTAAATCTCTTCTTTATAAGAGTACCTCAAAAGAAAGAATTTGTAATGGAGGGCATTTCAGTACATCCTTTGTACCGCGGCAAAGGAATAGGCAGTAAGCTACTTGATAAAATTTTTCGACATGCTCAACAACAGGGATGTACTAGAATTCGTTTGGACGTAATTGATACAAATCAAGGAGCTAAAAAACTGTATTACAAGAAAGGATTTGAAGCCGAAGAAGTTGTGAGTTTTCCATTCCTCGATAAATTGTTCGGCTTTAAATACGCTACTACAATGGTTAAGCGGATACAAGCAATTTAGAACAGCTTCTGTTTGTTGATCAAATCCAGGAAGCTTTGCCTCTGTCCCCTGCTGATAGGAACTTTGTGATCACCGATAATTATAGTATTGCCCATTATTTTGTTTATCGAATTTACATTTACAATGTAACTTCTATGTACCCGGAAAAAATTCTCTGCCGGTAACGCTTCTTCGAATTTGCTTAGGGACTGGAGCGTAATTAACTTTTTATTCCCTGTGAAAACCTTAACATACTCCCTCATACTTTCGATGAACAGGATATCCTCAATATCTACTTTTACTATTTCTTTATCGGTTTTTATAAAAATGCTCTTTGTGTCACTTTGGCTATTCTTAGGTACGCGGGTGCTTTGAACTTGTTTGTTAGTATTAGATCTTGTACTAACGATATTCATTGCTTTAACGAACGCTTTGTAAAATCTTCCGAACTCAACCGGCTTCAGCAGATAATCCACAACATCCAGTTCGTATCCCTCAAGGGCATGTTCGGAATGAGCGGTAATAAGAATAGTAGCCGGTACTTCTTTCAGCAGCCGTAAAAATTCCAGCCCGTTTATCTCCGGCATTTGAATATCGAGGAATAATATATCAACCTGTTCTTCCTGCAAAATAGATTTAGCTTCTATTACATTTTTACATGAAGCCACTACATTAGCTTCAGGTATCTTTGACAGGTAATTTTGAACAAGTTCTCTTGCGGGTAATTCATCATCAACTATTAAGCAATTGTAATTCATTGTTTTACTTACTTTTTTTAGTTAATCTAATTCAATTTTTAGTACTACTTTAAATTCTGTTTCGTTCTGCTCAACAAAAAACTCGTGTTTATCGGGATAATTTATTTTTAATTGCCGCCGAACATTTTCTAATCCAATACCCTGCATCTCGTCTTTACTATCATTCTTTTGATTGTATGAATTAGACACTTCAAACAAAAAGTTCTTATCTTCTACTATACATGAAATATTAATCCACCCTTTTTCATTAACGTCGAGATCACCGTGCTTAAAAGAGTTCTCAACTAAAGTTATCATCAATGACGGTGAAATTAGCATACCTCGCTCGATACCTTCTGTGTAAATATCGATATGCCTGTCGTTTCCAATTTTCAACAATTGTAAATCAATCAAATTATTTATGGCTTCTATCTCTTTTACTATCGGCATCCTGTTTTCTTTGCAATCGTAAATCATGTAGCGAAGAATTTTGGATAACTTCGAAATCATTTCAGGCGCTTTTTTATTTCCGGAATATGCAAGCGAATAAATATTATTCAATGAGTTAAACAGGAAATGAGGATTGATCTGGGCTTTCAAAAAATTTAATTCAACCTGTATTTTTTCTTTTTCTATCTGAGCTTCTCTTTGCCTGTTCGAAAGCCAAACTTCCGTACCTTTAATCAAATTGGATATCATAATCAGAAAAGTGAGATTCAATATTAAATCCAAACTTTGGCTGTAAGATCCTTCTTCTATTAGCCATTCGCTATATTCCGTAAAGTTTACTATGGCTAATGGAACGGCTAAGACTAATGCGACTTGTAAAAAATAAACAAAGAAATTCTGTTTTTCGAAAAGGTATTTTGAGAAATAAAAATAATTTAAATAAAATGGTATGGAGCTTACCAGGATAGTATAAAGCGACACTAATACAGACTCAATAATGTCGACTTCCTCAAGTGTATAATTAAATGTGAGCGAAAAAAGTACCAGCCAGAATATAATATGAAAAAAGAACACAACCCGCCTGATCTTAATTTTATTATTATCTGACTGCAAATTTAACTTACTCATTATCCATCGTATTAATTAATTCAACAAAAAGATCATTTCCCTTTACTAACAGCATGCTTCGGCAAATCGTTGAAACAAATACGGTTTGTTGACCCATGATTTTCAATCATCTGCCTATATCTGCATTTCGTTGATATAATTTCTTAAACGAAAATATAAAAATTAAAATTGCCTGTGAAAATTAAAAACAAAAGAGGTAGTTATGGCTCAGATAATTATGCTAACCACAATGCTTTTCACATACTTGATCGCTACACCCAATCCCAAAGATGTAGCCGGCAAGTGGATATCTTTAACTGAAGACGAAGGCTATATAGGCCACTACAATATTTTTGAATACAAAGAGAAATTTTACGGCAAGCTGACTTATTACAAAGGCGATGACGGTGAGTATCACATTGATGAAAACGAACAGCCGCTAATGTTAAAAGATTTCACGGCAGAAAGCAACAAGCTTCTTTCGGGTACATTTTACGATCCCGAGGAAGACAAGGAGTACAAAGCAAAAATTGAAATCGTATACACAAATTATATAAAAGTTAGAATACAATCTGAAGAAGGTGAATATGTAGTTCAGCTGCTCAGGAAAGACAAATAAAATTAGGAAATAAAATGTTACGCTTAGAAGATTTACATAAATACTATCACATGGGAAGTCACGACCTGCACGTTCTGAAAGGCATTGACCTTGAAATTACAGAAGGTGAGTTTGTATCAATAATGGGTTCGTCGGGATCTGGAAAATCTACAATGCTGAATATTGTAGGGCTGCTGGACGACTATGATTCAGGGGCTTACTACCTTGATAATAAACTGATCAAAAAGATGAATGAAAAAGAAGCCGCCATTTACAGGAACAACACACTTGGATTTGTATTCCAGTCATTCAATTTGATTAGCAGTAAAGACGCGCTTGAAAATGTTGCGCTCCCTCTGTTTTACAGGGGTATGGGCAGAAAGAACCGAAATGATAAAGCAATGGAATACCTCGAGCTGGTAGGGCTTGCAGACAGGGCACACCATTTGCCGAAAGAACTTTCCGGCGGGCAGCAGCAGAGAGTGGCTTTAGCACGAGCGCTGGTTAGCGATCCGAAAATTGTTTTAGCGGATGAACCGACCGGTGCGCTTGATACAAATACATCGTACGAGATAATGGAATTGATTAGCTCTATCAATGAGAAAGGCAAGACAATAGTTGTGGTTACCCACGAAGATGATATTTCGAAAATGACAAAGAAAATTATAAGGCTTAAGGACGGACTTGTCGACGACATAATTATTAACTAAGAGAAACGAAATGTTTGACAAAGAATTTATACTGGAAATATTTACTACGATTAGAAAGAACAAGCTGAGAACTTTTCTTACAGGGTTTTCCGTTGCCTGGGGAATTTTTATGCTCATAATTTTGCTTGGTTCCGGTAAAGGGCTTGAAAACGGGATCAAAGAAAATTTTAAAGGTGAAGCCAAAAATACTATCCGTGTTTTCGGAGGATTGACGAGTATCGCTTTCGAAGGTCAGCCCAACGACAGGCACATCGAGTTTAATAATTACGATAAAAAAATAATTACTGAAAATATTCCGAACATAGACCTGCTTTACGCGCGTTACGACATCGAACTTGATATTCCTGTTCATTACAAAAGTGAATACGCTACTCTTGCTGTTTCCGGGATTGACCCATCAACAAAAGAGATTGAAAAAATAAAGTTACTCGAAGGAAGATATATAAACGATTGGGATATAGAGCATTCGCAGAAAGTAGCGGTTATCGGTAAAGATGCTAAGAAAATGTTGTTCAGAGCAAAATCCCCCATTGGCGAAATAATTTATGTAAATAAAGTCCCCTTTAAAATAATCGGAGTATTCTCCGATGACTACGCCCCGGAGAACAAAAAGATTTACATGCCATTGGCAACCGCTCAAAAAATTTTTCTGGGCGGTAATAAAATCAGCTCAATCGCGATGACGCTTGAGAACATTACCCCGGATGAAAGCAAAACGATTGAAAACAGTATTAAATCAAAGCTGGCTAAAAGACATAATTTTTCAGAGAAAGACGAACGAGCGGTTTTAATAATTAATTCAATCGAAGAGTTTGCAAAGTCGCAAAAACTTTTCAGAGCGATAAACATATTTCTCTGGCTAATCGCAATCGGAACTATCATTGCCGGCATAGTGGGCATCAGTAATATTATGCTAATCGTTGTTAAAGAGCGGACAAAAGAGATCGGTGTTAGAAAAGCAATTGGCGCGACTCCCGCTTCAATTGTGAAATTGATTTTACTTGAAGCCGTTATAATCACAATCATTGCGGGGCTTATCGGTTTGCTGGCTGGCAGCACGGTTCTCGAAATTGCAAACGGCTTTATGGAAGCTTCCAATACGGCACAAGCCGCCGCGAGCGAGTTTGACGAAAACATGACAATCTTCAAAAATCCGAGTGTCGATACAATGATAGCATTGAACGCACTGATAGTTTTGATTTTAAGCGGATTACTCGCGGGCTTTATTCCTGCAAAACGTGCCGCGCAAATCAGGCCGATCGCGGCATTAAGAGAGGAATGATAAAATGAGAATATTTGATTTAGAATACTGGCGCGAAATTATTAGTGTGCTCAAAGCAAACAAATTCAGAAGCGCTTTAACCGCGTTCGGAGTTTTCTGGGGAATAATGATGCTCGTCGTTATGGCTGGTTCTGGCAAAGGACTTGAGAACGGGGTGTATCACGGATTCGAAAACCTGGCAAAGAACAGCACGTTTATCTGGACTGAAAAAACAAGCGAACCTTACGCCGGATTTGAAAGAGGAAGATACTGGGACATAACTACGAAGGATATCGAAAATCTCCAAAGACAAATCCCGGAGATTCTCTTAATTGCTCCGAGGATTGAAGTAGCTGAATTTGCGTCGACAAATAATGTTTCGAGAAAAAATAAAAAAGGAACATTTTCAATTGTGGGCGATCATCCGAATTTTGCGAAGATAGATCCTACGAGAATTATTTACGGCAGATTTTTGAATGAACTTGACCTAAAGGAAAAAAGGAATACTTGTGTAATAGGTTATAAAGTTTACGAACAATTATTCAAAGAAGGTGAAAATCCAATCGGCGAGAAAATAAAAGTTCTCGATATAACATTTACAATTGTTGGAGTAACAAAACCCGGATCGGACGACCAGGATGGTTCCAAGAAGCAGACAATACATCTGCCGTTAACAA
>JANQLA010000371.1 GCA_028280855.1 Melioribacteraceae bacterium
ATCTCGTCAAGCATACGCTTGGTGCTTCGTTCCAAATATTTTTCCTGCTCTTTCGATTCAGTGATATCCGCAACGGTTTCTATTGCGCCGACTACATTACCATCATTATCTGTTAAGGGCGCCCCTGTGTACATTATCGGTACTTCACTTCCCTGAGGTTTGGCTATTGTTTCCCGGGTAACGCCTGTTTTTTTGTTCATTGCCTGGAAGCATGCGCAATTATCGGTTTTGCAATCTTTTGTATCAAATTGATCATAACACTTTGCGCCGATTATTTTTGATTGATCAGCCCCGATCAAATCGCAGCCGACTTTGTTCATATACTCAATATTAAATTCTTTATCTATTACCATTGCCGGTACAGGCATCTTATCAAGATAGGCAAGGTATGTTGATATTTTTCTTGTCATACTGTTGAAAGACGAGGCCAGAACACCGAATTCATCATTATAGTTGTAATCAACTTTTACTTTGTAATCTCCATCCGAAAATCTTTTTGAAGCATCGCTTAGCAATTCTACCGGTTTTTTAATTAACCTCGTCATTAGAATTGAAATTCCAAAACAAACTGCGATTATTATAGAAGTAAGTACTACTATTAAGCTGCTCATAGCAGAAAGTTCTTCGGAAGCAGCGTTTATGTTTTCGCTGGCCTCGTTTTTAAGAGCCGATCCCATGTCATTGATTTTGGATGAAATCTCTGCTACTGTTTTAAGCACATTTTTTTTATAATATGCTACCTGATCGTTATGATCCACTCCTTGACTCGCCATATCTTTTAGGTGTCGTGCGTGATTGTGAAGTGTTTCATGAGGAGCGCTAAGTAAACTATGCAGGTTTTTATGTTCTTGATTATCGGACTCAAAAGTTGAATACCATTTGCCAAAAGAACATTTGTTCGGATCAAGCTGAACTGTAATTTCTTCCTTGTAAAAAACAGATTCCCCAAGCTGATTTACCCACTTTAGGTGGTCAACTATCTTGTGGGTTAAAAAATCAGCCAGTTCCGAACTTTCCTGGGCTTTGTTTTGGTAATTGGTAAGCGCCTTTGTTTCCAGGTATGAATAAACAGAATAAAACAACAATACAACAATTATTAAGCTAAACCCGATAAGTAGTTTTCCCCCAACTTTTAAGTCATAAAAGCGTTTCATTTTACTTTTCCCATTATTTTGTTATGAAATTCCCAGTGTTTTCAATTTCATTTTCGAATAACATTTAGAAAACTTTTCCTAAATGAAATATGCGCGCATCATAGTCTATAAACGCGTTGACTGAAGAATATTCTTCAAGTCATATCAGAATTTAGTTTTCCCACGAAAACATTATCGGTTCGTATTGAAGAAATATTAGTCCGGTTTTGTTGTACTTAGTATTGAAGGATTTTGAGTAGTAAAAATTAATTTTAAATAAAGAGTTAAATTTATTAGTAGGTTCTTTTAGAGGTATTAATCGGTAGAATAGAAAATTAATGAAACTATTCATATAAAAGATGACATCTTTTAAAAAGATGACATCTTTAAAAATTATATTTAGTTATTTTTTGCTTCTGCGGCGAATTCATCGGAAAGCATTTTATTAATGGCTGCAGCGGCTTTACGGCCTTCACCCATTGCAAGTATAACTGTCGCGGCGCCAAGCACAATATCGCCGCCTGCATAAATTTTATCAACAGATGTTTTCTGGTTGTCATCAACAATTATGTTGCCCCAACGGTTTACTTCCAGTTCAGGTGTGGTTTGACTAATCAGAGGGTTACTACCGTTCCCGATTGAAACTATTACCGTATCTACATCCAAAGTAAACTCCGAGCCGGGTATAACAACCGGTCTTCTCCTTCCCGAATCATCCGGTTCGCCCAATTCGTACTTCAAACATTCCATGGCCTTTACTCTTCCGTTTTCACCACCAATAATGCGTTTTGCATTCCTAAGGAAGTGAAATTCGATACCTTCTTCTTTAGCATGGGCAACCTCTTCAACGCGTGCTGGCATTTCTTTTTCAGTACGACGGTAAACAACGTAAACATTATCAGCCCCTAGTCTAACAGCCATTCTCGCTGCATCCATTGCAACATTGCCTCCGCCAAGCACCGCTACATTTTTCGATTGATAAATAGGAGTGTCTGCATGCTCGCGATCGAATGCACGCATAAGGTTTGCCCTTGTTAAATACTCGTTCGCCGAAAAAACGCCCACAAGGTTTTCACCGTCAATACCCATAAACATCGGTAGACCTGCGCCTGTGCCTACGAATATTGCATCATAGCCGTCTTTCTTAATTAAGTCCATTAGCTTGCGGGTTCTGCCCACAACAAAGTTAGTTTTAAACTCAACTCCCATTTTTTCAAGTGTTGAAATTTCCTGGTCAATAATATCATTTGGTAAACGAAACTCCGGAATTCCATAACGCATAACCCCGCCAAGCTTATGGAATGCTTCAAATATAGTTACATGATGACCTTCGCGGCGTACATCTGCTGCTACTACTAATCCGGCCGGACCAGATCCTATTACAGCAACCTTCTTACCCGTCTCAGGTTTAACTTCCGGTATTTTTATGTTCCCTGTGGCTCGTTCCCAGTCTGCCACAAATCTTTCAAGTCGTCCTATCGCTACTCCCTTGTCAACATCTTTTAGTGCTTTTCCGACGGTACAGTTCTGCTGACATTGTGTTTCCTGCGGGCAAACTCTGCCGCATATGGAAGGGAGGAGGCTTACTTTTTTTATCTCATCGGCTGCACCCTGCATATCGCCGTCGGCTATGTATTGAATAAAGCCGGGAATATCAATGAATACCGGGCAATCATTAACGCAGGTCTTTTTAACACACTGCAAACACCGCATAGCCTCGAGCCGCGCTTGTTCCATTGTTAATCCAAGTGCAACTTCATCAAGATTATTGCGGCGAGCAAACTCATTCTGGTGAGGCATAGCCTGGGGGGGAATTTTCATCCGGTCGCGAGGTTTTATTGGTTCTTCGCGTGTTACTATTTCTTCTAACAACTCTATTGCTTTTGCCTGAATTTCTTCATTGGAAAGATTGCTCATTTTGAAACCTCCATTTTTTTCTCTTCAACTTGTCGATCGAGGTTACATTCATGCGCCTCTTGTTCAATATCTTTGTATGAATTAAGGCGACTTATCATATTATCAAAATCCACTTTGTGTCCGTCAAACTCGGGGCCGTCTACGCAAACGAACTTCACATCTTCGCCAACATTTACCCTGCATCCGCCGCACATTCCTGTTCCGTCAACCATAATAGTGTTGAGCGATACTAGAGTGTGAACGTCATATGGCCGAGTTGTCTCAGCGCAGAATTTCATCATAATCGGAGGCCCTATTGCAATGGACATATCAGGTTTGGGATTGCGCTCGCAAACTTCTTTTAATGGTTCCGTTACCAAAGCTTTACGTCCGTAGGAACCGTCATCCGTGCATACTATAAACTCGTCTGCAATAGCTTTCATTTCGTCTTCAAGTATCAAAAGGTCTTTGCTTCGTGCGCCGATAATAATCACCAACTTGTTCCCCGCAGCTTTAAGAGCTTGCGCAATAGGATGAAGGGGAGCTACTCCTATACCGCCGCCCACGCAAACTACGGTTCCGAAATTATCAATATGGGTAGGTGTTCCAAGCGGACCGACTAATGTGGGAATAGATTGACCCGCATTCATTTTGGATAAATCTTGAGTAGACTTTCCAACTACCTGGAATATGATGCTTATAGAACCTTCGTCTTTATCGGCATCCGCAATTGTAAGCGGTATTCTTTCACCGTAGTTGTCATCAAGCTGCAAGATTATAAACTGGCCGGCCTTACGTTCTTCGGCAATTAACGGTGCATCAAGTTTCATTAGGTAAACATCTTTTGAGAGCTGTTTTTTGTGGAGTATTTTTGTCATACTGTATCTCCCATATTCGGTTATTGGCTAAATTTTTAATTCCGGGTTTTCATAAACTTCAGAAAAAAGAGCCGAACAAGATCGAAGGTTATTGTTGCGAAGCGATTAAGTGTACTACCGCTGAAGTATTTATTCCGTAAAAGAAATTTATTGTTTATATACTTTTCTATCGCATCATAACCGGAAAATAGAACCAGGACAAAATGAACAATAAGGATAAATCATTAATGATAACTTATAAATTCTGGGAACTCTATCAAAAGATTTTTTTATCTTGTGAAGACTAAGTTGGTAAAATTAATTTGCTGTTGCTGAAATTTCTCTCTGGAAATGTAATAATAACAGTTAAAGCATGTTTTTATTTGTCACGCCGTTGCCATACATTATTGAAATTATGAGGTTAAAATGAAAAGAATACTTTGCTTATTTATAATCATTCTATGCGCCTCTTGTAGTTCTCAGAAAAGTGCTGATGAGGTTATAAACGATTACATTGAAGCTATCGGGGGAAAAATTGCTCTTGATAAGATATCAACGATATCGATAGTGCGTGAGTTGAATCATACTGAGAGCAATAGAGTTTCAATGAATTACAGTTATCAAAAACGACC
>JANQLA010000393.1 GCA_028280855.1 Melioribacteraceae bacterium
TTTTTATGTCAATCGAATTTTTTTCGAGTACGCGCAAAAACGAGTAGGGGCGGGCTATTCCGCAAACTACTAAACTCTTTTGACCGCTGAATTCTTTAATTGGATACCGCTTGTGCGTTTTAACATCGTAAATTCCTTCGGCAATGTAATACCCGTGATAAACCTTTTTATAGCTAAGTTTTTTCAAAAGGACTTCGGAAAGCTGCTGCTTTTCGGAAAACTTCCTGTTTATTACTATTATATCTGCTCTGTCTAAAGAGGAAAAAGGTTCCCGCATTACACCGAGCGGTAAAAGATGATGATGCACAATTGCACGCTTCGTAATAAATCGTTGGTCAAGCATCACGAGATCAACGTCCCGGTAAATCCATCTATGCTGAAAGGCATCATCTAAAACAATTGTATCCAGCGGAACATCTGCCAGGAACTTTCTAGCTCCTTCAACCCGTCGTTCCGACACTGCACCGGGTACATCACATTCATCTACAGTGAGGTACATTTCATCACTGCAAACCGCGGGAGGTAATATTTCTCCACTACCTTTATACGCCAGTTTATATCCTCTTGATTTTCTTCCGTAGCCCCTGCTCAATACGCCGACTTTAATATTTGCTTCTTTCAGCATCTTGGTTACGGTTACAACCATTGGAGTTTTTCCCGAACCACCTAAGGTTAAATTACCAACAGAAATAACTTTTGCATCAACGTGTTTACTTTTAAACCAACTATTGTCAAAAAGCCAGTTCCTGCATTTCACAAGGGACCTGTAAATAACAACAGTAGGTGACGCTATAATTTTTATTACATTAAGCAATTGATGCTGCTTCTTTCCGCAAAGAGTTTAATACTTCTTCGCATTCAATTATTTTTTTCGAAACTTCTTCTCTATTTAATTCTTTTGGTACATGAATTACATCCGAACAAACACAATTAACTTTGCTAAATGGTTTTGGAATTTCGAAGCTATCCCAACTTTTTAGTTTTAGTGAATCGGAACAACTTATTCCTACCAGAAAAAGCGGAATACCGGTTCGTTGTGCGACTATTACGCTACCTGCTTTCAATTTGAACGGCGGTCCCGTAGGTCCGTCCGGCGTAATTGCAAGTGAACCGTCTTTTCCGGCGGTTTCAATCATTAAATTCAAAGCTGCCTTGCCGCCGTCCCTGCTGGATCCTCTTATTACATTATAACCCCATTTTTTCAGAACGCTCGTTAAATATTCGCCGTCTTTACTTTTGCTAACCAGCGCAGAAAAATTCTTATTCTTTAATAAAAACCAGGAAATAAGCATTGTACCATGCCAGAACGCAACAATGCATTTGGTATTCTTTTCCAAAAATTCATTTAACCGAAAAAAATTTTTTTTCTCAATTCGCAAAGTCTTACAAAGAACGGTTACCAATACACCAAGAACTTTTAAACCGATTGCATTTACTATCTTATTTTTCAAAAAGTTCAAACTCTAACCCTGTGAACATATTATCTCTGCAGCAAGTTTCGGCGCCGACTTTTGCCCGAGTTCATCCTTAACATTTTCCAGTTCTTTTTTTAAAGTAAAAATTCTTTCCTTGTTCATTAATAACAAGCTTATATACCCATATAACTTGTCTTTCGTCAAATCATTTTGAATAAACTCTTTTATAATTTGTTTGCCTGCAATAATATTGGGCATTGCAATCGAGTTTAGCTTAACCAGTGACTTGCCTATCCAATAGGTTAAAGCAGATGTTGAATAAACTACGACGAAAGGTAACCCGATAACAGCAGCTTCCATTGTAGATGTACCAGACTTAATAATTCCAAAGGACGACAGCTTCAATAAATTGTATGACTGATTACTTATAACTTTAAATTCGGTCTCCCGATAATTCTCGAAAACTTTTTCGTCAATATTTTCTGGGCATGCAACAACTATTTGAAAATTATGTTCCTTTGCAATTCGCTCAGCAGCTTTTATAGCTTCTGGGAAAATCTTAGCTATTTCGTGATCCCTACTTCCCGGCATTATTAACAATATTTCTTTATTGGGCGCTAAATTGTATTGGCTGCAGAACATTTCTTTATCCGCAAAACTAAAAGTACGCAATCGATCGATAAGCGGATGACCAACATATTCGACTTCAACCCCGGCATCACTGTAAAATTTCTTTTCAAAAGGAAAAACAACAATCATTTTGTGAATGTACTTTTTGATTTTTTTAATACGTCTTTTCCCCAAGCCCAAATCTGTGGTGCAATATAATAGAATATTTTTACGCCGAGTTTCTTAAGTTTTCTGGCAATACTCAAATTGAAACCGGGATAATCAATTAAAACTACTTTTTCAATTCTTTCTTCTACAACTACTTTTAGTAGCCTGCGCTGAACTCTTCGTATAAACGGCAAGTGTTTTACTACTTCTGTAAAACCGAGGAATGCCATATCTTTTATGTGCTGCACTGCAGTCATGCCTTCTGCAATCATATTGTAGCCGCCGATGCCTGTAAACCTGAGAGAAGGGTCGATTAGCTTCATTTCACGCATTAATGCAGCACCGTGTATATCGCCTGATTGCTCGCCCGCAATAATTAGTATATTATTCAATAAACACTATCCTTGTTGATAAATAGCTTTTCGTTTCAAAAATGCCTGCTGCCGCTTTCGTAATCTTTTTTTGTTTCGCATTTGCTCCAGCCTCATTGTTACATCGTTAAAAGTTGTGAAAGGGAAGTATGATATTCGTTCCTTTTCACAAAATTTTAACAGGGAATTTTTCGCAAAGATATAATCAACGTATTGAGCCGGGCACGTATCCGAGTAACCGTCGCCGATGTATATTGAGTAGTCGTCATCGGAGCTGTTGTTTATTATATGGTTTCGTTTGCAATTGGCGCACACTTTGCATTCCTCATCTGTATACGGAAAAATCGGTATCAGGTTATTATTTTCATCAAAAGTCAGCTTGTTAGAATAAACGGTTAACCGCTCAAGTCCGAACTTTTTGAGAATATAATTAATGTAATAATCAAGCCCGTCGCTTAAAACATAAGTATCAATCTTGTTTCGTTCACAGTATTCAATAAATTCAATTAGGTCGGGATCAATTTCAATCTGGTTCATAAACTCTTTGAACATGGATTCATCAAAATTTTTTATGGTTGCGCAAAGAAGAACCCATGACTCCGTGGATGGAATCTCTTTATTAATCCAGCGTTTAATTATATTCTGCGCTTCCTGCGCATCACCGAAACGAAGGAACATATGTTCACCAACATCTTTCCGGGTTATTGTACAGTCGAAGTCGATGAACACTTTGTAAGTTCTATTTTCAGTTGGTAAAAAATTCATCAGTTTAGTTTTATGTCTTCGTTAAATTGCACTGCGGCTAGTTTCGATGTCCCTTCTTCCTGCATTGTTACACCGTACATGTTTTCCGCCGATAACATGGTTCGCTTATTATGCGTAACAATTATAAACTGTGTGTTTGTACTAAATTCTTTTATAAGTTTTGTAAACCTGTCAATGTTTGCATCGTCGAGCGGAGCGTCTACTTCATCCAATATGCAAAACGGGCTCGGCTTAACCAGGTAAATTGCGAATAACAGTGCAGTTGCAGTAAGAGTTTTTTCACCGCCCGAAAGTAGTTCAATCGACGTTGGCCGCTTGCCTTTTGGTTTCGCCAGAATCTCTATTTTTGCTTCGAGTGGGTCAACTCCTTCCTGCAAGATCAGGTCGGCTTCATCTCCAGGATTAAACAAATTCTGAAAAATTTTAATAAAGTTTTCCCGGATAAGCCGAAAGGTACTTAAAAACAGATCTTCGGCTGCTTCGTTAATCTCTTTAATTGTACTAACAAGGTCTCGCTCGGAATTAAGTAAATCATCACGTTGCTTTGTTAAAAATTCAAGGCGTTCGTTTTCTTCCTCGTACTCGGAATAGGCAAGCAGGTTAATTGGGCCAAGTGATTTTAATCGCTGCTTGTAATCATGTACTTCCGCAGACGCTGTCCGAAAATCGAATTCATATCTATCTTCGAATTGTTTTAATTCAATGTCGAGCGAGTATTCATCCTTTATATGTTCAACAATATTTTGCAGCTTCATCTTTAGTTCACTTGATTTTATATTTATTTCGTGAACTTCGTCAGAGATGCTCTGCCGCTCATTACGGTAATTGCTTAACTCGCTCTCGTATTTCCCGGCGTCTTCTTTAACCGATTTCAACCGTGCATTAATTTGGTCGGCTTCTTTTTCGTAAATGAGTTTTATTTCTTTTACTTTCTCGTACTCATCATGCTTTTCATCGACAATATTAGAAATAGTTTGCGTTTCTTCTTTAATCGTAACTATTTCGCTTTCCCGTTTGGTGATAGTTTCTTTAATCCGCTCTTTCGCGTCCTTAAGCCTTGCTAGTTCGTTTCGCTCGTTTTGAAGTTTACCGCGTAATCGTTCGAGGTCAAGTTTTTCTTTGTTTATTTCCGCGATGAAATTATTATAATCATTCTCAAAATGGCTTAGCTCGGTTTCGTGCTTAGCAAGTTCTTCGTTAGCCGAAATCTCATCATGCTTGAGTTTTGCTAGCTCTTCATTTGAAGCGATTAAATCGTTGTCCAGTTTTGTAGCTTCACTGGCAAGCTGTTGTATCTTCTGCTGGTTAGTTTCAATTTCCTCGGAATATTTTTGTTTTTCAAATTCCAACTGTGAAATTTGTTTTTCAATATTGTTTAATTCGTTCAGCAGAAGCTTCCCTTTATCCGAGATATTGTTTAAGTTAATCGAATTTAGCAACTGAACTTTTTCATCAATCAAACCGGAAAGCTTGGCAAGATTTTGTTCGAGTTTGGGGAGTTCTGTTATATGATCTTCGAGCATTTGTTTCCTGCCGAATAACGTTTCATCTGTTTTAGGCGAAGATCCGGCGTCAACTACTCCATTCTCCCGTACCATATCTCCATTTAAAGTAGCGAAAGAAAACAGGGGGTAATTTTTTGACAGCTCTATTGCCTGTTCAAGTGTTTCAACAAGCGCAGTGTTTCTTAGCACTTTGTCGAAATACGGTTTCCATTTCGGCCTGGTATCAACAAGATCATTAGTCCAGCTAATAAACCCGTTTTCTTTCTCCAATCTTTTTGCTTTCCGCTTTTTTGAATAGTCGATTAATATGCCGAGCACTGTCTTTTTCTCAGTGCGATTGCTTAGCAGGTAAAACGAAGCCTTTCCCAGATCATTGTTCTTAAGGTATTTTACTGCTGATGTTAAATCATCAAGATTCTCGACCAGCAAATTGTTAAGCACAAGTTTTAGAGCACCTTCTAGGGCAAAACGATATTTTTCATTTGTGTTTCCAACATCTGCGAAAAGAGTTTTTTCCTCCTTAGTCCATGTGTCATTTTCGATTAAGGATTTTGATGCGCTCGCAACACCTTCCAAGTTAGAGATCATTGATTGCAACAGTTCAATTTTATTGCGGAGAGAATTTAATACGTTTTTTTCTTCAAGCTCCTTTTCTCTCAACGAAGCAATCTCGATTTCCAGGTTTTGTTTATCATTTTGCTTTGCTGAAAGTAATTTGTCTGTTTCGTCAATCTGAGTCTGGGTATTTTCTTTATCTACTTCAAGTGCTTCCAAAAATCCAACAGACTTCGCGATGTTATTTGTAGATTTTTGAATTGCGCTATTTAACGATTCAATTTCGTTATTTAATTTATCCTTAGCGTTTTTGATGCCAATGTTTCGCTGTTCAACCTGGGTTATCTGCTTATGAATTCCATTAGAGCGATCCCGGTAGTTTTTTAATTCTGATTTTTTCAGTTCAAGCTTGGTTTTTCGTTCATCTATTTCATCACTTGTAGTTTCGAGCCTGTGCCCCTTTTGCTCGATATTCTGTTCAACTTCAAGAATAAGCTCCTGTGTTGTTATGATATTCTCTTCGTTTTCAACATCCTGATTTCGCAGTTCTTCGAGCTCAGTAGTAAACCTTTCAAGGTTTTGCCTTAAAGAATTTCCCTTTTCCTCATTAACTGATATTTTATTTTGAATTTCATAAAGCTTTTCGGATTCGTGGTTTAATTGGGATTGTTTAGAAGAGAATTCTTCTTCTATTTGCCTAATCTCGTCCCGCAATGTCACAAGGCTGGTTTCGATGCGCCTTATTTCGGAATCAACATGTAACTTGTTCTCATCAAGTGTAACGGCTTTTGAATCAAACTCGCTTTTCGTTAAAGTATAATTACTAAATTCTCTTTCGGCCAGTTCAATTTCCTTCTCCCTCAGTACCGTTTGAATTTGGTTGTACTTATCTGCTTTCTTTGCTTGCCGCTGAAGTGAGCGCACGTTTTTTTCGACCTCGGCAACTATATCGTTAAGACGAACAAGATCGCGTTTTACTTCATCAAGCTTTTTAAGCGATAATCTCCGCCGCAATTTATATTTATTAACACCCGCCGCTTCTTCGAACATATGGCGACGCTCTTCGGCTCTATTGCTGAGAATAGTTTCAACCATTTTAAGCTCTATAACCGAGTAAGCGTTTGTACCCATACCCGTATCCATAAACAGGTTGGTTATATCTTTTAGCCTGCAAACATTCTTATTAAGCAGGTATTCGCTTTCGCCGGAGCGGAAAATTCGCCGGGTAATTGTAACTTCGGAATATTCGGTTGGAAGTTTTTGGTCGTCGTTAACAAGCGTAAGTGAAATTTCAGCCATTCCCATCGGCTTCTTTTGCCGGGTACCGTTGAATATTACATTTTCCATTTTATCGCTTCTCAGCATACTGCTTTTCTGCTCGCCTAATGCCCACCTAATACCATCAACAATATTTGTTTTGCCGCATCCGTTCGGACCAACAATACCGGTTATGCCACGGGTAAAATTTATAACCGTTTTATTTGCGAATGACTTAAAGCCGAATATTTCCAATTTCGATAGGTACAATCAGCAACTCGCTAAAATAGTGGATATTGTTTTACAATGGCTATCAAATAGTCAATGCTGGAGTGCGAAAACTGAAAAATTAAAA
This sequence comes from Melioribacteraceae bacterium, assembly GCA_028280855.1. GTDB lineage: Bacteria > Bacteroidota > Ignavibacteria > Ignavibacteriales > Melioribacteraceae > PGYT01. Next base: position 7,001 of record JANQLA010000393.1, read on the forward strand.
TTGTGCTTCCCAAGGAAAAGACTAGCACCAAGAGTGAATAAAAGTAAACGGTATACTTTGATGTATCGAAAATAACATAAACACCTTTCACAATGCGCTGAATAATCCACGCAAGATACAATACTAGGAAAATATAGATATAAATGTTAATAATGTTCGCTGCAAGAACCCTGTATAAAATCAACTTTACCGGGAGCAGTAAAACCAAAGGCAAAACCGCCCATACAACAACAAAGTAAGCGTTAAAAAAATGTACACGGGTTTTAATAAAAAACGAAAGCAATTTGATAACCGAGGCAAGTACAAAAAAACCAGCTATCGAAAGTACGTAACAGTAGATGAAAGCCTGAAGTGGATTCCATGCCAAGTAGCTGACACTGCTTAAGATAAAGGGCTGTGCAAATGCAAGTAGTGCGTTCTCAAGAAAGATGTTGTTTTTTAAATGAAACAATATATTCGTAAGCAACAATGCGTGTGCGCCGGCTAAAACAAACATGAGCGCAATGGTATGAAAGCCGCTTAATATTCTTTGGTCTCTTATGTCAGCATAGAAATTATAAGGTCTGAATAGTGCGCGGGTAGCATCTTCCCTGAATTTTTTCTTGGAATTAACTAGCAGCGCCATTAGCAATGCCAGGCCAAGCCCAACGAAAATTATAAATATAGGGGAATCATCATTCGATGAGCCGATTGGAATTGTAGCCCGTTCCGCTCCCGACAGTTTTGAATTTATTACTTTGTAGGTAATTCTGTTCGGGTTATTTACCGCGTCAACAATTCCGATAGCGTATTCATTACTTTCGCTATATTTTGTAAAGAGTGAAGCAAAATCACCATTGTAATTACTTAAAGTATTTAATGTGTAACCGCCTAAACCGTTTTCATTAGCATAATTAATAACATCTTCAAAATATTTTGCTTGCGCCTCTAAACTATATTCAAACAAGTAACCGGATTTGCTGCCGTTATAATTTGGGTATGTAGCTTCACTAATAAAAATCCTGTTGTTACTAATTCCGTCGAATTCAAATTTATTTGGAAAAGGAACTGAAAAGTCTTTCGTTCGTAATTCAATACCGTACAGATCAATGTTGTCTATTGTATTAAACTTATTGCCAACAAACGATGCATAAACGGGTTTATTGGTGAAATTTTGCACATAACTTCCAAGCTCATCCAAAAATACTTTATGATTATGAGATGAGGAGAGGTAGGAGGTACCCAATCCTATCGCTGCAACGACCTGTTCATTGAAAAGATTATTAGCAAGTTTTTTAACTAAATTTTTTGAGCGCAGCTTGTAACTGGATGTTTCTGCAAATGATTCCAGTAACGAATGAATCGGCACTTCAATTAAGGCAAGCAAGCCTAATTCTAAGCAAATATTAATAGTCTCCAAGTCGGGAATTGCTTTGGCAAATCGTATGGTATTGAAGCCAATATCCTTCGCTATTTGCAAATCATTTCTAATTTCTTCGTAAGGATTTCCGTTTGGTTCTAAAAACTTATTGTGGATATACGATACAGCTATTAAATCAAAGTCCGATCCGTTTAGCATCAACCTGTCGCCGGCAATACCGAAGCTCATTACTGCCAGTTTTTTGGTCGTTTTATCAAACGGTAAATCATTCTTTAAAAGAATCAATTCGGCAGTATAAGATTTTGGATTTGCAGGCGACCAAAGATCAGGATTGCTGATTGTAACAGTTCTTACAATATTTTCAGATGAATTCTCGATACTAAAAGTTTCAGAAGCTGCATTGCGTCCGTCAGGACTAATTAAATTTATCTTGGCTGAAAAGTTGACTGCTGCCGAATCCGAAATATCGTGTTTATCTATAGTGGTGCTAAAATCATAACTAATGTTTGCACCAGTGCTCTGAGCATCAATTACATCAAGGGAATTTAAAATAATATTTGATGAAGGAAGAACTTTGATATATACTTCTTTGGTAATACCGCCCCTATTCTTCGGGAATAAATATCTTTGAATTGGCGGAATAGTATTCTCGTCATCAAGTTCATGCGTTACAATTATCTTAATATTATTCGGCTCTAAAGATTTAAGTAGAGCCTTTGTAAGTGGTAAACTAAAGTGTAATCCGGCAACATCATCTTTAAAAATTACGACATCATTCAAAAGAACTTCGGCGGAATAATTTATTCCATTGCAATGCAAAACGAAGCTTCGGTCGCTAAGCATAAGATTGTTAATTTCAAAATTTTTTTCAAATATTAATTTGTTTCCATCCTCGAAGTAGCAAGGTAGGTCCACTGTGGCGGCGTTTTCCTTAGACTCATCAACATATACCGTCCAGTTATTCATCAGCGGCAAAATTTGCCTGAATTCGTTGCCGAAGTTATAGGTTCTTCCCAACTCGTTTAAAGGGGTAAAAGGAAGTTCAACTATCTTAATCTGTGATAAAGTCTGAAAAAACGGAAGCAATGCAATTA
>JANQLA010000450.1 GCA_028280855.1 Melioribacteraceae bacterium
TTTCATTAAAGAAGTCTTCAATAATCGGAACTGTGCAGCCAATTGAACCTGAACGACTTCCCATAGTAGAAAAGAGAATTTCTGTGTGTCTTCGGGGAATTTCTAATGCTCTTTTTTGTACAATATTATTTATGGATGTTGTTACAATATTACTTGCGCAACTAATTTTACCGCCTATGATTATGCGTGCAGGATTAAACAGATTGATGATTGTAACTATTCCTTCACCAATATTCTGGCCCATTCTATCAATTAAGTTATAAGCGAGTTTATCACCTTCGTTTGCTGCTTCGCAAATTAATTCGAAGTCAACTTTGTTTATATCGTGATTCACAAGTGGAAGTATGTTTGAACTTACACCTTTCTCTAATAAAGCTTTGGCTTGCTTAACAACGGCCTGTGTACTCGCAATAGCTTCAAGGCAGCCAAGATTTCCACATTCGCATAAAGGGCCATGATCATCAATCGAAATATGGCCTAACTCACCGGCAGATCCTGAAATACCCTCGTATAATTTGCCGTTAAGAATAATACCCATGCCAAGCCCTGTGCCGACATTGACATATAAAATACTATCTTTTTCTTTTCCCAGGCCAAAATTCAATTCAGCTAAAGCTGCGGCGTTTGCCACATTCAAAATGTAACTCGGTAGTTTAAAATGTTCAGCTAATATTTCTTTAAATGCAACATTGCCCCATTTTACCAAGTGTGGGAATGGTATGGCCGTTTCGTCAAAAGGATTATATAGACCTGCAATTGATAATCCAATTCCTAAAAACTTTTCTAACGGTATCTCGGATTTTTTGATGATTTCATCAATAGAATCAATCAGTATTTTAATTACAGCATCCTTGCCTTCACTTTTATCATAAGGTCTAATATCTTCATGAATAACTTCACCTTTCAAGTTGCCTATTATAGTTTGTATCCTGGTATGCGAAAGCTGGCACCCGATTGTATATCTAAAGTTCTTGTTTATTCCGAATAACGTAGATCTTCTTCCGCCGCTTGACTGCTCTTTACCATTTTCTACTGTTAAGCCGACTTTACTCAACATTGTTGTAATATTGTTGACCTTTGCAAAACTTATGGCCGTACTATTTACAATATCCCGTTTTGCTATTGGCCCGTCGGAATTAATTTTATCTAAAACAACTTTGACATTTCTCTGTCTTAGTAGTGTTTGTCCTTTTATATTTTTGGCGCTGTTAATCATATAATTTTCCCGGTTTGAATTTTCATCAAAAGATATATAAGCCTGCTGTTAATTGTAACGGCGAAGTAAAACGATTTGAAGATACTAACATATAACTTAAGTCAACTCTAATACCAATATTGTTGGAAAGCGAGTACTTAACACCGGCGCCCGTTGTAAAATTTGCTTCATCATAGTTAATTCTATACCCGCCTCTTAACTGAAACAATCCAAGGTAATCAAATTCCAAACCCAAATTTAATCTCTCGGAAAAGTCCCGCGGATGAATGGCATCAACAGATAAAATTAATTTATTATTTGTTCCTGAATCATATATGTCGAACAAATTCATTGACGCCCCAATTTTAAAAGTAAGCGGTGTGCTAAAGCTTTCCTGGTGATACTTAAGATCAGAAGAAAAATTTTGAATAGCCATTGCAATTACTAAACTTTCGAAACCGGTACGGTATTTTGTACCGAAGTCAAAAGTGAATGCCGACATTGTATTTTCAGAATCAACACTTTCGCCCGAATTATTTATAATGATATTATTTCCATAATTCTGGTATAAATATCTTACCTGGCCTCCAAAAGAAAACTGCTCGGAAACCTGTAACGAATATGCTAACCCTAATGCCATGTCTGATGGTGAAAACGATCCTTCATCAACATAACCACCTTTAGCAGATTGTTCAATCGTTGTTGCCACAGAAGTTCGGCGCAATTCCCCATAATCCATCCACAGCAAGTTGACGCCAAACACGCCCCAATCGTTAAAATCCATCCCGAACGCAAATACATTCATTGATATATCAGCGATCCATGAATTATGGCTGAACATCACTTCCTGACCCTTAAGATCCGATAAACCGGCTGGATTCCAAAACATAGCGGAAACTCCTTCGACATAAGATATCCCGGATTCCCCTTTACCAACCATAGCGCCGTCAACGCCAATCTTTAAATATTGCATTCCGCTCTGAGCTACCTTTTCGAAATTATCCTGAGCAATGACGGAAACCGATGAGTAAAATAATATTATAATCGCTAAGCGAATAAAGATTTTCTCTATCATCTTATCACCACAAATTTTATAATTTCATCACCTAATTCTGATTCTACATGTGCGATGTATAATCCGCTAACTATAAACTGGTTTGAATCCGTTACCTGGTCCCATTCTTCCGATCCGAGTCCGTTATTATGATGGATAGTCTTTACAAGGTCTCCGGCAACAGTAAAAATCCTTATCGTGCATTCTGCAGGAAGACCAACGAACAGTAGTTTATTATTTGCTGTACTGCCCGGGTCAGTAGGATCGCCAAAGTTTCGTGATCGAATATTGAATGGATTTGGAACAACGCGAAGGTTAGATTTAAATCCCTGGGACGTTACCTGCGGTTCTCTTGAAGCCGACGTTGATATATACGCTGTTGAAGCAAGCATTGAACTTTCCAACGACCTGCCGGGATTTAGCTGATTCTGCGAACCGTCATCGAACGTTGTTACAGCATAATAATAATCAAAACCCATTACGATGTTTGAATCAACATAACTGTGCTCTATCGGGTTCCCTGAATCCCCGCCCATCTCATAAATCATTTCCCAAGTATCATCCGGTGTAATCGCGACTCTGTAAATTCTATAACCTGCAAAATCATTAACACCTGTATCAGGATCGGGATCGCTCTCAGCATTTGAAGACCAGTTCAAATGAATTCTGCCTATGCCGGTAGTAATTTTCAACGTATCCGGCGGCGGCAATGGATCGGGTAAATCGTATCTTTTCTTAAAAGCAGTTTTAGCTGCATTTAGCGAATTAAACAAAGAGTCTCTGCCAGTAGATATTTCCGCTTCATACTCATCTTTTGATATTTCGCCGCTAAGTAGTTTTAAGCCTAATTCTTCGGCCTTTTCTCTTGATATTCCATCAACGATTTGTACCAATACTATTCTTACATCTTCGTTTAACGGAATGTTATACGGTCCAAAACCCATTACAAAATTACCCGCGCCGTATCCCGCAACATTTTCATTACCTCCCTGCTCCATTTTCTGAATCTGGCTTGATGCCGAAGACTCCAACCCGCTGGAAGTTGAAACATTTAACGGAAGGTTCGGATCATCGGATGAACCAACTTCCAAATCATCAATAGCTTGCTTATCCGCATGTAGAATTCCTAAACCGTAAAAACCTGGTACTTGCGGCTCCTTTGTAATTGGGTCAGGATCAAAACTATCCGTATCAACATAATCACCATCCCATGCTAAAAATATTCTTGCAGAATCTGCAGAAGCATCGCCGTTGACCCAATCGGAGTAGTTAGAGCCGTAATATTCATAGTTATCGTCTTGTTCAGTTCCACCAAATTTTGGTTTAATATCCGTGTTAAATGAAAAGCCCAGCCAGACATCTTTTAACTGTGCGCTTAACTCGCGCGTTAAAGGATCTTCATCAACATTACCGGTGTTAATGAATTTGTAATCATAGATTATATAGTTCTTATGATCCTGTATTGTATATGCGTATGTTCTTAATTGAATTGTTAAGCCGAGTGATGTTGTCCAAACGCTTTCAATTTGCTCATCACATTTTAGCGAAGGAACAATATCTGCATCATCAAAAGAATCGGTTAAGATATTTCCGGTGCCGTCATCAACACGAACTTCCGGGTATTTATGACGTATTCTTTTTTGTAAGCTTAATGGCACTATATCATTGATATTCAAATACAAGTTGCCGCATGCTACGAACGCATCGTTTGGAATAGTATCGTTAACGCCGGTAAAATCTTTTGTTCCCAACCAAACGCCCCACGACGCCTGGTAAAATTTTCTACCTGAGAAATTGAAGTACCTCGAATCAAACGGCCACGTTGGATACAAAACCGTATTTTGTCTATAAAGAAGCGCCCCGTGTTCACTAACTTCTGCGGCTAACCTATTAACGTGATGCTCATACTTTGTCTGAGCAAAAAATAAATTTATGTCAATAAGGAAAAAGCAAACAACAACTATAAAAATGAATTTGTTTCTCATTTTTGCCCCGCGTTAAAAGTTAATTTTTACACCAAGATAAATATCTCTTGGAGTATTAAAGAGTAATTGAGTTGGAAAATCTGCCGGATCAGGTAATTTTATGTGATCAGCTTTATAATCGCCCGGTTGATCATTTCCGCCTTCATCCGGTAGTATCAGGGAGTCGAGGTAATCCCTATATAATTTCAAATAAGGTAATAACATCGATCGTAGGTTTCTATTCAATTCTTTTACATTGAACAGGTTGTATACTTCTAAATATAGCTGCATCGAAAGACCGCTTATTTCAACAGCTTTTGATAATCTCATATTTGTGTTCTGGTTCGGACGCCATCTTAAATTATTGTTCACGCCCGGTAATCCCCTGGGATTGTATGTGAACGTTCTTCCGCTTCTATATTCATGCGATAGGTTCAGTACCCAGTTTCCAAACAGATCGACTCCCAGTAAATCTTTTCCCCATTCATCGGGAGTTTTGAAAGTTACATTCGCAAGGAATGAGTACGAGGCGCCGGGCGTATATTGCGAACTGCTTGCAAGTACGGGAGCTCTTAATTCATCTTCGTAATAAACGCCTGTTCCATAGTTGCCTGATGAAGTAATTAGATAATCAAAGCTGAGACTGCCGAGTAGAAAGCGTCCGAATTTTTTTTCAAATATTGCTTCAAGTCCCCTGGAGTCGGCATAATTCCCATTTGAGTAAGTTGATATTCTTGTTCCGCTTTCGTTATAGTAATTTACCCACATTATTTGATTGGTTATATTCCTGTAGTAACCGGAAAGATGAAATAAATAATCTTCCCCTATTTGCTGTTCGAAACCTAGTTCATATGCTATTGTTCTTTGGGGTTTCAGATTGGAATTTTCTACGCGATCAAATCTTCCGCCGTATCTTTCCCTTCTATTGTATAAATACAGTACGCTTGGTTCGTCATAAAAA
>JANQLA010000477.1 GCA_028280855.1 Melioribacteraceae bacterium
TTTCATCTTCACTATATTTTATCGCGTATTCTCTTACACAGGCTTCAACGGTGTAAGCATGTTTTAACAAACTATCGCTTTTAGTATATTCTTTCAGAATAGCCAAACACTTTTCTCTATCTCTTTCGATGCTCATTTTTTAACACTTTTTTATTGGGAATTAGTTGATCGGAGTATGGATTAAACGACGGACATAAATCAGAGATAACACACCGGTGGCATTGAGGTTTCCTGGCAAAGCAAACATTTCTACCGTGGTTAGCCAGCCAGTGAGATGAATTAATCCAATAATCTTCGGGTAATAGTTTCTTTAATTCTTCTTCAATTTTCTCGGGATTTTTAGTATCGACTAACCCCAACAAGTTTGATAACCTTTTTACGTGTGTATCAACAGCAATCGCAGGTATACCAAACGCATTTCCGGCAACCACACTCGCGGTTTTCCTACCAACCCCCGACAGTTGAACAAGAAGGTTAAAATACCTTGGAACTTTTCCGTTATGCTTTTCGATTAATTGCTCGCAGCAGTTACGAATACTTTTCGCCTTCTGCTTGTAAAAACCGGTTGAAAATATATCCTGTTCAAGTTCTTCATGGCTTACTTTCAGGTAATCTTCAGGTTTTTTATACTTTTTAAATAGTTGTCTTGTTACGATATTTACTCTTTCATCTGTGCACTGTGCGGAAAGAATAGTAGCTATTAAAAGCTGAAACGCACTTCTGTAATTAAGTGCAGGTTTTACAGCTGGGTACTCGGTGGCAAGTAAATCCATAACTTCGACTGAACGCTTCTTACGAGTTTTAAAATTTTTTAGCATACAAGGATTATTATTCTTTTAGTTAATATAGTGGAATGATAACACCAACATACAGGTGATTAGAAGTATGCTGGATATTAAAAAAAAGTAGCCAAGTTTTCGACTTGGTTTTGCAGAGCATAGATCGCGATCACTACAATCTGAACAAATTTCTTCTGAGACATAATTTACAAGCTTAGGGCAATAAAAACTTTTCACAACAACTTTTGTTTTCGTTAAACAATTTTAATGCAAGAGCAACACTACATTATAGATATAATGTGCGAAAAAATTTTCACTTACGTTACTTACCTGTAGCGCATACGGGATTCGAACCCGTGATCTCCGCCTTGAGAGGGCGGTGTCCTGGACCACTAGACGAATGCGCCATATGTTGCAAAACTAAGCTAATAACTAATTATTCTCAAACAAAAAAGGCTGTAACCAAATCGATTACAGCCTTTCTAAAAATTAGATAAAAAAGTAATTCTATTGAATCTCGAACGGCTCGCTCCAGAAAACTGCAACGACTGCGCCTGTACTGTCATAACCTGTTATGCGAACCCTTCCGAACGGAACAACAGGCGGCGCAACCCATGTATATGAATTTTCTTCGTTCCACTTTATTTGTGTATACCCTGCAACCAGGTTTGTCCATGTTACGCCGTTATCACCTGAGAAGTCAATATCAACAGAAATTATATCACGCGAATTATTCCATCTTATATCTAGGTCGACACCCGCGGGGTACACAAAATCTTTTTGAGGTGTGACAATTTGAATAAACGACCTAAACGGATCATCATCATTGTCAAGAGCAAAGAAGCCATCGCTTATATCCGATAAGGACGGATTGCCTGTTTCTTCAATCTTTATTCGTGCAAGGTTTGTAACTATGTCGGGCGGATCCCATTCATAACCGCCGGTGTTTGTTAATCCGGTTATAATTACATCCCAGCTAGCTCCATTGTTATAAGAGATGTATAAGTCAACCATTGTCACACCTGCAGACTCCCATGTAATAAAGTGCCCATTGTCGTAATCAAGCAATTCACCTCCGTTTGGCGAAGTAACACGCAGGAACCTTTGCTGAATACTGAATAAGCTGTTCGATTCATCAAAAATTGAAACGGAACTCGCATCGGATATTCTTAAAACACAATTATCACTTGTAGCAATGTCAGGTACTGTCCACAGGTATATTCCGTCACTTGGTTCGTTCGTGGCAATATCTGCAAATGTTGCTCCTCCGTTTACAGAGTATTCAAGGTTTACAAATTCTACTCCCTGCGATTGCCATTGAATTTCCTGAGTTTCATTTACAAGTAATTTTTCACCACCGTTTGGTGAAACTATTGTAATGGAATTAGTAACCTGCGGTAAAATTGTAAAATTGCCAATGCTTCTGCCTACTGGTGATCCATCTTCAGCATCGAATACTTCAACATAATATTCGCTTGAAGCAATTGAAAAACTCGTTGAATACTCACCAGTATTTGGCGCGCTGCCTGTAACAGTATAAAAAGATGGTTCCTGAGAGGAGCCTAATCCATTTGTAGTAGTATATCTAATACCAACATTTTCAATACCTGTTGATGTCCACTCTAAAAGAATACCTTCTCCTGCCTGGAATACCTCACCCCCAATAGGAGCAGTAACAGTGATTGACTGTGCAGGTTTGACGGTAAAAGTACCGTCGCTTTCATCTGTAGGTACGTCATCAATATTGTCTTTAACACGAATTTTACATTGTGGCGAATTGATACCAAGCGAAATATCCCATTCAACGGCTCCTGAATTTTCTATATCAACTGCAATATCAGTCCACGTCAAACCATTGTTAGTAGTAAATTGAACATCGACCCTGGCAACCCCCGTAGCTTGCCAAGTAATGTTCTGTTTTGTACCGGCATCAAATTCCTCACCGCCGTTGGGGGAAATAATGGAAATCGTTTCTTCAACCTGGTTGGTTATGTTAAAGTATCCGTCGGATATATCAAACGGCGATCCGTCGCTTGCATCGCTTATACGAACCTGGCATAAAGCTGAATTTAAATTCGGAATGTTTTCCCATAGGTAAAGTCCGTCGCTTCCGGTTGATGAAACAATTGTTTCCCAATTGGCTCCACCGTTCGTGGTATATTCTATTTTAACATTAGCTACATTAACCGAAGTCCAACTAATAGAAGTACTGGTTCCGGTAAGATAATTTTCGCCGCCGTTAGGCGAAACTACAGTTATACCGGGCTCGGGAGCAATAGTAAAGAAATCGTCGCTATCATCCGAAGGCATTCCGTCGGCAGCGTCGCTTATCTTTATTTTACAATTCGTTGATACTGATGAAGGAACCTGGTTCCATGTGTAATGGCCGTCTGAAGGTGTTGATGTAACAATTGTAGCCCAATCGATACCGTTATTAGTTGTTAGTTCAATCCTTACGTTTTCAACACCTGTGGTTTGCCACGTAATGTCCTGTGTTGTGCCAGCCTGC